>DASYTM010000145.1:0-34466 GCA_036002345.1 Candidatus Methylomirabilota bacterium | reverse complement strand
GCGTCCCGGGGAACCCGTGACGCTCCTCTATGTCCAGCACGTCCCGCATCCTGCGCTCAGCGCGGCAGCTCCCCCGTGATCACCTGGGTGAACGGTGTGCCCGGGCGCGGCAGGAGGACGGGATCGTTGGCGTCGACGCCGGGGACGCCGACGGCGCCCGGAGCATCGGGGTTGGCCGTGAGCTGGAGCCAGCACTTGTAGTGCGTCGCGGCGGCGGGGTCCTTGCCGGGATCCGCGTCGAAGGCGACGGTGACCGTTCCGGCGAACCCGCGGCTGGCGTCGATGGGAAACGGCTCGACGCCGAAGCCGACGCGCTCGCCCGCGTGCGTGACCGGACGCTGCACGGCGGCGATCGACATCGGGCCCACCACACACGCCACGAGCCCGCCGCGAATGCCGGGCACCAGGCTCGAGACCCTCACGGGTACGTTGAGGCTGAAGTCTTCGGCGGCGGCCTGACCCGGCGCGAGCGTCGCGAGCAGCGCCGCTGCGGCGCCGGCGAGCCGGCTCGTCACTGGCCGAAGCCCGGCTGCGGGCCGAGACCCGTCATCGTGAGCTCGGGCGTGACGGCGCTCCTGGGCACGAAGGCCGCCTGGGCCTGGGGCCGCGGCGCCGACGGCGGCGGGCGCGGTCCGGCGACCGACGGCGTCGACGCGCCCGGCGGCGTCGAGCCGCCCGTCGGCGCCGACACACCGGGGCCGCTGGGCGATGGCGCCGCGGCGGGGCCGGCCGCACGCGGCGGCGCGCCCGGCGCGATCAAGGGCGCGGCCGGCGCCCTCGCGCCGGCGGCCTTCGGCGAGGCGAGGATCCGCGCGAGCTCGGCACTCGACACGCCGACGGAGCCGATCGTCGCTCCCGGATGCGTGAAGCTCAGCGTGCCGCTGGACGCTCCAGCGACCTCGACGCGATGCTGCACGGTCCCCGTCGGCCGCGACCGCACGCTGATGCGGTCCGGCGTGAGCGTCATGGCGAACGTGCTCACCCGCGAGAACCCCTCGTACACCACCACTTTCGCGGGATCGGCGCCGAAGTTTCGGCCGACGAGCGCATAGCCGTCGGTCCCAGGCTCGACACGCAGCAGGACGGGCGGCGCCGGGGGAGGCGCCGAGACGTTCACGGCCGCGTTGAGGATCAAGGACGTGGTTCCGGCCTGCGCGGTGAGCTGGTAGCGCCCGGCGGGCGTCGCCGGTCCCGCGGTCAGCGTGAGCGTGCGCATCGTCGGGGCCGCGGGCCCGAGCGTCGCCGTCACGGCGGACGTGCCGGTCCGCGCCGGCGTGACCGAGACCGCCTGGAGCCGGTCGAGCGACTGGCCGTAGAGCGCGAGCGTGACCTTCCCGCCCGGGGCGAGCTGGAGCGCCGACGGCACGACGGACGACACGCTCGGCGTCACGATCAGGGCGGCGGTAGGAAGGCGCGGCGCGATCGTCGTTGGGGCCGTGGCCGTTGGCGGTGACACCGTCCTGGGGGCGGCCAGCGTCGGCGGGGTCGTCGTCGCGACCTTCGGTGCCGGGGCCGCCACCGTCGGGGCCGGCGCCGGCGGCGTCGTCGCCTTGGGCACCGTGAGCGTCGGGGCCGGCGCGGTCGTCGGCGCCTTCGGCGCGAGCGTCGGCGTGGTCCCCGGCGTGGCCGTCTTCGGCTCCACTGTCGGCGTCGGCGTCACGGGCGCGGCGGGCTTCGTCTCGGGTGCTGCGGCGGTCGCCGCCGACGCGATCTCGATCGCCAGCGCCGGCACGACCGTCTGCTTGCCGCCGGTCAGCTGCAGCTTGTAGTCGCGGCCCGGCGCCGCGGAGGTCTGCGTGACGATGGTGACCATCCGCGAGGTCTTGCCGGCCGCGGGCGCCAGCTCCGCCGTGACGCCGGCGCCGGGCGCGGTGCCCTTGAGCACGACGGCGCTCTGGATCTGGTCGAGATCCGTCCCCTGGAGCGTGACGCTGGCGCGCGCGCCGGCCGTCACCTTCAGGCTCGCCACGCTGACCGCGGTGACGGCCACCTCCGCGGCGGCGCCGCCGGCGATCACGAGCACGACGAGCAGGGCGAGCGTGAGGGCGCGAGTCACTTGGGCGCCTCCATTCGCTTGCGGAATGTCTCGAGATCCTCGTTGGTAACGAAGTAGGTGACCTCGGGGATCCTGAACGTCGGATGCGGGTTGGTGAGATCGAGGGTCACCCGGTGCTGGCCCGCCTCGAACGTCGGCAGCGACGGCGACGAGATGATCAGGTCTTCGCCGTACGCGGTCGGCTCCGCGATCGGGCCGATGATGCGGCCGTCCACCTTCCACGTCCCCTGCGCCACCCCGATGCCGCTGAAGCGCAGCAGGCCGAACGCGCGCAGATCGGGGTATCGAAGCGGCACCGTGATCTCGCCGCGGCCGTTCGGGAACACGAGCTCGACCCGCGTCACCGTGAAGGGCGCCTGGGCGCCCACCCGATCCGGCCCCGCGAGCGCGACGAGAACCAGGAGGGCCACGGTGAGGAGGCGGTTCATATCCTCAGGCTACATGAAGCGAGCCGCTCAGCGCGGCGCGAGCGTGAACTGGCGGACTGGGCTGGCGCCCATGATGTTGCCCTGCTGGTCGAGCGCCCGCACCTGCCACGTGTAGACGCGACCGGCCACGAGCCGGGTGAAGTGACCCTGGCGCAGATTGAACGACGTCATCGCCGAGGGCACCAGCGCGGACAGGATGGCCTCGCGGTCACCGCTCAGGTCGGCGGGGGCCCGCTGGAAGACATTGCTGTCGTTCGACGGGTTCGTCCGCGGCCCCTCGATCACGCCAGGGAAGGTCTGCGAGACGACGGTCTCGGCGGGGAACACGTCGAGCCGGTACTGGCTCGCCCCGGGGACCGACTCCCACCGGAAGCCGAACAAGGTGTAGGGCAGCGTCTGCGCCTCCGCCGGGGTCAAGAGGTTGATCGCCGCTCGCTTGATCGGGTGCTCGTTCGACTTTACGAAGTAGGTGGCCACCGGGATCTCGAAACCGACCGGCGGGTCGACGAATCTCAGGTTCACGACGAACGTGCCCGGCTGGGTGGTCGGCAGCGGGATCGAGGGCGGCAGGGTCAGGAGCACGCGGTCCCCGAACCCCACGTACTGGGTGATCGTGTGGAGCGTGCGAAACAGGTTCCGCTGCGGGAGCAGGTTCGGCGCGACCGGCGTGTCGAACACGCGCGGCGGCGCGTTGATCGGCACGTTGCCGAGATTCGTGGCGCCGAGCTCCGCCACTTCCCACACGGCGCGCATGAGCCCCGAGCCGTTGTACGCCACGTCGGCCATGACCTTGAGGTCGGGCGAGCCGAGCGGGACGGTGGCGGTGCGGCGGTGGTCCTCGAAGAAGAGCTCGGCGCGGGCGATCGAGAAGTTCGCGTAGGCGCTCGAGCCCTGCTTGCAGGTCACGGTGTTGGTGACGGCCGGGAAGCCAGGAACGATCGCGCCGCCAGCGGCGTTGGTGAACTCCCGGCAGTAGAAGAAGATGTCGAGGCCGCGCTTGAGCGCGCGCTCGGCGACCGTGCCCGGGATGATGAGCGTCTCGACGACGCGCGCGACGCCGTTCGGGTTGACCACGGTCGTGACCGGGGAGTCGATGACGCCCATCGTCTCGCCCGCGGCGGCCGTCGGAGCGGTCACGCAGCTCCCGGCCCCGACTCCCGCCTGGCTGCCGCCGACGTTGCGCTCCTTGAAGAGGCCGATCGGGGACTGGATGCGCGCGCCCGGGGTGCCCCCGCGCAGCGTCCAGACGACGTTGACCGCCGTCGGCCGGAGCACCGAGACGTTGAGGCCGTTCGGCACCGGCTGCATCGCGCCGCTGTTGACCGGGGCCTGCGCGGCGGCGGGCCACGGTTGAAGCGCGACGGCGAAGGCGGCGAGCGCGGCGGCGATCCGGACGAGGCGCGCGCGGCTCATAGGTTGTACGGCGCCAGGAGGTCGAGGATGACGAAGACCCCGATCTCGTTGGTGTCGCGCGGTACCACGTGGTCGAGCGTGCGGTTCCAGTTCACGCGCAGGGAGACCGCCTGCTTGCCGTAGTCCCAGAAGAGCTTGCCGAGGTTCCAGGTGATCCGGCCCACGCCGCTCCAGACCTGGTTGTCTTGCAGGCCGTCGGAGGACTGGCTGGAGGCGCCGGAGAGCTGGACGTCGAGGTTCAGGACCTGGGCGATGATCTCGTGGGCGACGCCGAGCGTGCCCGTGAGGCTCTCCGTCCGCACGCGCTGCAGCGTCTGCTCGCCGCTGAAGCCCAGCACGGTCTGCTTGTTCTTCTCGTCGATCACCGTCCACGTGAGCGAAGGCGTGATGGTCAACGGCGGCAGCGGCTTGTAGGAGAAGGAGCCCTGCGTCGTGTAGGTGTCGCGGTCGCCGCCCGTGGTGCCGATGGTGATCGGGCGCTTCTCGTCGAAGAAGTTGGCCGTCAGCGTGATGTTCGCGCTCCACTGCTCGCGGCTGAGCCCGGTGGTGAGCGTGTAGGTGTCTTGCAGGTTGTCCACGCCCTTGCCGCCGTGACTCTCCGGCTCGTAGAAGCTGCGCTGGTCGGAGCGGTTGTAGTTGAAGGCCACCGACGGCAGGTCGGGCGGCGCCAGCGCGATGCCGCCGTTCCAGACGAAGGTGCGGACGCGCGGCAGCGTCGCGAGCAGGTCGAGGTTGTCGTGGAAGGCCGCGTAGCCGAGGGTGACGGTGACGATCTTCCACGTGGTGTCGCTCTTCACGCTCCAGCCGTCGCGGTCGGCCTGCAGGCCGGGGTTGGCGGGGCTGCGGAACGCGAAGCCGACGCGGGAGTACTCGCCGCCCCAGCGCATGGCCACCGGCCCGTCGAAGAGCGTGAACAGCGGCTCCTGGCCTTCGAGCCGGACACGCCACGCCTTGTCGGCCTGCTCGTGGAACTCGTCCGTCGTGTTGGTGTCGAACTCCGAGAACGCGATCTCGCTCAGGATCTTGAAGCGGCCGTTGGCGAAGCTGGAAGAGGTGCCGAAGCTCCAGAGGTCGCCCTCCTCGCCGGCGACGATCGTGCCGACGTTGGCGCCCGGGGAGCTGGAGTAGCGGTGGCCCTTCACGTTCATCACGTGCAGCCGCAGGGCTTCCTTGTCGCTGAACGGCGAGTAGCCGATGGCGCCGCCCCAGATCAGCGAGTGGCCTTCCTCCGGCCCGAAGAACGGATCGTGCCCGCTCGTGGTCTCGTACCGCGTACCGAACAGGTGGGCCATGACCCCGAGGCTCTCGTCCTTGGCCACCAGGTGCATGCCGCGCCGGGACAGGCTCGGCGCCCCGTAGAAGCCCTCGTTGACGAGGATGTCGCCCAGCTCGAACGTGAGCGGCTTCCGGTCGAGGCCGATCAGGTAGTTCGCGATATCGAGCTTCTCGGTGTCTTCCTTGGGCCGCGCCTGCGGCTTGAAGTTGTCCGCGTAACGGATGTTGGCGTCGAGCTTGCCGGTGAACTCGCCTTCCTTGAGCAGGCCGCGGACCGAGAGGTTCGACTGGAGGTTGTGGACCGGGGTCTCCGTCTTGTGGCTGACGCCCGAGCCCGGTGACGGCTCCTTCTTGGGCTTGCGCAGGGCCCCTTCGTACGTCGCGGAGAGCTCGCCGCTCAGCGAGGCCTCTTCGAAGATCGAGAAGCGCCGGATCTTGAACGACCACTCGAGCGGCGCCAGCGTCGAGCCGTCCCTGGCGTTGGCGGTGATCTTCACCTTGTGCTCGCCGTGCTTGAGGGGGGCCCCGGGCACGTACGAGACGCGGCCGTTGTCGACGCGGGCCACCATCGTGACGTCGACGCCGTCGACCTCCATGACCACCGACTTCTGGTCGATCGCCTCCGGCGACTGGAACATCACGCCGATCTCGGGCTTGCGCTCGAGGATGAGCCTGCCCGGCTCGGGCGTCTGGCCGGCGATGGCGGGCGGCGGAGCGGCGGGCGTGGGCTGGGCCGGCGCGGGCGCGGTGGGCGGCAGGCCGCCGGACGCGGGTGGCGGCGGGGCGCCGGGACCCGGTGGCTGCGCGGGCGGCGTCTGGGCGCCGGCCGGCGGCGCCGGATCGAGGCCTAAAAGCGTCAGGACAACGACGACGCCCGCCCAGTTGCGTCTGACCCGATGTCCTCGAATCGCTCCCTCCAGGGAGACGGCCTACGACCGTGCGTGCGCCTCGGTTTTTAGCATAGTTGCGGCCAGCGCGCGAGCATAATTCAGCGCGCGCTGAGGACGACGATCAGCGAGCCCGCCCCGGTGGTGGGTCCGCCGACGACCACCTGCCCGCCCGGGGCGACCCGGACGGTGGTGGCTACGACCGGGGCGCTGCCCCGGAGCAGCTTCACGTCGACGGCGATCATGCTGCCGTCCACGGACTTGGGAGTCACCTGGAGGGTCACGCCCCCCGGCAGCGAGTCCGGCGACCATAGCGCGCCGACGGCCGTCGGCGGGCTGCTCTTGCTGCCGAGCGACTTGTACTGCTTGAACTGGAACGTGCGCTGGAGCTCGCGCAGGAGGCTGTCGGGGACGGCCGCGTCTTTCTGGGGTTGCGCCGGGTTCGAGGCCTCGATGACCTGGGCCGTGAAGCTCACGGGACGGGGCGCCTGCGCCAGGGCGGGGCTCGCGAGCAGCGCCGCCGCGAGCAGCGCCGTCAGCCACCGGCCGGTGCGGCCTCGCATCAGCGCGGGTTCTCCGGCGCTTCCGACTCGATCACCCAGATGATCGAGAGCTTTTCCTCCGGCGTCTCGAAGACGAAGACGGACGCGGCCTGTGGAGCGTCGAGGACGTCGATGACCGTCTGCGCGTTGAGCTGCGCCTGGCTCACGACCTGGCGCTCGAAGCCGAGGTGCAGCGGGGCGAGCACGAGGAGGACCGCGGCCGCCGCCGCCACCCAGCCGACGATGGGCCGGCGGCGCCCCACGCCGCAGAGCCGCCCCAGCACGGTGGCCACGCGCGAGACGCGTGGCCGCGTGCCGGCGGCGATGGCCACCCAGGCCCGGTCACGCTCCAGGCCGCTCATCGGCTCCACGGTCAGCGAGCGCAGCCGCCCGCCCAGGCGAGGCGCTTCCTCGCGGCACAGCGTGCAGCGTGCGGCGTGCTGCTCTTCCTTCACGGCCGGCGGCCTTCCCAGCGGGCGAGGTGGCGCTGCATCTTGGCGCGGGCGTAGTGCAGGCGGGACATGACGGTTCCCACCGAGCAATGGAGCGCGGCGGCGATCTCTTCGCAGGACATCCCCTCGATCTCTTTCATCACGAGCACGATCCGCTGCATGGCCGACAACCTCGCCAATCCCCGTTCGAGCGCGCCCCGCAGGCGTGACGCCTCGGCGGCCTCGTGCGGGCCCGGTCCGCCCGCCACCACCTCGGCGACGAGCCGTCCGTCGTCCTCGATGGTGATCACCTCGTCGCGCTGGCGCCGGCGCAGCCCGTCCACCGCCAGGTTCGCCGCGATGCGCGCCAGCCAGCCTCCGAAGCTGCCCTCACCACTGTATCGCTCGAGCCCACGGTGGGCCCGGATGAACGTCTCTTGCACCGCATCGAGCGCGGCCTCGCGGTCGCGCAGGATGTGAAGCGCCAGCCGGAACACGCGAGCGTGGTGTCGCTCGAACAGCCTCTCGAACGCCTGGGTGTCGCCGGCGCGGCACCGCGAGACCAGAGCATCGTCGGCGTCGAGCATCGCGGGAGCCGTTGCTTGAGAGACGACGGGAGTGGGCGCTGGCTTCGAAGAATCCGCGCCCGAGCGTGCCGCTATCGACGGGTGGGTAGACAAGCCCATACGAGCCCAGCGTCAGAGCAAACGAGACACCAGACTTTCAAGATCGTTAAATCAGCTACTTACAACTCGGATCAGGCCGAAATCGCTGGTGGTGGTGGTGGAAACTCGGGCGCTCTGCCAGCGCATCGGCTAGGATGCCGCCCGATGGCCGGTTTCGCCGCGCTCCTGGGTGAGAGTCCCACCATGATCGCCGTCCGCGAGCAGGTGGAGCACCTTCTCGCTCACCGCACCGACGGCCGCCGCCTGCCGCCGATCCTCATCCAGGGCGAGACCGGCACCGGCAAGGGCATGCTCGCCGCCGCGATCCACCGGGCGAGCCCACGCGCCGACGGGCCCTTCGTCAGCGTCAACTGCGCGGCAATCCCCGACACGCTCCTCGAGGCCGAGATGTTCGGGTTCGAGCGTGGAGCGTTCACCGACGCGCGTCAGGCCAAGGCCGGACTCTTCCAGACGGCGCACCGGGGCACGCTCTTCCTCGACGAGGTCGCCCTCGTCCCCGAGAGCGTGCAGGTCAAGCTGCTGAAGGCGCTCGAGGAGCGCGAGGTGCGACGGCTCGGGAGCACGCGCAGCGAGCCCGTGGACGTCTGGATCCTCGCCGCGACCAGCGAGGACCTGGCCGTCGCGCGCCGCGAGCGGCGCTTCCACGAGGCGCTCTATCACCGGCTGGCCGTGCTGACGTTCACGATGCCGCCGCTGCGCGAGCGGGGGCGCGACATCCTCCTGCTCGCCGAGCACTTCCTCGAGCGCGCCTGCGCGGACTACCGGCTGCCCGCGAAGACGTTCACGCGGGCCGCCCGCGAGGCGCTGGCGCGCCACCGCTGGTCGGGCAACGTCCGCGAGCTCGCCAACGCCGTCGAGCGGGTCGCGCTCCTGACCGACGGGACGAGTGTCGACGCGATCGATCTCGGGCTCGCGGTTGGCGAGGGGCCGGCGCCCGCGCCGCGGCCCGCCGACGGCGCGCCCGGACTCGAGCGCGAGCGCCTCCTCGAGGCGCTCCGCGCCACCGGCGGCAACGTCTCGCGGGCGGCGGTGCGTCTCGGCCTCTCTCGGAACACGCTGCGCTACCGCATGGAACGGCTCGAGCTCGGGGCCACGCGCACAAGCCGCGTGCCGCCCGCGTCCATCGGGTCGGCGCCGCGGGCGCCGGCCACCGGCGTGGTGCGCTGGGAGCACCGGATCCTGGCCCTGCTGCACGCGCGCGTGCGCGCCGAGGCGGCGGACACGGGCGCCGCGCTGGCCCCCGTGATCGAGAAGATCGCGAGCTTCGACGGCCGCGTGGAGGAGACGGGCATCGGCGGCGTCGTGGCGGCCTTCGGGGTCGAGCCGATCGAGGACGCGGCTCACCGCGCCGCCCTCGCCGCCCTCGCCATCCAGCGGGTGACGGGTCCCGACGGCGCTGTGGTCGCGGTCCACGCCGGGCGCTTCCTCGTCGGCCGGCTCGGCGAGACGCCGAGCGTGGACCTCGACGACCGGCACCACGCGCGCGCCGTGCTCGCGGACCTGCTGGGGCGCGCGGCGCCGGGCGCCATCGTCGTCAGCGAGGCCGCGCGCGGGCTCCTGCGCGGGCGATTCCACCTGGCCGGACTCGAGAGCGGCGCCGGGCCCGCGTACGCGCTGAGCGTGGCGGAGACGCCCGCCGTGGTGCGCGCCTCGGCCGGCGGCTTCGTGGGCCGCGCCGAGGAGCTGCGGCTGCTGGAGGGCCGGCTGGCGGCGATCGGCTCGGGTGGCGGCCACCTGATCGGCATCGTAGGCGACGCCGGCATCGGCAAGTCGCGGCTCCTCGCCGAGTTCCGGGCCGTCGCGCGGGTGCCTTGGCTGGAGGGGCGCTGCCTGTCCTACGGCCAGGGCATCCCCTATCTGCCGTTCCTCGACCTGGTGCGCCAGCAGTGCGGGGTCAGCGGCGGCGTGGCCCTCGAGCCGGAGGGCGCGCCGTACCTCTTGCGGCTCCTCGGCGTCGACGACGGCGGCGCGCTCGGCGCGCTCCATCCCGAGACGGTGAAGGCGCGCACGTTCGAGGCGCTGCGCCGCCTGCTATTCGACGCCGCCCGGCAGGCCGGCCGCCTGGTGGTCGTAATCGAGGACCTGCACTGGATCGACAGCACGTCGCAGGAGTGCCTCGGCGCGCTCCTGGAGAGCCTGGCCGGGGCGCCCATCCTCGCGATCCTCACCTACCGTCCCGGCGTGCGCCCGCCGGGCCTGGAGCGCTCGTACGCGACCCAGCTCACGGTCAAGCCGCTCGCGACCGAGGAGAGCCTGGCCGTCATCCACGGCGCGGTGCCCGAGCGCCCGCCGTCCGAGCCGCTCGCGCGCGCCATCGTCGGCCGCGCGGAGGGCAACCCGTTCTTCCTCGAGGAGCTCGCGCGCGCCACGGCGGCGGGCGGCGACGACGCCGGCGCCACCGCGGTGCCGACGACGGTGGAAGGCGTGCTCACGGCGCGCATGGCCCAGCTCCCCGAGGACAGCCGCCGGCTGCTCGCGACGGCCGCCGTGCTGGGCCGGGAGTTTCCGCTGCGGCTCTTGCGCGCGGTGTGGCCGGGCAACGTCGAGCCTCCCCTGACGGCGCTGCGGCGCCTCGAGTTCCTCCACGAGATGGCGGGCACGGGCGAGCCGGCCTGGGTGTTCAAGCACGCGCTCACCCACGAGGTCGCGTACGAGAGCGTGCGCCCGCCCGAGCGCGCGGCGGCGCACGCGCGGGCCGTGGAGGTGCTCGAGGGCCTCTACGCCGGCCGCCTCGACGAGATCGACGATCGCCTCGCCCATCACGCGGCGCGCAGCGGCGACCCCGAGCGCGCCGTGCGCTATCTGAAGATGTTCGCCGAGCGCGCAGCGCGCGCCTACGCGCACACCGAGGCGCTGGCCGCGCTGGCGGAGGCCGTCGCGCACGCCGAGCGCCTGCCCTCCCCGGCGCGCGAGCGCGCCCGCGTCGATCTTCTCTTCCGGCGCGCGCGCTCGCTGTCGCTGCTCGGCCGGCTGCCGGAGACGCTCGCGCTCCTGGAGCGCGAGGCGCCGCTGGTGGAGGCCTTCGGCGATCCCGCCCTGGCGGGCCGCTTCCACTTCCTGCTCGGCAACACCTGCAGCCTGCTCGGCGAGCGCGCGCGGGCCACGGCCGGCGCCGAGGGCGCGCTCGCCGAGGCCGGCCGCGCCGGCGACACGAGGACCGTGGGCAAGGCGCACTTCGTGCTCGCCCTCGAAGGGTTCTGGTCGGGACGGCTGCGCGACGGCGTGGCCCACGGCCGCGCCGCGATCGCGCGGCTCGACGGGCTCGCGGACCGCGCGTGGCTCGGCCGCGCCCTCTGGGCCACCGGCTTCAACCACACGCTGCTCGGCGAGTTCGAGGCGGCCCTCGACGCGGAGGCGCGCGCGGGCGAGATCGGCGCGGCGGTGGGCGATCTGCGCTTGCAGCGCTCGGCGGCGTGGACGACGGGCGGCATCCACGCCCTCGCGGGCGACGGCGATGCCGCGGTCGCGGCGTGCCGCCGGGGGCTGGAGGGCTCCACCGATCCCCTCAACACCGCGCTGGGAACGGGCTGGCTCGGCTACGCGCACCTCGAGCGCGGCGAGCCGGCCGACGCCATCCCGAGACTCGCCGAGTCCATCGCATCCCTCGAGCGCTTCCGCTTCCGCCCCGCGCAGGGCTGGTTCACCGCGTGGCTCGGCGAGGCGCTGCTGAGCACGGGCCGCGTGGACGAGGCGGCCACCACGGCGACGGACGCCGTCGCGGTGGCCACGGCCGCCGGTCACCCGTACGGCGTCGGGCTCGCGCAGCGCGTGCTCGGCTGGGCCGCCGAGGCGCGCGGCGACGCCGCCGGCGCGCGGCGGTGGCTCGATCTGGCGCTGGCCACGTTCGCGGGCATCGACGCCGGCTTCGAGGCCGGCCGCACGCACCTGGCCCTGGCCGTGCTCGCGCGCGGGCGCGGCCAGGACGGTGCGGCGAAGGACGAGGCCCGGCAGGCGCGCCGGCGGTTCGAGGCGCTCGGGCTCACCCGCTTCGTCGCGCGGGCGGAGGCGCTAGGAGCATAGCGCTACCGAGGGGCGCCACGGGTTTCCCGGGGCGCCCCGAGCGTTGGGGGGGTTGGGGGGCCATTTCGGGGCCCCCCATGTAATTAGTCGGCGTGGATCAGGACGGGCGGTAGCATCAGAACGAGCAGCACGAAGCAGGCGATTCCCAGCGCGCTCCGGCCCGGCGACAGCGGCTCGGAGGGATTCAGCACCCCGCCGTGGCGGTAGCCGAGCCCGAAGCGGACGAGCGCGGCGAGCACGAGCCAGTTCACGGCCGGGACCAGCGAGATCCATTCCGGCCGGGCCCAGTACGACACCGCCGCGACGATGAGGCCGAGCACGCCCAGGCCGGCCACGGTGAGCCGGCCGAGCCGCGAGTGCTCGCGCGGGAGCAGCGCGTACGCGATGCGGCCGCCGTCGAGCTGACCCGCGGGCAGCAGATTCAGCGCCGTCACGAGGAAGCCGAACCACGCCGCGTCCGCCATGGGGTGGGTGAAGACGACCATCCCCTCCGGCACGGCGCCGAAGCGCAGCCACATGAGCGCGCGCGTGAGCAGCGACTCGCCGAAGACCAGGTGCGGGCCCGGCGTCGCCGGCACGAGCGTCGACCACGCGAGGCCGAGGAGTGCGGCGGGCAGGGCCACCGCGAGGCCGGCCAGCGGGCCGGCGGCCGCGATGTCGAAGAGCGCGTTGCGGTCGCGCGCCGCCGAGCGCATGCGGATGATCGCGCCGAGCGTGCCCGCCATGAAGATCATCGGCGGCGCGGGGATGAAGTACGGCAGGCTCACGGCCGCGCCGCGCGCGCGCGCCATGAAGTAGTGCCCGAACTCGTGGACCACGAGGATCCCGAGCAGGGTGGCCGCGAACGGCACCCCGCTCAGCATCCACGCGAGCGGCTCGCGCGAGAGGCGGTACGCGTCGAACGTCGGCGAGCCGGCGAACATCGTCCCCGCGAGCAGCGTGGTCAGGCAGGTCAGGGCGAAGAGGGCGACGTTGACGAGCGGGCCGGCCCCGCGGCGGCGGTGGCGGCGCGGCGGCGCGGTCGGGCGCGGGAGCGCGTGGCCGTTGGTCGTCGTGAAGGGATCGGCGGCGAGCGGGCGATCAGCCATCTAGCGCCAGCGTATCACGCGCCGCGATCACCCCCTGTGATCGGCGAGCCGATCGACGGCGCGGCGGACGGCGTCGAGGCCGGCTTCCAGGTAGACCACGCCGAGCACGGCCTCCAGCGTCGTGGCCAGGATGGACTCGCGGCCGCGGCCGCCCGTCTGGTCCTCGCCGCGCCCGAGCCGGACCAGCGCGCCGAGGCCGAGCGCCGTCGCCCACCGCGCGAGGTTCGCGCCGGAGACCAGCGCGGCGCGGGCGGGCGTGAGCACGCCGACGGCGGCGTCGGGCTCGCGCGCGAGCAGCCGCTCGGCCACCACGAGCCCGACGGCGGCGTCACCGACGAAGGCGAGGCCGTCCTGGGCCGTGAGCGGCGGGTGCTCGTTCGCGTACGAGGCATGCGTCAGCGCGCGCTCGAGCAGAACGAGATCGGCGAACCGGTGGCCGAGCGCCGCTTCGAGCGTGGCGAGATCAAGGGGTGTCACGGCTTCGAGGAGCGCCCCGGGTTTCCCGGGGCGCGACGAGCGTTGGGGGTCAAGGGGGCCCTTCGAGGCCCCCTTGCTTGAGAATCAAGCCCGGAACTTGCGGAAGGCCAGCGTCGCGTTGGTGCCGCCGAAGCCGAAGGCGTTCGACAGCGCCGTCTCGACGTCCTGCTTGCGTGCCTGGTTCGGCACGTAATCGAGATCGCAGTCCGGGTCGGGCGTCTCGTAGTTGATGGTCGGCGGCAGGAGCCCGTGGTGCAGCGCGAGCACGGTCGCGATGGCTTCGATGCCGCCGGCGGCGCCGAGGAGGTGACCCGTCATCGACTTGGTCGACGACACGGCCAGCTTCTGCGCGTGCTCGCCGAAGACGCGCTTGATGGCGATGGTCTCGAACTTGTCGTTGTACGGCGTCGAGGTGCCGTGGGCGTTGATGTAGCCGATGTCCGAGGGCGCGAGGCCGCCGTCCTTCAGCGCCCCCGCCATGGCGCGCGCCGCACCGTCGCCCTCGGGATCGGGCGCCGTCATGTGGTGCGCGTCGCCCGTGAGACCGTAGCCGACGATCTCCCCGTAGATGCGCGCGTCCCGGGCGCGCGCGTGCTCGAGCGACTCCAGCACGAGGATGCCGCCGCCCTCGCCGCACACGAAGCCGTCACGGTCCTTCTCGAAGGGACGCGACGCCTTCTGCGGCTCGTCGTTGCGCGTGGACATCGCCTTCATCGAGCAGAAGCCCGCGATGGTGAGCGGCACGATGATGGCCTCGGCGCCCCCCGCGATCATGACGTCGGCGTCGCCGCGCTGGATCAGCCGGAAGGCGTCGCCGATGGCGTGGTTGCCCGTGGCGCACGCGGTGACCACCGAGGAGTTCGGGCCCTTGGCCCCGAAGCGCATGGACACGAGCCCCGGCGCCATGTTGACGATCATCATCGGGATGAAGAAGGGCGACACGCGGTCGGGCCCCTTCTCTTTCAGCGCGTCGTAGTTGGAGAGCAGCGTCTGGATGCCGCCGATGCCCGAGCCGATCATGACGCCGAAGCGCGTGCCGTCCACCTTGCCCGTGTCGAGGCCGGAGTCCTCGACGGCCATGACGGAGCACGCCATCGCGTACTTGAGGTAGGGATCGAAGCGGCGCGCGTCCTTCTTGTCGATGTACTTCAGCTCGTCGAAGCCGCGCACCTCGGCCGCGATGCGCGTGACGTAGTGGTACTCGCCGCCGGCGGTCTTGGTCTGGGCGTCGAATTTGGTGATGGGCCCCACGCCCGACTTGCCCTGGGTGAGCCCGGACCAGAACTCCTCGACGGTGTTGCCCAGGGGCGTCAGCGCGCCCAGGCCCGTGACCACGACGCGGCGGGAATCCACGGTGGCCCCTACGAGTTGTCCTTGATGTACTGGATCGCGTCGCCGACGGTCACGATCTTCTCGGCGTCCTCGTCCGGGATCTGGATGTCGAAGTGCTCCTCCAACGCCATCACGAGCTCCACGGTGTCGAGGGAGTCGGCGCCAAGGTCCTCGATGAACTTCGCGTTCGGGTTGACGTCGTCCTCCTCCACCCCGAGTTGCTCGATGATGATCTCCTTCACCTTCTCCTCGACTGACTTCGCCATGAACCCGTTACCTCCGGATGGGGAAGAAGTTCACTTCGTGGCTCACATGTAGAGGCCGCCGTTGACGTGGAAGACCTGCCCCGTCACGTAGGCGGCCCCGTCACCGGCGAGGAATCCTACCATTTCCGCCACCTCACGGGCGGTTCCGATGCGCTTGAGCGGCACCTGCCCGAGCAGCGCCTCGCGCGCGTCCTCGGGCAGTGCTAAGGCCATGTCGGTCTCGATGAGGCCGGGCGCCACCGCGTTCACCAGAATGCCCCAGTGCGCAAGCTCGCGCGCGGTGGCCTTGGTCAGCCCGATCAGGCCGGCCTTGGCCGCCGAGTAGTTCGCCTGGCCGGCGTTGCCCATGGCCCCGGCCGTGGAGGCGATGTTGATGATGCGCCCGCCCGTCTTGGCGCGCACCATCGCCTTGGCCGCCGCGCGCGTCATGAGGAAGGCGCCCTTGAGGTTGGTCTCGAGCACGCGGTCCCAGTCCTCGTCCTTCATGCGGATCACCAGGCCGTCGCGCGTGATCCCCGCGTTGTTGACGAGGATGTCGAGGTGGCCGAAGCGCTCGCGCGCCATCTCCACGAGGCGGTCGGCGTCCTCCCGCTTGCCCGCGTCGGCCACGAGCCCGGCCACCGGCGCGCCGTCGCGCGCGAGCTCCTTGACGGACAGGTTCAGCCGGTCGGCGTCGCGCCCCGAGATCACCACGCTGGCGCCGTGCTCGCTCATCCACGCCGCCACGGCGAGGCCGATGCCGCGCGTGCCGCCGGTGACGACGGCAACCTTACCCTCGAGGTGGCTCATGCGCCGACTCCGGCCAGGGCCTTGTCGAGGGCGGCGGGATCCTCCACGGCGAAGCCGCGCGCGCCCTCGACGATGCGCCTGGTCAGCGCGGTCAGCACGCGGCCGGGGCCGACCTCCACGAAGGCGGTGGCGCCCTCGGCGGCCAGCCGCTCCACGCACGCCGTCCAGCGCACGGGGCTCGCGACCTGGCGCACGAGGTACGGCGCCACGTCCTTCGCCGCGCGCGTGACGCCGGCGTCCACGTTGCGCACCACGGGGATGGCCGGATCACTCACGGGGATGGCGGCCAGCTCGCCCGCGAGCCGCTCGGCGGCGGGCTTCATCAGCGCGCAGTGGAAAGGCGCGCTCACGGGCAGGAGCACGCTCTTCTTGCCGCCGCGCTCGCCGGCGAGGGCAACGGCGCGCTCGACGGCGGCCTTGTCGCCCGCGATCACGATCTGCTGCGCGGAGTTGACGTTGGCCACGTCCACGACCTGGCCCTGGGCGGCGTCGCGCGCCACGCCCTCCACGACGTCGAGCGACAGGCCCATGATGGCGGCCATGGCACCGGTGCCGACGGGCACGGCCTCCTGCATGAACGCCCCGCGCTTGCGCACGACGCCGACGGCATCGGAGAGGCGCAGCGCGCCCGCCACCACCAGCGCCGAGTACTCGCCGAGGCTGTGCCCGGCCGCCAGCGCCGGCCGGAGGCCGCGCTCGGCGCACGCCGCGGCCGCCGCGACACTCGCGGTGAGGATGGCGGGCTGCGTGTTGGTGGTGAGCATCAGCTCGCTCTCCGGGCCCTCGAACATCAGACGCCGGAGGTCGAAGCCGAGCGCGGCGTTCGCCTCCTCGAAGACGGCGCGCGCCCCCGCGGAGGCGTCGTGGAAGGCCTTGCCCATGCCCACGGCCTGGGAGCCCTGGCCCGGAAACAAGAATGCGATCATGCGCGCACTACCAGCGGAGCAGGCAGGCGCCCCAGGCGAAGCCGCCGCCGAACGCCGCCATGAGGATCAGGTCGCCCTTCTTGATGCGCCCGGCCGCCAGCGCCTCCTCGAGCGCCACGTAGACCGACGCGGCGCCGGTGTTGCCGTAGCGGTCCACGTTGACGTACACGCGGTCCATGGGCAGGCTCACGCGCTTCACGGCCGCCTCGATGATCCGCAGATTCGCCTGGTGCGGGATGAACAGCGAGACGTCCTTGGCGCTGAAGCCGTTGCGCGTGAGGATCCGCTCCGTGCACTCGGCGAACATCCGCACCGCGACCTTGAACACCTCCGAGCCCTTCATCTTCGCGTAGTGCATCCGCTTGTCGACCGTCTCGTGGGTGGCCGGATGCCGCGAGCCCCCGCCCGGCATATAGAGGAGGTCCCAGTACTGGCCGTCGGAATAGAGGTCGAAGTCGATGAGCCCGCTGTCGTCCGGCGAGGCCTCCAGCACGACGGCGCCGGCGGCGTCGGCGAGCAGCACGCAGGTGCCGCGGTCGGTGAAGTCGGTGATCTTCGAGAGCGTCTCCGCGCCCACGCACAGCACGCGCTTGTACTTGCCGGTCTGGATGAACTGGGCCCCCATGGACAGGCTGTACACCGAGCCCGCGCACGCGGCCAGCAGGTCCACCGAGCCCGCCCGCTTGCAGCCCAGGCGGTGCTGGATGATGTTGGCCGTGCTCGGGAAGATCATGTCCGGGGTGGTGGTGCCGAGCGCGATGAACTCGATGTCCTCGGGCACGAGGTTGGCCCGCTCCAGCGCCTGCTGGGCCGCCTTGAAGGCGAGGTCGGACGTCGCCTCGCTCTCGTCGGCGACGTGGCGCTGGCGGATGCCGCTGCGCTGGATGATCCACTCGTCGCTCGTGTCGACCATCTTCTCGAGCTCGGCGTTCGTGAGGATGCGCTTGGGGGCGTAGGCGCCCACGCCGGTGATCCTGGCCCGCGTCATTCGCGGCCTCCCTCCCGGCCGCCGCGCGCCACTTCCGCCTCCAGCGCGGCCCGGATGTGCTCGTTGAGCCCCTTCTTCGCCCACTCCCCCGCCACGCGCACCGCGTTCTTGATGGCCTTCGCGGGCGACCGCCCGTGGCAGATGATGGCCTCGCCGTCGATGCCGAGCAGCGGGGCCCCCCCGAACTCCGTGTAGTCCACGCGCTTCTTGAACCGGTCCATGGCGGGCGATGCCAGCGCCGCGCCGAGCTTGCTGCGCACGTCGCGCGTGAGCTCCTGCCTGATCATGGCCCCGAGCATCTCGGCCAGGCTCTCCGAGATCTTCAGCGCCACGTTGCCCGTGAAGCCGTCCGTCACCACCACGTCGCAGGAGCCGTTGTAGATGTCGCGCCCCTCGACGTTGCCGACGAAGTTGAGCGCCGACTCCTTGAGCTGGTCGTACGTCTCCCTGGTGAGCTCGTTGCCCTTGCCCTCCTCCTCGCCGACGGAGAGGAGGCCGACGCGCGGCCGCTCGATGCCGAGGATGTCGCGTGCGTACGCGTGGCCCATCAGCGCGTACTGGAAGAGGTGCCAGGGCTTGGGGGCGACGTTGGCGCCCACGTCGAGGAGCACGGTGGCGTGCTTGAGGCTCGGCAGCACGGTGGCGATGGCGGGCCGGTCGATCCCGCGCAGCACGCCGATGACGAACATGGCGATGGCCATGGCCGCGCCGGTATTGCCCGCGGAGATGAAGGCGGAGGCGTGGCCGTCGCGGACCAGCTCGGCGGCCACGCGCAGCGACGAGTCCCGCTTGCGCCGGAGCGCCTGCGACGGCGACTCCGCCATGCCCACCACCTGCGAGGCGTGCCGGATCTCGAGGCCGAGGGCGCCGAGCTGCAGGCGCGCGATCTCGCGCTCGATGGCGTCCCGGTCGCCGACGAGGATGACCGCGGCGCCGAATTCGCGGACGGCGGCCGCCGCGCCCTCGACGACCACAGAGGGACCGTGGTCCCCGCCCATGGCGTCGACCGCGATCTTCAGTTAGGTACCTTCGGTCGCGACGATCTCGCGACCCTTGTAATACCCGCAGTGCGGGCAGACCCGGTGCGGCAGCTTGACCTCGCGGCACTGCGGGCACACGGACCGCGTCGGCGGCGCCAGCTTGTAGTGCGTGCGGCGCTTGCGCCCGCGGGTGACGGAGTGGCGTCGTTTCGGCAGCGGCATCGGGCTCTCCTCTCGGTGTCCGGGCTCAGTGGCGCAGGCGCGCGGCCAGGTCGCTGAGGGCGGCCAGGCGCGGATCGGGTGTCGGCGAAGCGCACGCGCACGGCACGAGATTTCGGTTGCCACCGCACGCGGGGCAGAGGCCCCGGCAGTCCTCACGGCAGAGCGGCTTCATCGGCAGCGCGAGCGTGGTCTCGGTCTCCACGACCCGCTTGAGATCGAGCTCGCCGTGGTCGTAGAAGTCGGTGTCGAGATCGTCGCGGCCGAGCTCGACGCTGTCGCCGGTGGTCGGACGCGGCAGGAGCCGCACGTCCACGTTGGCGTCGACGCGCGCGGGGAAGCTCTCGAGGCAGCGCCCGCACGTCTGGGGCACCGTGGCGGTGAGCCGCCCCTGCACGACGACGTCGACGCCGTCGGGCTGGATCGACAGATCGAGCGCGTCGAGCCGCCACGCGGGATCCGAGAACGCGGGCTCGAGCGCCCGGGGATCGGTGACCGCGAGGCCGTCTTCCTCGAGCTCGGACACCCTGATCATCATGGTCATCAATCTCGTGTAACTCACGGTCGTTGAAGGATTTTTCGCGTTAAACCTGGTCAGTATATCGGCGGGTTGCGCACCAGTCAAGGCGTTTGACCGCCAGTTTGACCACCCGGGGGGCCTTTGCTACGCTTTGCCGCGATGTCGAACGTGCTCAAGACGGGTGTCCTCCTCGCCGTGCTCACGGCGATCCTCCTCCTGGCCGGCCAGGCCATCGCGGGCGAGCGCGGCATGATCGTCGCGTTCGTCTTCGCCGCGATCTTCAACTTCGCGATGTACTGGTTCTCCGCCAAGATCGTGCTCGCGATGTACCGCGCAGAGCCCGTGGAGGAGGCGCAGGCGCCGGGCCTCCACGCGATGGTGCGCCGGCTCGCCACGCGCGCGCAGATCCCGATGCCGCGCATCTACGTGATCCCGAGCGACACGCCCAACGCCTTCGCGACGGGCCGCGATCCTGCCCACGCGGCGGTGGCCGTGACCGAGGGGATCATGCGGATCCTCGACGAGGACGAGCTCGAAGGCGTGCTCGCGCACGAGCTCTCGCACGTCACCAACCGCGACGTGCTGATCTCGACGATCGCGGCGACGCTGGCCGGCGCCATCACGGGGATCGCGCGCATGGCCTACTTCTCCTCGCTCTTCGGCGGGCGCAGCAGCGACGACGAGGAGGGCAGCAGCAACCCGCTCGTGCTGATCCTGTTCTCGATCCTGGCGCCGTTCGCCGCCATGCTGATCCAGATGGCCGTGTCGCGCGCCCGCGAGTTCCAGGCGGACGCCAGCGGCGCCCGCCTGGCCGGACGCACCTACGGGCTGGCCAAGGCCCTCGAGAAGATCGAGGTCGCCTCGCGCATGGAGCCGATGCCCGCCAACCCCGCCACCGCGCATCTGTTCATCGTCAATCCGCTGACGGGCCAGAGCTTCGCGCGGCTCTTCTCCACGCATCCCTCGACCGAGGAGCGGATCGCACGCCTCCGCGCGATGCGGCTCGGCGCCTGATGCCCGGCCGGGCGGCCTCCGCCGCCCCGTGAACCCCGTGCACGTCTGCGCCGTTCTCTGTCTACTGATGGTGACCGTGGGTCCGGCCTTCGCCGAAGCCCCCGACACCGTCCGGCTCGAAGAGCTCACGTGGACGGAGCTGCGCGCGCTGGTGCAGGCCGGCAAGACGACGATCCTCGTGCCCATCGGCGGCACCGAGCAGAACGGTCCGCACATGGCGCTGGGCAAGCACAACGCGCGTGTGGCGGCGCTCGCCGAGCGCATCGCCAGGGCGCTCGGCAACGCGCTGGTCGCGCCCGTGGTCGCGTACGTGCCGGAGGGCGGGCTCCATCCCGCCACGGGCCACATGCGCTTCCCGGGGACGATCACGGTGCCCGACGACGTCTTCCAGCGCGTGCTGGAGTCGGCCGCGCGCGGCTTCCGGCTCCACGGCTTTCGCGACGTGGTCTTCCTCGGCGATCACGGCGGAACGCAGGCCGGCGAGACGGCCGTGGCGGCGCGGCTGAACCGCGAGTGGAAGGGCCTCGGCGCCCGGGTCCACGCCGTCGAGGAGTATTACCGCGCCGCCACCAGCGGGTTTCGCGATCTCCTGAAGGCGCGCGGCCACCGGGCCGAGGAGCTGGGCGGGCACGCGGGCTTGCCCGACACGTCCCTGACGCTGGCCCTCGATCCGCGGCTCGTGCGGGAGAGCGTGCTGCGCGCCGGAGAGGCGCCCGGCACCGCCTCCGGCGTCGAGGGCGACCCGCGGCGCGCCAGCGCCGAGCTCGGCCGGCTCGGCGTGGATCTCGTCGTCAGCCGCACGGTCACGGCCATCAAGGAATCGACCACCCGTCGCTAGAGAAGAGGACGCATGCACTCGACGCTTCGCCCGTTGACCCTGATCGCGACGCTCGTCGTCGCCCTCACGCTCGCCGCCGCGGGCACGAGCTCCCAGGCGACGGGGCGCGTCGAGACGGTTCCCGGCATGCCGCCCGTCACGGATCCCGCCAACCTCTACAGCGAGACCACGGCGGACAAGCTGAGCCCGGCCCTGGCCGGCGTGCCCACGCGCGTCTACGTGCCGAACGTGAAGTCGCACGAGGTCCACGTGATCGACCCCGTGAGCATGACGGTGATCGACTGGTACAAGGTCGGCACGAACCCGCAGCACGTCGTGCCGTCGTGGGACATGAAGACGCTCTGGGTGACGAACAACGCCGAGGGCCGGACCGACGGCACCCTCACTCCGATCGACCCGATGACGGGCAAGCCCGGCAAGGAGATCGCCGTCGACGATCCCTACAACATGTACTTCACGCCCGACGGCAAGTCGGCCGTGGTGGTGGCGGAGGCGATGAAGCGCCTCGACTTCCGCGATCCGAAGACCTTCGCCCTGCAGGGCTCGCTGTCGGCGCCGAAGTGCGGCGGCATCAACCACGGCGACTTCTCCATCGACGGCAAGTACCTGATCATGACGTGCGAGTACGCGAGCCGGATGGTGAAGATCGACTGGCGCGCCCGCACCGTGCTCGGCTACCTGACCCTGCCCGACCGCGGCATCCCCCAGGACGTCCGGGTCAGCCCCGACGGCGCGATCTTCTACGTCGCGGATCTCCGGGCGGGCGGCGTGCACCTCATCGACGGCGATGCCTTCAAGCTGGTCGGCTTCATCAAGACGGGCGTCGGTACCCACGGCCTCTACCCGAGCCGCGACACGACCAGGCTCTACGTCACGAACCGCGGCTTCTCGCAGATCGGCGGCAAGCCCGGCGTCGGCAAGGGCAGCGTGTCGGTCGTCGACTTCGCCACCCGCAAGGTCGTCGCCACCTGGACGCTCCCGCAGGCGGGCAGCCCCGACATGGGCAACCTGACCGCGGACGGCAAGCACCTGTGGCTCTCGGGCCGCTACGATCGGGTCGTGTACGTGATCGACACCACGACCGGCGAGGTGGTGAAGACGATCCCGGTGGGCCACGAGCCGCACGGCCTCACCGTGTGGCCCCAGCCGGGACGCTACTCGCTCGGCCACACCGGGAACATGCGCTGAGTTGGACGCCCCCATTCGCGTCGCCGACGTCCGCAAGGTCTTCGGGCTCGTGCCCGTGCTCGAGAGCGTGAGCCTCGAGGTGCGCGGCGGCGAGGCGGTGGCCCTGCTGGGCGCCAACGGGGCGGGCAAGACCACGCTCTTGAAGATCCTCGCCACCCTGCTCCGCCCGACCCGCGGCACGGCCACCGTCGCCGGCCACGACGTCGTGCGCGACCCGGAGGCGGTGCGCCGCGTGATCGGCGTGGTGGCCCACGGCGCGTGGGTCTACGACGACCTGACCGCGCGCGAAAATCTGAGGTTCTGGGCGACGCTGGGCGGCCTCGAGGCGCGCGCCGACGACGTGGCGGCGGCGCTGGCGGGCGTGGGGCTCGACCGCGCGGCGGACGCGCGTGTGCGGACGTTCTCGGCGGGCATGAAGCGCCGGCTCTCGCTCGCGCGCGTGATGCTGGCGCGGCCGCGCGTGCTGCTGCTCGACGAGCCGTTCGCCGGGCTCGACCAGCGCGCGAAGAAGTGGCTGGAGGGCCGGCTGGAGGCGCTCAAGGCGGCCGGGGCCGCGATGCTGATGGTGACCCACTCCTTCGGGCGCGAGCTGGGCGTGGCCGACCGGCTCGCCGTGCTCGCGGGCGGGCGCATCGCGCTCGACACGCCGCGCGGCGCCCTCGGGCCCGACGACATCCAGCGCCTCTACGCCGCCCACGCCGAGGACGTCCAGTGAGCTACGCGCGCCGCGCGCTGGCCGTGGCCTGGAAGGACCTCGCCGTCGAGCGGCGCTCGAAGGAGACGCTGAACGCGCTGGTCTTCTTCTCGCTGCTCCTGCTGTTCGTCTTCCAGTTCACGCTCGGCGCCGACCGCGAGCGCCTGGCCGCGGTGCTGCCCGGCGTGCTCTGGCTCGGCTTCGTGCTCAGCGCGCTGCTGGCGCTGGGGCGGACGTTCCTCGTCGAGCGCGAGCACGATTGCTGGGAGGGCCTGCTGCTGGCGTCCGGCGACAAGTCGGCGATCTACCTCGGCAAGCTCGCCGGCAATCTGGTTTTGATGTTCGTCGTGGAGGCGCTGGTGCTGGGACTCTTCGTGGTGTTCTTCGACATCGACCTCGGCCGCGCCCTGCCCGGGCTCGTCGTGGTCGTGGCCCTCGGCACGCTCGGCCTCGCCGCCGTGGGGACGCTGTTCGCGGCGATGACGGCCAACATCCGCGCCCGCGAGGTGCTCTTCCCGGTCCTCCTCCTGCCCGTGCAGGTGCCCGTGCTGCTCGCCACCGTGAAGGCCACCGAGGGGCTCCTGCTCGGCGAGCCGCTCGGCGCCGTCGCCCACTGGGTGAAGCTCCTGGCGGCGGCCGACGTCATCTACCTGGTGGTCAGCCTGCTGACGTTCGACGTCGTCCTGGAGGGGTGAGGAGAGGCATGGTCCGCGTGCTCGGCTGGCTCTCGGCGGCGGCGCTCGCCGTCGGGCTCGTGATGGCCTTCGGGGTCGCGCCCCGCGAGGTCACGCAGGGCAACGTGCAGCGGATCATGTACGTCCACGTGCCGCTGATCATCGCCTCCTACGTGGCCTTCGGCGTCCTCGCCGTCGCCTCGCTGGTCTACCTGATCCGGCGCGACCCGCGCGCCGACCGCGTCGCCCACGCCTCGGGCGAGATCGGCGTGATGTTCGTCGGCCTCGGCATCGCCACCGGCTCGATCTGGGGCAAGCCGACGTGGGGCACCTGGTGGACGTGGGACGCCCGGCTCACCACCGTGGCCATCCTCTTCGTCATGTACGTGGGCTACCTCCTCCTGAGAGCGATGATCGACGACTCCGAGCGCGCCGCGCGCTACGCCGCGGTGCTGGGCATCGTGGCCGCGCTCGACATCCCGCTCGTGCACTTCTCCGTGTACTGGTGGCGCACCCTCCACCAGCCGCCGTCGCTCATGAAGCCCGGCGGCTTCACGGGCTCCTCGTCGATCCTCTGGCCGCTGCTCGTCAACCTCGTCGCCTTCATGATCCTCTACGCGTACCTGGCGGCGCGGCGCGTGCGCCTGCTGCGCGCGGAAGCGGAGGCCACGGCCTGATGCCCGACAACTGGAGCTTCGTGGCCGCCGCCTACGGCCTGACCGCCGCCGTCCTCCTCTGGTACTGGCTCCGCCTCGGCAAGAAAGAGCGCGAGATCGCGGTGCTCACACGGTTGACCGCGGAGCGCAGCCGGGGACCGTCTAGTTCAGGCCACCCACGGCCCGAGCCGGGCTCGCGGACCCCGCTACAACAAAATCAACGACCGGGCGCACCGTGAAACCCAAGTTCGTCGTCGGCATCGCCGTGATCGCGGTCGCGCTCGGCTACATGATCTACGCGGGCGTGACCCAGTCGGCCGTGTACTTCGTCACGCCGTCGGAGCTCGGCAGCGACGCCGTCGCGGGCAAGGCCTATCGCCTCGGCGGGATGGTCGAGCGCGGCTCGGTGAAGTGGGAGCCCGGCAACCTGTCGCTCACGTTCGCGCTGTCGGACGGCAAGAAGACCGTGCCCGTGCGCCACAAGGGCGCGCCGCCCGACCTCTTCGGCGAGGGCCGCGGCGCCGTCGTCGAGGGCTCGTGGAATCCCGAGGGCTACTTCCGCGCCACGCACATCATGGCCAAGCACTCGGAGGAGTACAAAGCCCCGCACGATACGAGCCAGTCGGGCGTGAAGGAGCTCATGCGCACGCTCTCGGGCAGCGGCAAGTGATCCCCGAGCTCGGCGCCGGCGCGCTCGCGGTGGCCCTCGCGCTGGCCGTCTACGGCTGCGTGGCGGCGGCCGTGGGCGGGCGCACGGGGCGGCCGGCCCTCGTGGAGTCGGCGCAGCACGCCGCCCTCGGCGTCTTCACCCTCGTCACGGTGTGCCTGGGCCTCCTCGCCTACGCGTTCCTGACCTTCGACTTCTCGGTGCGCTACGTCGCCTCCAACACGAACCTCGGCACGCCTTTCTATTACCGGCTGACCGCGGTGTGGGGCGCGCTGGAGGGCTCGATCGTGCTCTGGGCGTGGATGCTGTCCATCTACACGCTCATCGTCGTGCTGCGCCATCGCACGGGCGCGCGCGACCTCTATCCCTGGGCGCTGGCCGTCATGCTCGGCGTGCTCTCCTTCTTCCTGCTCGTCATGACCGTGCCCGCCCCCGTCTTCCAGCGCCTGAGCCCGATCCCGGCCGACGGCCGCGGGCTCAACCCGCTGCTCGAGGACTCGGGGATGATCACGCACCCCGTGGCGCTCTACCTGGGCTTCACGGGCTTCACGGTGCCCTTCGCGTTCGCGATCGCGGCCCTCGTCACCGGCCGCATGGGCGACGCGTGGATCGCCACCACGCGGCGCTGGACGATCACCGCGTGGTACTTCCTCTCGCTCGGCTTGCTCATCGGGGGCTGGTGGAGCTATCACGTCCTCGGCTGGGGCGGCTACTGGGCGTGGGATCCCGTGGAGAACGCCGCCTTCATGCCGTGGCTCACGGGCACCGCGTTCCTGCACTCGGTGATGATCCAGGAGCGCCGGCGGATGCTGCGGCTCTGGAACGTCGCCCTCGTGGTGCTGACCTTCGCGCTCACGCTCTTCGGCACGTTCCTCACGCGCTCGGGCGTCATCGCCTCCGTCCACGCCTTCACCCAGGGCTCGATCGGCGTCTTCTTCCTCTCGTTCCTCGGCGTCGTGCTCCTGCTCGCGCTGGCCCTCCTCGCCTGGCGCTGGGACACGCTGGGCGCCCAGGGCGAGCTGGACTCCGTGGTGTCGCGCGAGTCGGCGTTCCTGCTCAACAACGTGCTGCTGGTGGCGGCGGCGTTCACGGTGTTCTTCGGCACCGTCTTCCCGCTCCTGTCCGAGGCCGTGCGCGGCGTGAAGGTGAGCGTGGGCGCGCCCTTCTTCAACCAGGTGAACGTGCCGCTCTTCCTCGGCCTCGTGTTCCTCATGGGCGTGGGGCCGCTCATCGCGTGGCGGCGCGCCTCGCTGGAGAACCTCAAGCGGAACTTCCTCTGGCCCGTGGCCATCGGCGTGGTCGCGGCCGCGGTGTTCTGGCTCGCCGGCGTGCGCTCGACGCTCGCGGTGCTGACCCTCGCCCTGACCCTCTTCACCGCCGCCACCATCGCCGTGGACGTCGTGCGGGCGACGCGCGCCCGCCTGCGCGCGGGCGAGCGGTTCCCGGGGGCGCTCGGCGCGCTCCTGCTCCGCCACAACCGGCGGTACGGCGGCTTCGTCGTGCATCTCGGCATCCTCGTGGTCGCCATCGGCGTGACGGGCTCGCAGGCGTGGTCGGTGCAGACCGAGACCACGCTCAAGCGCGGCGAGACCGCGAACCTCGCCGGCTACCGCGTGCGCTTCGACGGGCTGGCCGCCAGCGAGGAGTCGAACCACTTCAAGGTCACGGGCACGTTCACGGTGGCCGAGGGGCGCGGGGCGGGCGCGGTGCTCCAGCCCGCCAAGAAGTTCTATCCCCAGGAGCAGTCGCCCATCGCCGACGTGGACTACCGCCTCGGGTTCCTGGAGGACCTCTACATGGTCCTCGGCGACTTCGCGCGCGACGGGTCGCAGGCCACCGTGCGCATGCAGGTGAACCGGCTCGTGTCCTGGATCTGGATCGGAGGCGCGATCCTCACCCTCGGCACGCTGCTGGCCCTGGTCCCGGAGCGTCGGAGGGCGGCCTGAAGCTGCGCTGGCTCCTGCCGCTGGCGGCGCTGCCGTTGCTCGGGCTCCTGGCGTACGGCTTCACGACCGACCCGCGCGACATCCCGTCGCCGCTGGTCGGCCGTCCCGCCGCGCCGTTCGCGCTCACCGGCTTCGACGGGGTCCCGGTGAGGCTCGCCGACCTGCGCGGCAAGGTCGTCGTCGTCAACTTCTGGGCCTCCTGGTGCAATCCCGCCTGCTACGAGGAAGCGCCGGTGCTCGAGCGCGTCTGGCGGTCGTATCGCGAGCGCGGCGTCGTCGTGCTCGGGGTGGACATCCAGGACACGGAAGAGGCGGGGCGGAAGTTCATCCGCGACCTCGGCCTCACCTTTCCCAACGCCCCCGATCCCGGCGGCAAGGTCTCGGTGGACTACGGCGTGTACGGCGTGCCCGAGACGTTCTTCGTCGGGCGCGACGGGACGATCCGTGGCAAGCACGTCGGCGCCGTCACGGAGGCGGTCATCCGCGCGAAGCTGGATCCGCTGCTGTGATGTTACGCGCGGCCGTCGGCGATCGGGGCCACCACGTCGTCGGCGCAGCGCTTGAGCACGCTCGCCACGCGGCGGCGCGCCTCGCCCCAGCGTTCCGCGGCCTCCACGGCGTCACGCGGCAGCGTGCAGTCGGCCACGACGCCCGTCGTGCCGGCGAGGCTCACGTGGTACTCGCCGTCGCGCTCCTCGATGGCGACCACGGTGGCGTTCGGCTCGACGCGCGTGACGAGATCTCTCAGAAAGATGTCGGCATTCATCGGCTCCTCCTCCGGTCGTCGGAGTCCCGGCGGAGGGCTGCAACGCGGGTGCCAGTGAGCGCTCTTGCCGTCATCCTGTTTTTGCTCATGGCCGGCGTGGCGGGGGCCGCCCACGTCTCGGAACAGGCCGTGCACGACGTTGCCGCCGAGCTCCGCTGCGTGGTGTGCCAGAACCTCTCCGTCGCCGACTCGCCGTCGGAGATGGCGGGACAGATGCGCGCGATCGTGCGCGAGCGGCTCGAGGCGGGCGAGACGCCGGAGCAGGTGCGGCAGTACTTCATCGAGCGCTACGGCGAGTGGATCCTCCTCGCGCCGCGGCGCACGGGCTTCAACTGGGTCGTGTGGCTCGCGCCCGCGGCCGCCGTGGCCGTCGGCCTTGCCGTCGTGGTCCTCGTGCTGCGCCGCTGGACGCGCGCGCGTCGTGCCGCGCCCGCGGCGGCGCCGGTCGTGGACGACGCCATGCGCGACCGCATTAATCGAGAGCTGCTCCAATGACCGCGACGCTCGTCGCCCTCGTGCTCGCCGTGCCGGCCGCGGCGTTCACGCTGTGGCCGATCCTGCGCCGCCGCGATCGGCCCGCGCGCCTGCTGCCGCTGCCGTCCGACGAGCGCCTACATCTGCTGGAGGCCAAGGGCGCGGCGCTCGGCGCGCTGCGCGAGCTGGATTTCGAGCACGGCGCGGGGCACGTCTCCGACGCCGACTACGCCGAGCTGCGCGCGCGCTACGAGACGGAAGCGGCGGCGGCGCTCCGCGGCCTCGACGCCCTCGGCCCCGCCCCGGCGCCCGCGGCCCCGGTCGCCAGCGCACCGGCGCCCGGCCGTGGCTGGCGTCACCCGGCCGCGCTCGCCGCCGCCGCCCTCGCCCTGCTCGTGTTCGGCGTGGGGCTCGGCGTCGGCATCGTGCGCTACACGGAGCCCGATCGCTCGGCGGACGCGCCGCCGCCGGGCTCGCGCCCGCTGGCGTCGCTGGAGGCTCCGGCGGGGCCCGGCGCGCCGTCCGCGGCCAACGCGCCGCGCGGGCCCGTCACGCCGGAGATGCTGCAGGGCATGCTCGAGGCCGCGCGCGCCTCGCTGTTCGCGGGCCGTTACGGAGAGGCGATCGCCGCGTACCAGGCCGTGCTCAAGCGCGATCCGAACAACGTGGACGCGCTCACCCACATGGGCTTGATCGCGGGCGTGGCCGCGCGCGGCGAGCACGGCCCCGAGATGATCGATCGCGCCCTCGGGCTCTTCGACCGCGCCCTGGCGCTCTCACCCGACTACCCGCCCGCGCTGCTCTACCGCGGGCAGGTCCTCTACGAGGCGAAGAAGGACGCGGCGGGCGCGATCCGCTCCTGGGAGCGGTTCGTGAAGGTCGTGCCGCCCGGCGACGACCGGACGCGCGTGGAGAAGATGATCGCCGAGGCGAAGGCCGGCCGCCCCCTCGGCCAGTAGAACGCGCCGCCCGTGACCGCCTTCTCGCGCTTGAGCGAGATCGGGATCGAGAGCACGGGCTCACCCTGGTAGATGATGACCGGGAACGACCAGATGATGTTCACGGTGTAGACGCGGTCGGCGAGGGTCACGCTCACGTCGCGGGCCTCGAGCGGCACCCCCGACTCCGCGGTCTCCTTGAGGATCTTGTCCCGAACCGCGCGCGTCGAGCCGAGCTCCGCGAGGGAGCGCGGCTGCATCACGTCGTCCACCACGCCCGAGACTTGCAGGTACTGGTACGCGGACATCATCACCGCGTACGCCCCGTACAAGGCCGCCACCACCACCAACCCCCAGAAGATCAGTCTCATCGGCCCCTCACGCGTCGGTCGGTCGGTAGACCCAGATCTTGGCCGCGGCCGGCAGCCCGAGCGCGATGGATGGGCCATCGCCGCTGGCGGTGATCGTGCCGGCCCACGGCGCCACCTCGACGATCTTGAGGCGGCGGCCGGGCCGGACCTCGTTGCGCCAGAGATACTCGAGGAGCTTCTTGTCGGCTTCGGCCTCTTCGGTGATGCGCTCCACGACCACGGTGCTGCCTTCCTTGGCCTGCGCGAGCGGGAACGGCTCGACGCGCGGCCGCTGCGCCATGCCCGGGATCGGGTTGCCGTGCGGGCACGTGCTCGGCATGCCCAGCATCTCCGCGAGCCGGTCCTCCACGCGCGGCGAGAGCGCGTGCTCGAGGCGGTGCGCCTCCTCGTGGGCGTCGGTCCAGTTGAGCCCGAGGGTGTCGGTGAGCCAGCGCTCGAGCAGACGGTGGCGGCGGGCCATCACCTCGGCGATCTGGCGGCCCTTGAGGGTGAGCGTGAGCTCCTTGCCGCGGCTCATCCTCACGTAGCCGCCGCGCGCCATCCGCTGAATCGCCTCCGTCACCGCCGGCGCGGAGACCGCCATGTGCTTGGCAAGACGGGCGCCGATGACGGGCTTGCCGCTGCCGGCGAGATCGTAGATCGCGGCGAGGTAATCCTGCACGGAGGCGGTGGTGGCCGCCGTGCGCGCGCGCGGCTTGGTCGAGGCCCGGGGCATCACCCGCACTATAACCGAAGTGCTATGCTGAGGCCCCATGACGCGGGCGGACGCTCTCCAGCGCATCAGCGAGCTGCGAGAGCAGATTCACCATCACGATTATCTCTATTACACCGAGGCGCGCCCCGAGGTCTCCGACGCCGAGTACGACGCGCGCGTGCGCGAGCTGCGCGAGCTCGAAGCGGCGTTCCCGGACCTCGTCACGCCCGACAGCCCCACCCAGCGCGTGGCCGGCGCGCCCGTCGACGCCTTCCGGCCCGTGGAGCACCGCGCGGCGATGCTCTCGCTCGACAACGCGACGTCGCCCGACGATCTCCGCGAGTTCGAGGCGCGGCTGGGCCGCGCCCTGCCCGGCGCGGCCTTCGAGTACGTCGCCGAGCCCAAGATCGACGGCCTCGGGATCGCGCTGCTCTACGAGCGCGGGCGCTTCGTGCGCGGGGCCACGCGCGGCGACGGGCGCGTCGGCGAGGACATCACGGCCAATCTCAAGACCATCGGCTCGCTGCCCATGGTCCTGCGCGGCGCGCTGGCGGCGGCGCCCGAGGTCGAGGTGCGCGGCGAGGTGTTCATGCCCCGCGCGGAATTCGAAGCGCTCAACCGGAGCCTGCACGAGGCCGGTGAGGCCACCTTCGCCAATCCGCGCAACGCCGCGGCCGGCGCCGTGCGCCAGAAGGATCCGGCCGTCACCAGGCGCCGCCCCCTCGATCTCTTCCTCTATCACGTGAGCGGCGCGCGCGCGCTCGGCTTCCGCACGTACTGGGACACCCTCGAGGCCATGCGCGAGGCCGGCCTGCCGACGAACCCGCGCGCGGAACGGTCCCCGACCCTCGAGGCCGTGATCGAGTACTGCCGGCGGCTGGAGAGCGACCGCGACGCCCTCGGCTACGACGCCGACGGCGCCGTGGTCAAGGTGGACGCCCTGGAGGCTCAGTGGCGCCTGGGCTCGACCACGCATCACCCGCGCTGGGCCATCGCGTTCAAGTTCGCGGCCCGCCAGGCCACGACCGTGGTGCAGGCGATCGAGGTGAACGTGGGCAAGACGGGGACCCTCACGCCCGTCGCCAAGCTCGTGCCCGTGCCGCTGGCCGGGGTCACGATCAGCAACGTGAGCCTGCACAACGAGGACGAGGTCCGCCGCAAGGACGTGCGCGTGGGGGACACCGTGCTCATCGAGCGCGCGGGCGACGTCATCCCCTACGTGGTGCAGGTGGTGGCGTCCAAGCGGCCGGCCGAGGCCGTGCGTTACGAGTTTCCCGAGCGCTGCCCGGCGTGCGGCCACCCGGCCGCCCGGCTGCCCGGCCAGGCGTACTGGCGCTGCCTGAACGCCGCGTGTCCGGCCCAGCTGAAGGGGCGGCTGCGCCACTTCGGCTCGCGCCGGGCGATGGACATCGAGCATCTCGGCGAGGCGAGCATCGAGCAGCTCGTGGACGGCGGGCGCGTGAAGGACTTCGCGGATCTCTACACGCTCACCGCCGACGAGGTCGCCAAGCTCGAACGCTTCGCGGAGAAATCTGCCGAGAACCTCGTGGCCGCCATCCAGGGGTCCAGGACCCGCGGCCTGGCGCGCCTCCTCAACGCGCTGGGGATCAGCATGGTGGGCGAGCGCGTGGCGACGCTGCTCGCCAACGAGTTCGGCAGCATGGACCGGCTGCAGCGCGCCTCGGACGCGGAGCTCAACGACATCCGCGGCATCGGCGAGGAGCTGGCCCAATCGATCCGGCGCTTCTTCGACGACGCGACGAACCGCGAGGTGATCCGGCGGCTCGCCGAGGCCGGCGTCGTGATGACCCAGGCCGGCGTCGAGACCGAGCGGTCCCGGCCGCTGGCGGGGCAGACGTTCGTGGTCACCGGCACGCTGGCCGCGCTCTCGCGCGAGGGCGCGCGCGAGGCTATCGAGGGGCTCGGCGGGCGCGTCACCTCGTCGGTGACGAAGAAGACCACCTACGTCGTCGTGGGCGACGCGCCGGGCGGCAAGGCGGACGACGCGCGGCGCCTCGGCGTCCCGATCCTGGACGAAGCCGCTTTCCTCCACCTGCTCGGTCGGGCATGATGCGCGCGTGATGCGCGTCGCGCTGCTCCTCCTCGCCGTGACCCTGTCCGCCTGCGTCGGCGCCACGATGCAGTCCGCGGCGCCCGTGGACCAGACGGCGCCGGGCGCCTGGACGACCCTGGCGCCCCTGCCGACGCCGCGCCAGGAGGTGGCCGTCGCGGCCTTCCGCGGTCACGTCTGGGTGATGGGCGGCTTCGGCGACACCGCGGAGCCCACCGCGATCGTGGAGAGCTACGACCCCGCGACCAACGCCTGGACGGCGCGGCCCCCGCTGCCCGTGCCCCTGCACCACCCCGCGGCCGCCGTCGTCGGCGACCGCCTGTTCGTGCTCGGCGGCTACACGGGTGGGCGCGTGCGCTGGGAGCCCGTCGACTCCGTGTGGGAGTGGAACGCGGCCCGCGGCGCGTGGGAGACGCGCGCGCCGATGCCGACCGCGCGCGGCGCGCTCGCGGTGGCCGCCCTCGACGGGCGCCTCCACGCCCTCGGCGGCGCGCAGCGCGATCCCCTCAACGCCCACGAGGTCTACGATCCCGCCGCCAACACCTGGCGGACCGCCAACGCGATGCCGACGCCGCGCGATCATCTCGCCGCCGTGGCCTTCCGCGGGCGCGTGTGGGCGCTCGGCGGCCGCGCGTCGTTCTGGGGCGACCAGTACCCGAACGTCGAGATCTACGATCCCGCCGCCGACGCCTGGCGCACCGGCGCGCCGCTGCCGCGCGGCCGCGGCGGCCTCGCCGCCGCCGCGCTCGCCGACCGCGTCCTGGTCTTCGGCGGCGAGGCGCCCTTTCGCATCTTCGAGGCCGCGGAGATGTACGAGCCGGCCACGGATCGCTGGATCGCCATGACGCCCATGCCCACACCGCGCCACGGCATCGGGGCCGCCGTGATCGGCCGCCGCGTCTTCGTGCCCGGCGGCGGGCGCGTGCCCGGCTTCGCGGTCACGGCGGTCAACGAGGCCTACCACCCGTGAGGGTCGCCGCGCTCGCAGGGGTCCTGCTCCTGCTCGCCGCGCCCGTCGCGGCGGGGCCGCGCGAGGACGCGCTGGCGCGCCTGGCCGACCGCGCGGACGTGGAGGCCCGGCGCCTCGGCGCCTTCGTGCTCGCCGAGGCCGGCACGATGGCCGACGTGCCGGCGCTGCTCGGCGCCTTGCGCGACGGCGATGCGCGCGTGCGCGACCTGGCCGAGCGCGCGCTGTGGGGCGTGTGGAGCCGCTCGGGCCAGCCCGACGTGGATCTCCTGCTCCAGGCCGGCGTCAGCGAGATGCAGCACGGCCAGCTCGACGTCTCCGTGAACACCTTCAGCGAGGTCATCCGCCGCCGTCCGGAGTTCGCGGAGGGCTGGAACAAGCGCGCCACCGCCTACTACCTGCTCGGCGAGTACCGGAAGTCCGCCGCCGACTGCGACGAGGTGCTCAAGCGCAACCCGTCGCACTTCGGAGCGCTCTCCGGGTACGGCATGATCTGGCTCCGGCTCGACGAGCCCGCGCGCGCGCTGGAGCGCTTCGAGCAGGCGCTCGCCGTGAATCCCAACCTCACGTCCGTCCGCGAGACCATCGACGAGATCCGCAAGCTCCTGATCCAGCAACGGCGCAACGCCATCTGAGGAGGTTCCCGTGATCGACGCACTCAGGAAGATCAGCAGCCCGTCCATCGCCAACGGCATCGAGACCTTCAAGATCCGCCCGCGCAACGTCGGCCAGATGTCCTCCGAGATCAAGTGCCTGTTCCCCGAGCTGGGTCCCCTCGTCGGCTACGCGGTGCCGTGCGTGATCCGCGCCGAGCACGAGCCGCTCCAGGGGCACCGCTCCTCCACCTTCGAGTGGTGGGACTACGTGCAGACCATTCCCGCCCCGCGGGTGATCGTGGTTCACGACATCGACGAGCCGCGCGGCCAGGGCGCCCAGTGGGGCGAGGTCCAGGCCAACATCCACAAGGCCCTCGGCTGCGTCGGCGCCGTCACGGACGGCTCGGTGCGCGACCTCGACGAGGTGCGCGCGCTGGGCTTCTCGTTCGCGGCCGCGCACGTCTCCGTCTCGCACGCCTACGTGCACATGGTGGACTTCGGCGCGCCCGTGAAGGTCGGCGGCCTGTGGGTGAAGCCGGGCGACCTCGTCCACGCCGATCAGCACGGCGTGGTGACGATCCCGAAGGAG
>DASYTM010000144.1:0-7427 GCA_036002345.1 Candidatus Methylomirabilota bacterium | reverse complement strand
CGGGGCGCAGGACCTGGAAGGCCGTGCTGGTCGGGATGAGGGCCACGTCCCACGTGAAGAGGCTGGCCTGGCGCTCCTGGACGATGCGCGGGGCGAAGTCGGCCGAGTGCAGGCCCGTGTGCTCCAGCTTGATGTCGGGGTACGCCGTCGTGAAGGCCTTGAGCGCGCGCTTGTACACGTCGCCGGGGAACGTGTTGACGACGACCTTGCCTTCCTTCTTGGCCGCCGCCACGAGGTCGCGCCACTCGGGCGCCTGCGCGGCCGCGCGCGCCGGGCGCGCGAGCGCGGCCGCGACGGCACCGGCGAGCAGGCGGCGCCGGGTCAGCATCAGCGCGCCGCCTTCGCGCGCTGCTGCTCCTGCAAGTACCGCACGGACACGCGGCCGAGCGGCACCGCGTCCGGCGCCAGCCCGTCCGGGTTCTTGTACTCGAACGGCGCGTCGCGCCCGCCGTAGTGCTTGGTCACGACGAGGCGGCGCCACTGGATCACCTCGGCGTCGGTCGACGAGAGCTTCTCCGGCGTGTCGTAGCGCTGGTCGAGCATCACGCGCTCGTCCTGGCGCGAGAAGTTGTATTCGATGATCCAGCGGTGGAGCAGGAAGTAGAGCGCGCGCTGCCAGAGGCGGGCCAGCGCGCTCGTCGGCCGCAGATAGTGGTAGTACCACACGCGCGTGAGCTTCTCCTCGATGGGCACGCACATGCGCGTGTAGAGGTCGTAGGCGAACTCGGCGCGGAACATGCCGGGCAGGTGGTGGCCGCCGCACCAGCGCGCAGAGCGCGGCGGCGGGATGTTGCGCCGCGCGCGGTCCGCGAGCGGCCGCAGGAGCCACGTCCAGAGGCGGCGGCGGTTGCTCTTGGGCCAGCGCCAGCCGTTGGCGTACACGTCCTGGGCCGGACTGCGGCGCACGTAGTTGCTCTCGGCCACGTCGCCGCCGAAGCCGTTGCCGACGAAGATCGGGTGCTCACCCTGCGCGCCGCGCGCGATGAAGCCGGCGCGCGCCACCACCAGGGCGTTGCGGTGCACGTAGTTCACGTGGGAGTCCATGGAGTTCTCGAGCGCGACCTCCCAGTTGCACCGCCAGTACACCTGGCCCGTCAGGATGAGGGCCTGGTCGTCGAAGAACTCCTCGGGCACGTCGTCCTCGATCGGCGCCGGATCGCCGTCGCCGATCCAGACGAACACCACGCCCTTCAGCGTCCGCGTGGGATAGGCTTTCGCCTCCGTGCCGGGCTTGCCGCACACGCCGGAGTCCGGCCCCTCCGAGAGCACGGCCACGTTCTTGCCGCCCTCGTCGAAGACCCAGCCGTGGTACGGGCACGCCACCGTCCCGCGATAGTGGCAGTCGCCCTCGGAGAGGCGCGCGCCGCGGTGCGGGCACACGTCCTGGATGGCGACGACGTCGCCGGTGGCGCCGCGGAACAGGCAGAGGTCCAGGCCGAGCATCGAGACCTTCACGGGCTTGCGGCGCCCGACGCGGCGGTCCGCGATGGCCGGGTACCAGTAGTTGCGCAGGCCGAGGACGGGAATGAGCGGCCGGATGTCGCCCGAGAGCTTGGGGATCGCGCCGTTGGTCGCGGTCATGGCTTGAACACCGCGAAGCACTTGTTGGAGTTGAACGTCCACGTCTCGACGAAGTCGCACTCGTCGGGCTTGCGCCCCAATTCCTCCATGGCGCCGGCCAGCATGTACCAGTTGAGCATCTCCTGCTGCCCCGACTCCTCGATGGCCGCGAGCGGCGTCTTCCGCCACGTCTCGTAGTCGCCCCCGCGCAGCGCCTCGTAGAGCCGGCGGTCGGCCTCGATGTCCGGATAGAGCTGGTGGTGCTTGTCGGTGAGGAACGCGTGCGACCAGCTGGAGGACGCGATCAGCGCCGTGCGCCACGGGCTCTCGCGCATCGCGCGCGCGGCCGCCGCCCCCACTTCCATGCAGCGCTTCGGCGAGGGCGAGGGTGGGTCGAGATCCGCCTCCGCGAGCGGATGCGAGAGGTCGCTGCGGAAGCCTTTCTGCGCGATCACCCGGCGCCCGTAGCAGTTCACCTGGAAGGCCACGACCGGGTAGGGGAAGCCGACGCGGTCGTAGTCCAGGAACATGACCGTGTTGAGGAAGGCGTGCGCGAGCCCGGCGTGGTGCAGCGGCTTGTAGGCGTACGCCATGTCCACGCCCTGCTCGAGCAGGCGGCGCGCGAGGTACTTGCCGGCCTCGCGATGACCGGGGACGCGGAAGACGGTGTCCGCGCCCTCGCCCCACACGTTTGGCGCGCCCGCGTCGCGCGGGCGGTGGCGCGCCTCGATCTGATCGTAGGCGAGCACGCAGAAGGGCGGGATGACGTCCTCGGTGAAGTTCTCGTACTGGTCATCGCCCCAGATCACGACGACCTCCGGGCGGAACTCGTCGAGCGTCTTGCGCGCGTGGCGGAAGTGGCGCACGAGCCAGTCCCGGTGCGCGGCCGCGGAGGTCGTGCCGCCGTCGTGGCCGAACTCGCGGCGCATGGGCTCGGGCCAGTTCGCGGGATCGCGGTAGCGCTCCGGCAAGCCGGGATCGCGCAGGACGGTCCGTAATATCTGGGCCATGTTCTCGTCGCGGCCCACGAGCGGCGGGTAGTGCGTCAGACCGAGACCCAGGATCTCACCCACGTTCGGTCCTCCTCGCGCGTAAGGGTATCAGAGGATCGGCCACACTTTGGACGGCTGCTTCGGGAAGAGCGCGTCGAGCAGGACGCGCGCCTCCTGCCCGCGGACCTGGCAGTCGGGGAACGCCGCCTCGAGCTCGGCCAGCGAACGATGGCCCAAGAGGAGGTGGAGGAACGTGAGTCCGGGAAACGCCGCCGAGGCGCGGCGCGGATCGCTGGACGGCAGCCAGAAGTCGAGGCCCGCCACGGCGCGGGACGCCGGCCACGCCTCCACGCTCTTGATCCGGCCCGCCTCGAGGACCAGCCGCACGCCGTCGCGATAGAAGGAGAGCCGCAGCTCACCCGTGTGGCCGACCACGGCCGACGCCGCCAGCCGCCCCTCCAGCACCGGCGTCAGCCGCCGCAGGAGATCGGGCAGGTCCGGCACGCGGAGGTAGAACGCGTACGGCCGCCGGGCGCCGGTCATCTGGACCGCGGTGGCGATCGGGTGCGCGGTGCCGAGCGGCCAGAAGTCGATGAGGCCGAACTCGCTCTTCGCCTCGGCCGCGTACGTCGCGCCGCGCTCGCACAGGTAGTCGAGCAGCGGAAACGCGACGGCGCGCCACGAGACGCCGGGCGCCAGCTCCAGCTCCCGCACGTGGAGGCCGGGCCCCCACACCCGCGGCACGTGCTCCAGGAAGCCCGCGGGCTCGCCCGCCTCGCTCTCGATGATCCGCGTCTCGTGGCGCGCCGCGCTGTCGACGCTGCGGCCGCTCACGATGTAGCGCCACGCGGCCGCGTCGCGCGGCGCGAACACGAGATAGCGGCGCGCGGCGTGCGCGCTCGTCGCGGCCAGGAAGGGCGCGTCGGCGCCGGTGGCCGCACGCAGGCGATAGGGGGCCCGAGCCTGCTTCACGAGACCGGCGAGGCCGGCCGTGGCGAGGCGCGGCCCGCCGCCGAGCTCCAGCGCCATCTCGTAGCCGAACTGGCGGTAGAACCACGGAATGCCGTTGATGGCGAGCAGTTGATCGCCGCGCGTGGCGCTCCACGCGTGGGCGACCTCGAACATCACGCGCACGAGGCCGCGGGCGCGGAACTCCCGGCGCGTGCCGACGATCTCGGGCTGCCCGACGGCGAGCGGCACGCCGGCGTACGTCCACGTGTGCGCGAGCAGGATCATCGAGGCCACGATCGACTTGTCGCCGGTGTCCTCGACGATCAGCGCGTCCTCGGCGCGGAAGGTCGGATGGCGCCCGGTCATGAGGTCGCGCGTCCACGCCGCCATCACGGGCTCGGGCGCGGGCGCGTCCTGGCCGCGCAGGACGTCGGCGTTGAACGCGGCGAGGGGCTCGGCGTCGGCCGGGGTCGCGCGACGAAGGATCAGACCGCCGCCGAGGTCGCGCAGCATGATTCGGGCAGGGTAGGCCGCGCGCCCCGGGTCGTCAACCGCTCCCGTGCTACCGTGGCGTCGATGAGCCGCCACGCCGGCCCGCCGCGCCCCGCCGATGCGCCGCAGATCCCCGAGCCGACGTTCGCCGAGCGCGCGCGGACGCTCGCCTATCTCGGCCGATCGGGCGCGCTGGCCACGCTGTCGCGCCGGCATCCCGGGCATCCGTTCGCCTCGGTGATGCCGTACGCCCTCGACGACGCGGGGCGCCCGCTCTTCCTGATCAGCACCATGGCGATGCACACGCAGAACCTCGAAGCCGACGCGCGCGCGAGCCTGCTCGTGACCCAGCCGGACCAGAGCCCTCAGCATGAACAGTCCGGCGATCCGCTCGCACGCGGGCGGCTCACGCTCATGGGCGAGGCGCGCCGCGTGCCGGACGCCGATGCCGCGGCGGCGCGCGACCGGTACCTGGCGCGGCACGAGCGCGCGCGCTACTGGGCGGACTTCGAGGACTTCGGGCTCTGGCGGCTGGAGGTCGCCGACCTCTACTTCGTTGGCGGCTTCGCGGCGATGGACTGGGTGACGGCGGCGGAGTACGCGGCGGCGCGGCCCGATCCGCTCGCGGACGCCGCGGGCGGCATCGTCGAGCACATGAACCGCGACCACGCCGACGCGCTGATCGCGTACGCGCGCCACTTCGCCGGGGAAGTCGCCGACGAGGCGACGATGGTGGCGGTGGACCGGCTGGGCTTCAAGCTGCGCCTGCGGCGCGGCGAGCGGCTGTCGAGCGCGCGCGTCGCGTTCCCGTGTGAGGTGACGACGGCGGCCCAGAGCCGCGAGGTGCTGATCGCGATGCTGCGGGAGGCCCGCGCCCCGCGCTGAGGCGGCTCAGACGGAGGCGGGCGTGGCGCGCGGCCGGCGCGCGAGCTGCACGAGGGAGCCCGCGTGCAGCCAGAGCGCGAAGGGCACGAGGAAGCCGACCAGCCAGATGTACGGGAACGTCGCGAGGAACGTCGGCGGAGGCTCGGCCACGAAGGCGCGGTACGACGTCGGCAGCGCGAGCTGCGCGTGGATCACGACGTTGGCCAGGATCACGATGCCCGCGACGTTCCAGATGGCGGCCACCGAGGCCGGCCACGCCCGCCGCTCGACGACCATCCAGCCGACCGGGATCGCGGTGAGTCCGATGAGGATGTCGAAGTTGCGCCCCTCGAACGTCATGAGCTTCGGGGCGCGGCCCTGGACGGCGAGCGCCCACAGGATGATCTCCATCAAGATGCGAAACGACTGGAGGTAGATCAGGCGCTCGGGCGGCGTGACGGCGAGGAAGTGCCGCGTGCCGTGCGAGGGCAGCATGAAGAGGCCGGCCGCGAGCGGCAGCACGCCCGCGAAGAACAGCCGCGGCGGCGCGCCGTCGAAGTTGAGGAAGTAGCCCTGGCCGGCCAGGACGGCGAGCATTCCCAGCCAGATGGCGAGGCCGAGCGCGACGCGCGGCCGCCGCCAGACCAGGATGCCCGCCAGGACGAGAACCTGCGCGATGAAGACCAGATCGACGGCGAGCGTCACGCGAGCGATCGTATCACGTGGCCCGCGCGCGGCGCGTTGCGCCGGGTGGCATCATGGCCGCATGTCCGTCGCGCCGCAGGCGCCGTTCGTGGCGCTGTCCTCGCTCTGGCTGCTCGTCACCGGCACGCTCTGCAACCTGCGCTGCGCCCACTGTCTCAACGCGAGCGGGCCCGACGATCCGTGGCTCCCGACGCTGGACGCCGCCGTCGCGCGGCGCGCGCTCGCCGAGGCCGAGGCGCTGGGTGTGCGCGAGGTGTACTTCACGGGGGGCGAGCCGTTCCTGCACCGGGAGATCCTGCCGCTGGTGGAGGCGAGCCTGGGCGTGGCCGCGACCACCGTGCTCACCAACGGCACCGTGATGACCGACGCGCTCGCCGACGCGCTGGCCGGGCTCGCGCGCGGCGCACGGTACTCGCTGGAGATCCGCGTCAGCCTCGACGCGCCGGATCCGGAGACGAACGATCGCGTGCGCGGGCGCGGCACGTGGGAGCGCGCGGTGCGGACGCTGCGCGCCCTCGACGCGCGCGGCTTGCTCCCGATCGTCACCGCCACCGAGATCGCCGGCGGGCCGGACACCTACGCGCGGTTTCGCGCGCTCCTCACCGGCCTCGGCATCACGCGGCCGCGCGTGAAGATCCTGCCGGTGTTTCCGGTGGGCCGCGCGCTCGCCGCGGGCCCGCGGCTCCACGCGACGGACCTCGACGGATTCGATCGCGCGACGCTCCAGTGTGCCGAGACCCGCGTCGTGGCCGCCGACGGCGTCTATGCCTGCCCCATCCTCGCCGGGCTGCCGGGCGCGCGGCTCTCCGACGGCGGGCTCGCCGCCGCGCTCCGCCCGGCGGCGCTCTATCACCCGGCGTGCGTGACGTGCCACCGCACGGGGGCGACGTGCCGGAACGCGTGAGCGAGCGCCGCCGCGTCGCCGTCTTCGGCGGCGTGTACGCCAACGCCGAAGCCCTCGCGGCGGTGCTGGCCGACGCGCGCCGGCGCGACGCCGAGGCCGTCTACTGTCTCGGCGACCTCGGCGGCTTCGGCCCGCACCCCGAGCGCGTGGCGCCGCTGCTGCGCGCGCACGGCGTGGAGGTCGTGCGCGGCAACTACGACGAGGCCGTCGCCGCGGGCGCGGCCGACTGCAACTGCGGCTATACCGACCCGCGCGACAATCACTACGCCCGCATCAGCTACGCCTACACCGTCGCGCGCACGCCCGCCGGCGACCGCGCGTGGCTCGCGACGCTGCCCGGCCACCGGCGGATCGCGCTCGGCCCGCACCGCGTCCTGATGTGCCACGGCTCGCCGCGCCGGATCAACGAGTTCCTGTGGGAGTCGACGACGCCGGACGGGCTCGTGCGCCGGTTCCTCGCCGAGCATGCCGCCGACGTTGTCCTCTGCACGCACACGGGACTCGCCTGGCACCGCGCGCTGGACGGCGGCGCCGGGCACGCCGTCAACGTCGGCGCGATCGGGCGCCCGGCCAACGACGGCACGCCCGACGTCTGGTACGCGATCCTCACCGCCGCGCCGGACGTGCACGTCGAATTCGTGCGCGTCGCCTACGACCACGAGACCGTCGCGCGCGCCATCGAGGCCGAGGGCCTTCCGCAGGAGTTCGCCGCCACGCTCCGAACCGGCTGGTGGACCACGTGTCTCGAGAATCTTCCGGCGCGGGAGCGCGGGCGCGGCCGCTTCTGAGGCCGTGGCTTGACACCCGCGGCGGCCGCCCGTACGGTACGCGTCACATTGCAAGGAGGCCCGTCATGATCCGCGTCTCCGTGATGTATCCCACCAGCGAGGGCAAGAAGTTCGACTACGACTACTACGCCAACAAGCACATGAAGCTCGTGCGCGAGCGCTGGGGCGGCA
>DASYTM010000143.1:0-24812 GCA_036002345.1 Candidatus Methylomirabilota bacterium | reverse complement strand
TCGCAGCCGTGTTGTCACCGACGATGGCCGCCTTCTTGACCGGCCGGTTGTTCTTCTTGGCGAGGTCGGTGACGAGCTCGAGGGCCTGCTCGGCCTGGAACGAGGACACCGGCGAGGTCTGGAAGGTGTACTTGAAGCCGCGCTCGGTGATGCTGTCGGCGTACGAGAGCGTCAGCCACGGCACCTGCAGCCGCTCGGCGACTTCCGTCACGCCGAGCGTGAAGGACGAGAGCCACGAGCCGATGCCCGCGCTGATCTTCTCCCGCGTCAGCACGCGCTGCGCGGCGCTGACGGCCTTCTCCACGCTGTCGCCCGCGTCTCCCTCGCGCAGCACGATCTTGGCGCCGCCCAGCGCCTTGATCCCGCCCTGGCTGTTGATCTCCTCGATGGCCATCTCCGCGCCCATCTTCTTGAGCTGGCCCTGGCGCGCCCAGCGGCCGGACAGCGGGGCCACGAGCGCGATCTTGACGTCGTCGGCGGCCGGCGCGGGCGGAACGATCACCGCGGTGCCGGCGAGGAGCACCACGAGCGTGACGGCGAGCGTGCGGAATGCGGAACGCATGAGGGTTTCCTCCGGGGCCGGACTATAGCACTCGCTCCCGCGCTGATCTACGATGGCGTCCGCCAAGGAGGGTCCCATGGCTGCGAAGAAGGGCACCGGATTGCTGATGGTGTGGGCGGACGTGCCGGCGGACAAGGAAGCGGAGTTCAACCGCTGGTACAACGAGGAGCACCTGGCCGAGCGGCTCGCGATCCCGGGCTTCCTGAACGGCGCGCGCTACGAGGCCGTCAAGGGCGGGCCGAAGCACCTGGCCGTGTACGAGCTCGAGAGCCCGGCCGTACTCGAGAGCGCGGCGTACAAGAAGGTGTCGGACAATCCGACGCCGTGGACGAAGAAGATCGGGCCGCAAGCCAGCGCCACCTCGTTCATCCGCAACGTGTATTCGATGATCCACCCGCGCTCGGTCGCGCCCGCGGTGGCGGAGAGCGGCATGGCGCCCGCGCTCCAGCTGGGGCGCATGGACGTGCCGGCCGAGGTCGATAGCGAGTGGAACAACTGGTACAACACGATCTACGTGCCGAACTACGAGAAGGTCCCCGGCGTCATCCGCGCCCGCCGCTATCGCGCCCTCGCCGGCACGCCGACCTACCTGACGTTCTACGAGTTCGAGAATCCCAAGGTGTCGGAGACTCCGGAGTGGCACGCCCAGCGCAACGCCGTGCCGGTGTCCGAGACCATGCGCAAGCACATGCGCCACGCCCAGGGCTCGCCCGGCGTGTACGTGAAGACCTTCGAGCTGAAGGGATGACGAGGCGCGCCACGGGTTCCCCGGGGCGTGCCGAGCGTTGGGGAGTGTGAGGGGCCATGTCGGGGCCCCTCACGTCCAAAGAAATCCGCCTGGAGCGCGATGGCCGCGTCGCCATCATCACGATCGATCGTCCGGGCGATCAGAACCGGCTCACGCGCGAGGTGCTGCTGGGGCTGGAAGCGATCGTGCACGAGCTCGCGGGCGACGCGGAGATGCAGGCCGTCGTGCTCACCGGCACGGGCTCCGAGTTCTTCTCGATGGGGATCCTGAACCCCGCGGTGCGGGCGAGCTACACCAAGGAGCAGATCCTCGACCTCGTGCGGACGGCCAACCGGACGTACGACGCGCTCGAGGCGCTGCCCCAGATCGTCATCGCGGCGCTCAACGGCGCCGCGCGCGCCGGCGCCGCCGAGCTCTCGCTCGCCTGCGACATCCGTCTCGCGGCGGCGCACGTGACGTGGGCGCTGCCGGAGGCGCTGTGGGGCGGCTTCCCCGGCGCCGGCGGGCCCGTCCGGCTGCCGATGCTCGTGGGCCGCGCGCGGGCGCTCGAGGTCATCTGCACCGGCCGCGATCTCGGCGCCGCCGAGCTCGAGCGCCTCGGGCTCGTCCTTGCCGTGCACCCGGCCGATCGGCTGCTCGCCGAGGCGCGGGCGCTCGCCGCGCGCATCGCCGCCAGCGGGCCACTCGCGACCCGCGGCGCCAAGCGCGTCGTCACCACGCGGCTCGCGGCCGGGTTCGCCGAGGCGCGCTCGCTCTCCGACGCGCTCCGGTACGCGCTCGAGTGGAGCCGCGACGTGGACGAGGGCATGGCCGCGCACCGCGAGGGACGGCTGCCGAAGTTCACCGGGCGCTGATGCGGCCGGCCAGCCGGACGCTCGGCGCCCTGATCGACGAGATGGCCGCGGCGCGGCCCGACGCCGAGGCGATCGTCTTCCGCGGCGAGCGGTTGACCTATGGCGGGCTGAAGGCTCGCGCCGACGCGCTGGCGGGCGGGCTCCTGGCGCTCGGCGTGGGGAAGGGCGACGGCGTCGCGATCCTGCTGCCGAACCGCCCCGAGTGGGTGATCGCGGCGGCGGCCGCGGCCAAGATCGGCGCGGCGACCATCGCCATCAGCAGCTTCTCGACGCCGCGAGAGATCGCGTGGACGCTCGAGCACGCGCGGCCGCGCGCCGTCGTCACCATGGAGGCGTTTCGCGGGCGCGCCTATCTCGCTGCCGTCGGCGAGGCGCGCGAGCGAATCCCGGAGCTGCGCGCGGTGATCAGCATCGACGAGACGCGCCACGACGGCGTCCACGCGTGGTCGGATCTCGTGCACGGCGCGGGCGACGGGCCGCAGGTGGTGGTCAGCTCCTCCGATCTGTGTTTCGTCCTCTATACGTCGGGCTCGACGGCCACGCCCAAGGGCGTGATGCTCACCCACGGCGGCGTGATCGACAACGGCTTCGACATCGGCGAGCGGATGCGTCTGACCGACGCCGACCGCGTGTGGCTCGCCGTGCCGCTCTTCTGGTCGTTCGGCTCCGCCAACGCGCTGCCGGCCATCCTCACCCACGGCGGCGCGCTCGTGCTGCAGGAGAGCTTCGAGCCCGGCGAGGCGCTGGCGCTGCTCGACGACGAGCGCTGCAGCGTCTACTACGGGATGGCGAACATGGCGCGGGCCATCCTCGAGCATCCCGATCGGCCCCGGCGCGCGCTGGCCGCCATGCGCACGGGCCTCACGATCGGCCTGCCCGAGGACATCGCGATGACCATGGAGGCCGTGAGCGCGCGCGAGCTCTGCAACGTGTACGGTGCGACGGAGACGTACGGCAACTGCGCGGTGACGGACGCCCACGATCCGCTCGAGCGCCGGCTCACCACCCAGGGGCTGCCGCTTCCGGGCATGGAGATCCGCGTCGTGGAGCCGGGGACGGGCCGGCCGCTGCCGCCGGAGACGGTGGGCGAGCTGCGCGTGCGCGGTTGCGTCACGCCGGGCTACTATCGCGACCCCGAGCAAACGCGCGCGGCATTCGACGCCGACGGGTTCTTCATGACGGGCGATCTCGGCATGCTCGGCGGCGATGGGCGCGTGCGCTTCCACGGGCGGCTCAAGGAGATGATCAAGACGGGCGGGATCAACGTGGCGCCGCTGGAGGTCGAGGGGGTGCTGCTGGCGCATCCCGCCGTGAAACAGGCGTACGTCGTCGGACTGCCCGACCGCGGCAAGGGCGAGATCGCCGCGGCCGCCGTCGAGCTGCACGAAGGCGTGACCGCCACCGCGGAGGCGCTCACCGCGTTCTGCCGCGAGCGGCTCGCCAGCTACAAGGTGCCGGCGCGCATCGTGTTCCGGAAGGCCGACGAGTTTCCGCGCACCGCGACGGGCAAGGTGCAGAAGCCGCGGCTGCGCGAGGAGCTGGAGCGGCTATGCGCGCCGTGATCTGCCGCGCGTGGGGCGAGATCGACAGCCTGGCCGTCGAGGACGTCCCGGCGCCGGCGCCTGGTCCCGGCCAGGTGCTGATCGAGGTGAAGGCCACGGCGGTGAACTACGCCGATGCCATCATGGTCGCGGGAAAGTACCAGACGCGCCCGCCCTTTCCGTTCAGCCCGGGGCTGGAGACGGCCGGCGTGGTGGCCGCGTGCGGCCCGGGCGTGACGCGGTTCGCGCCCGGCGCCCGCGTGATGGCGATTCTCGCGTACGGCGGACTCGCCCAGCTGGCGCTGGCCGACGAGGCGGAGACGTTCGCCGTGCCGGAGCGCATGCCGTTCGACGAGGCCGGCGCGTTCCCGATCGCCTACATCTCGAGCCACGTCGCCATCCGCTGGCAGGGCCGGCTCGAAGCGGGCGAGACGCTGCTCGTCCTCGGCGCCGCCGGCGGCGTGGGCCTCACGGCGGTGGAGATCGGCAAGGCCATGGGCGCGCGCGTGATCGCGGGCGCGAGCACGGCCGACAAGCTCGCCGTCGCGCGCGCGCGCGGCGCCGACGAGACCGTCAACTACACGACCGAGAACCTCACCGAGCGCGTGCTGGCGCTGACCGACGGCAAGGGCGCCGACGTGTGCTTCGATCCCGTCGGCGGCGAGCTGTTCGACGCGGCGCTCTCCGCGCTGGGGTGGGGCGGGCGCATTCTCCTGGTCGGGTTCGTCGGCGGCGTGCCGCAGATCCCCGCCAATCGCCTCCTCGTCAAGCATCGCGCCGCGCTCGGCTCGTCGCTGCGCTACTTCCGCTGGCACGCCCCCGACAAGCTCCGCACGTCGGTCGACGAGCTGTTCCGCTGGTACGGCGAGGGCAAGCTGCGACCGTACGTGAGCCAGCGGCTGCCGCTCGACAAGAGCGTGGAGGCGATCCGGCTGCTGACGAGCCGGCAGGCTCACGGCAAGGTCGTCGTGGTGCCGTAGCGATGGAGATCCGCGTCCAGGCCCACGGCCCCCACGTGGTGATGCTCACCATCGACAACCAGCCGCGCATGAACGCGATGTCGCGCGCGATGATGGTCGACCTCGGGCGCCTCTGGGACGAGCTGGAGCGCGGGCCGTGCCGTTCGATCGTGCTCACCGGCGCGGGCACACGCGCCTTCACGGCCGGCGCCGACATGAGCGGCGATCTCTCGGCCGCGGAGGACACGGCGCGCCTGGTCAACCACGCGCTACTCAAGACCGACGAGTTCAGCAAGCCCATCGTGGCCGCCGTCAACGGCGACTGCGCCGGCGGCGGCGTCGAGCTGCTGCTCGCCACCGACATCCGTGCCGCCGCGCCCCACGCGCGCTTCGGCCTGCCGGAGGTGAAGTGGTCCGTCTACCCGTTCGGGGGCGCGACCATCAAGCTCGTCCAGCAGATCGGCTACGTGCACGCCATGGAATTGCTCCTGACGGCCGGGCTGATCGACGCCCACGAGGCCGCGCGCATCGGGCTGATCAACCGCGTGGTGCCGGCGGAGCGGCTGATGGCGTGGGCGCTCGAGACCGCCGAGCGCATCGCGGCCAACAGCCCGTCGGCGGTGCAGGCGGTGAAGCGCCAGATCAGCGCGACGATCGCCGAGCACGCCCGCGCCCGCGAGGCGTTGGAGCAGGAGCTCGGCGACAAGGTTCGCGCCAGCGCCCACTTCCGCGAAGGCGTCGCCGCCTTCCGCGAGAAGCGCCAGCCACGCTACGAGTGAATCGTCCAACGAGGGAGGCCACATGTTCGACCTGCTTCTGAAGTCCGGCAGGGTGATCGATCCAGCGTCCAACCTCGACGGCGTGCTCGACGTCGCGGTGGAGAACGGCAAGATCGCGCGCGTGGCGGCGGGCATCGCGCCGGCAGACGCCAAGCGGGTCGTCGAAGTCGGCGGCAAGCTCGTCACGCCGGGGCTGATCGACCTCCACGCCCACGTCTTCGAGGGCGTCAATCGCACCGGGGTGAATCCCGATCTCGGCGGTGTCTACTCGGGCGTGACGACCATCGTGGACGCGGGCAGCGCGGGCGCGGCCACCTTCGGCGGCTGGCGCCACATCCTGCCGAAGTGCAAGACCGAGGTCATTCCCTTCCTGCACATCTGCCAGACGGGGCTCGCGACCAATCCCGACATCGTCGCGGAGGCGAGCGTCGACGTCGAGGACACCATCAAGGTGGCCAGCGAGAACAAGGGGTTGATCCACGGCATCAAGGCGCGGATGGTGGCGCCCGCGCTGGAGATCATGGGGATGGAGATGCCGAAGCTGGCCAAGCGCGCCGCGCGCGAGGCGGGCATCAAGCTCATGGTCCACATCGGCGACACGGCCAAGCGCTACGACCCGAAGGTGATCCACCCGCTGCTCGACCTCCTCGAGCCCGGCGACATCCTCACGCACTACTTCACCCCGAACCCCGGCGGCGTGCTCGACGGCAACGGCAAGCTGGTGCCCGAGGCGCGCGAGGCGCACGCGCGTGGCGTGTGGTTCGACACCGCGCACGGCCGGATGAACTTCAGCTTCGACGTCGGCCGCCGCGTCATCGAGCAGGGGCTGCTCCCGCACTGCATCAGCACCGACCTCACGGTGCCCGGCCGCCTGATGACCGTGCACAGCATGACCGAGATCATGACGCGCTTCCTCGGCCTCGGCTTCAAGCTGCCCGACGTGATCGCGATGTCCACGATCAATCCCGCGAAAGCCGTGGGCGCCGAGGGGCGGATCGGCAGCCTCGCGGTGGGCCGGCAGGCGGACATCTCCGTGCTCGACCTCGAGGAAGGCCAGTGGGTCGTCTACGACATTCTCGGCACGCCGCTGGCCGTGAACCGCGCGTTCGCGCCCGCCCTCACGCTCAAGCGCGGTGAGATGTTCACGCCGGACTTCGGCCCGCGGCCGTGGGGCTGGTGGCCTGATCGCGCCGTCGCCGGAGGCTGCTGCTAGAGGCGGCGGCGGGGTCGAGGCGCCGTCACGGGTTCCCCGGGACGCGACGAGCGTTGGGGGTGTGGGGGGCCATGTCGGGGCCTCCCACTTACCGACTGACGGCGGGCGGCTCGGTCCAGCCGCGCCGCGCGCGGAGGTCGGCCCGGAGCGCCGCCGTCGCCGCCTCGTCGATGGCGACGGTCTCGCCCCGGAGCACGACCCCGTACTCCTCGTGCGCCGAGCGCCGGCTCACGAACTCGTTCCGCACATCGCGCGCCACGCGCGCCGGGTCGCGCTCGAGCGGATCGCCCCAGCCGCCCGGTCCCGCCGACTCGTGACGCAGCACGTCGCCGCGCTTCATCGCCGTCGTGAACTTGCCGGGCAGGGGCCGATCCTCGGTGCCCGGGTTCATCACGTTGCGCGACGGGCGGCCCGGACTGCCGCCATAGAGCCCGTAGGGGCGGAAGTCGTGGCGGTCCGCGCGAACTTGGAGCACGGCCTCGGCCTCGAGGAGCTTGTAGTCGCGGCGGAGCGACGCGCCGCCGCGGTACTTGCCGGCGCCTCCCACGTCCTGGATGAACTCGGTTGTCAGAATCTGGAGCGGCTGTTCGGCCTCCGTGATCTCCACGGGCGGCAGCGACATGTTCGCCATGAGATTGGCGTTGCCGTCGAGGCCGTCCGACCACGCGCGGCCGCCCCACGCTGAGCAGAGGAACTCCACGAAGATGAACGGCTTCCGCTCCGCGTCGTAGCCCCCGATCGACACGCCGGTGTTGCCGCCCTCGGAGGCCGCGATCGAGCGCGGCGGCAGCATGCGCGCCAGCGCGCCGAAGCACGTGTCGAGCATGCGGAAGCCGGTGAGCCCCCGCGCCGCGGAGGCCGCCGGCAGCACCCCGTTCGCGATCGTCCCGGGCGGCGCGATGACCTCGATCGGGCGGTAGAAGCCGGCGTTGCACGGGACGTCGTAGGAGAGCACCGACTTCAGCGCCGTGTACGTCGCCGCCTTCGTGAACGACAGCGTGTTGGTGATCGCGCCCTTCGGCTGCGGCGAGGTGCCCGTCCAGTCCGCGACGAGCGCGTCGCCGCGCTTCCTGAAGGTCACGAAGAGGCGGATCGGCTTGCCGTAGTCCACGCCGTCGTCGTCGATCCAATCCTCGAACGACCACTCGCCGTCGGGCAGCTCGCGCAGCACGGCGCGCGTGAGCCGCTCGGTGTGGTCGAGCACGTCCGCCATGTACGCCCTGACCTGCTTGGCGCCGTGCCGCCGGAGGAGCCGCAGGAACGCTTCCGTGGCGATGTGACAGGCGGCGAGCTGCGCGCGCAGGTCGCCGAAGACGCGGACGGGCATGCGCACGTTCTTCTCGAAGAGGCGGAATAGCGTCTCGTTCGGCTCCCCGCGGTCGTACATCTTCACGGGCGGGATACGGAGCCCTTCCTGGTAGATCTCGGTCGAGTCCGACGCGTTCGATCCCGCGACGCGGCCGCCCATGTCGGTCTGGTGGCAGATGGTCGCCGCGAACGCCACGCGCTCGCCCTCGAAGAAGATGGGCCTCAGCACGAACACGTCGGGGATGTGCATCCCGCCCTCGAACGGGTCGTTGAGGCAATAGACATCGCCGGGCTCCATGCGGTTGCCGTACCGGGCGATCGTCGCCGCGAGCGCGTCGGGGAACGACGAGAGGTGCGCGGGCAGGGTGAGGCCCTGCGCCACCGTCCGCCCCTCGCCGTCACAGAACGCGGTCGAGTAGTCCATGTTGTCGCGCAGCACGCCGGAGTAGGCCGTACGGAGGATGGTGAGGGCCATCTCGTCGGCGATCGACAGCAGCGTGTTGTGGAATAGCTCGAAGCCGATCGGGTCGGACGCCATGTCAGATCACCTGCCCCTCGGGCGAAAGGTCGATGACGATGTTGCCGTGCGCGTCGAGAGCGGCGCGCGCGCCCGGCGGGATCACGCAGGTCGCGTCGTATTCCTCGACGATGCACGGACCCTGGCGCGGCGTGGCGAGGTCGGGCCGGTCGATGATCGGGGTCTCGCGCCAGCCGAGGGCGGGACCGAAATAGACGCTGCGAGCGCCACCGGCGCGCCCGGGCCCGGCGCGATCCACGCGCAAGGCGTCCGGAACGCGTGGACGGTCCGGGATGCCGAGCCCGACCACGCGCAGGCTCACGATCTCCACCGGTTCGTCGGATCCCGCGCGATGCCCGTAGGTCCGCTCGTGCTCGCGGCCGAACGCCTCCTGGATCTCGGCAACGGCCCGGCTGTCCACGGCCCCGCCGGCGACGGGGACGGTCAGCTCGAACGACTGGCCTTCGTAGCGGCAGTCCGCGAGCCGGCGAATGCGGATCGCGGCACCACCGAAGCCTTCCGCCGCGAGCTGGGCCACGGCCTCCGCTTCCATCCGCGCGAAGGCCTCGGCGAGCTCGCCCGGCCCGACGCGGCGCACGAGGCGCCGCCAGGTGCGCACGTAGTGGTGCTCGACGTCGGCGAAGAGCAGCCCGAACGATGAGAAGAGGCCGGGCGCGGGCGGCACCACGATGCGGCGCATCTCGAGCTGGCCCGCGATGCCCGCCGCGAAGACGGGTCCGTTGCCGCCGAACGCGAACAGCGCATACTCGCGGGGATCGCGGCCGCGCTCGCTCGAGACGGCGCGGATCGCGCGCATCATGTTCGACGCGGCGATGACGTGCGCGCCGTACGCGGCCTGGGCGACCGGCAAGCCCATGGGCCGCGCGATCCTCGCCTCGAAGACCTCGTGCGCGCGCGCCGCGTTGAGCTTCACCGCGCCGCCGGCGAGCTGGCGCGGGCTCAGGAAGCCGAGGATCACGTTGGCGTCGGTGATCGTCGGCTCGGTCCCGCCGAGGTCGTAGCAGAGCGGACCCGGAGACGCGCCGGCGCTCTGCGGCCCCACCTTGAGCGCGCCGCCCGGATCGATCCACACGAGCGACCCGCCACCGGCTCCGACCTCCGCGAGGTCGATCGCGGGCACGCGCAGCACGTAGCCCGCCCCCGTGAGCAGGCGCGAGCCGTGCATGATGCCGCCGCCGACCTGGTACTCGGTGGCCCGGCTCACCTCGCCCTCCTCGACGATGGACGCCTTCGCGGTGGTGCCGCCCATGTCGAACGTCACGAGCTTGCCGAGCCCGATCTTGGGCGCCAGGGCCTGCGCGCCCACCACGCCCGCGGCGGGGCCGGACTCGATGATGTGCACCGGCCTCGCCGCCGCGGCCGCGTCCGTCATGAGCCCGCCGTTCGACTGCATGATCAGGAGCGGCGCCTTCACCCCGGAGGCATCGAGACCGCCCCGCAGCGTGCCGAGATAGCGCTTCACGATCGGCATCACGTAGGCGTTGATGACGGTGGTCGAGGTCCGCTCGTACTCACGGATCTCCGGCAGAACCTCCGCGCTGACCGACAGCGTGAGCCCCGGCGCGCGACGGCGCACGATCTGGGCGATGCGCTCCTCGTGGACCGGATTGGCGTACGAGTTCAGAAGGCAGACGGCCAGGGCCTCGATCTTCTCGGCGAGCAGGCGGTCGAGCACGCGCTCCACCTCGGCGGGGTCGAGCGGCTTCTCCACCCGGCCCTGGGCGTCGACGCGCTCGTCGACCTCGAGGCGAAGGAAGCGTTCGACGAGCGGCACCGGCTTCTCCCACGAGAGGTCGTAGAGCTTCGGCATGCGAATGCGCCGGATCTCGAGCACGTCGCGAAAGCCCCTGGTGGTGATGAGGCCGGTCCGCGCGCCCTTCAGCTCGAGGATCGCGTTGGACGCGACCGTCGTGCCGTGCAGAATCTCGCTGAGGGCCCCGCCCGACAACCCGGTCTCGCCGAACACCTCGGCGAGGCCGGCCACGATGGCGCGCGCGTAGTCGTCGACGCTCGACGACACCTTCTTGGTGTGGATGCGGCCCGCGGCGTCGAGGAGGACGATGTCGGTGAACGTGCCGCCGATATCGACGCCGGCGCGAAAGCTCATCCGAGGACCGGACCCCGCCGGCTATTGACCGCTCATGACGCCAGCTTGTAGAAGCCCTTCGCGCCGCCGCCGAGGATTCCGCGCTTCGTCGCCTCGGAGAGCCGCGGCCGGTCCGCGATCATCTTGGGCGCCCCGGGGAAGAAGCCGTCGGGGTGCGGATAGTCGGTCGCCCAGAGGATCTTGTTCGGCCCGATGAAGTCGGCGAGCACGTCGAGGCTCCGCTCGACGGGCTCGAACGAGATCCAGCAGTTGCGCTGGAACAATTCGCTGGGGCGCATCGAGAGCCCGGAGTCGTTGAAGCCCTGGTCGTCGAAGTGGCGGTCCATCCGGTCGAGCCACGGCGCGATCCAGCCGCCACCGGACTCCAGGAACCCGATGCGGACTTTCGGATGGCGGTCGCACACGCCTTCCCAGATGACGCTCATGGCGGCCAGCATCATCTCCATCGTGTGGGAAATGATGTGCCGGGCGCCGCGTGTCTCGAACCGATCGACGCCGACCTGCGGCATGCCTCCCGTGGAGCCCTCGTGGAGGCCGATCGAGAAGTCGAGCTCCTCCACCTCGTCCCAGAACGGCCGGTAATCCGGATGGTGGAGCATCTTGTTGTTGTAGGGATTAGGCCGGAGGAAGCCGCCGCGCATGCCGAGCTCCTTGCGCGCGAACCGCATCTCCTCGATGGCGAGATCGATCGACTGCATCGGCAGCGCGGCAATGCCGAAGAGCCGGTCGGGATAGGGCTGGCAGTAGTCGGCGAGCCAGCGGTTGTAGGCGCGGCACACCGCCGCGGCCAGCGTCGGATCCTGGATCGCGCCGGCGAAGAGGCCGACGCTCGGATAGAGGAACGCGGCGTCGATGCCGTCGAGATCGAGGTCCACGATGCGCGCGTGAGGGTCGAAGCCGCCCCGGCGGCCATCCACGTACTTCATCGTGACGTCGTCCACGTTCCCCTGGCGCGCGCCGATCCCTCCGAGCAGGCCCAGGCCCTTCTTGCTGCCGAGGACCTTGCCCTCGATCAGCAGCCGTTCCTTTCCGTCGGTGTCCACGATCATCCGGGGCGCACGCTCGCGGTAGCCCGGGTCCATGTACTTGTCGAACATGTCGACCGGCTCGAGCACGTGGCCGTCAGCGTCGATGACGTTATAGGTCCGGGGCATGGGGGACCTCCTCTTGGCGCGGTGCGCAGATGAGACCACCGCGCGCGAGGCCCGTCAAGGCCGCCGCGCGGCCTGCATCGCGCGCCACACGCGCTCGGGCGTCGCCGGCATCTCCATGTGCTCGACGCCGAACTCGGCCAGGGCGTCCACGACCGCGTTGGTGGTGGCCGCGAGCGCGGGCGTGGTGCCGCCCTCGCCGCCGCCGCGCAGGCCGAGCGGGTTGGACGTGGACGGCACCTCGCTGATCTCGGTGGTGAAGCTCGGGAGGCTGTCGGCGCGCGGGATGACGTAGTCCATGAACGTCGCCGAGCCGGACTGGCCGCTCTCGCGGTCGTAGTGACACTCCTCCCAGAGCGCCTGCCCGACGCCGGCGGCGATCCCGCCGTGCGTCTGGCCGTGCAGGATCATCGGGTTGACGGCGCGGCCGCAGTCGTCCACGCACGTCCACCGCGCGACCTCCACGACGCCCGTCTCGGGATCGATCTCGACCTCGCACACCGCGCACCCGTACGGGTACGACGGCGTGCTGATGGTCTCGTCGCCGACGCCGGCGAGCGGCCCGCGCACCTCCGCCGGCGCGTCCGCCCGCAGCGCCGCGGCGGCGACTTCGAACAGATCGACCGAGCGGTCGGTGCCCCTGACGGCGAAGCGGCGCCGCACGAGCTCGATGTCCGCGTCGGCGGCCTCGAGCAGCCACGCGGCGATCTTCTTGCCGCGCTCGACGATCGCGTCGGAGGCCTTGGCCATCACCACGCCGGCCTGGCGCATCGAGCGCCCGGAGTGCGAGCCGCCCCCGATGGGCGACACGTCGGTGTCCCCGGTGATCACGCGCACTTGCGAGTGCTCGACGCCGAACCACTCGACGAGGAGCTGCGGGAAGGAGGTCTCGTGGCCCTGGCCGGAGGAGAGCGTGCCGATGACCACGTCGATCCGTCCCTCGGGCCGCACGGTGATCTCGGCCCGCTCGCGCGGCGCGCCGGTGTTGAGCTCCAGGTAGTTGGACATCCCGATGCCGCGATAGCGCCCGCGCGCCCGCGCCTCGGCCCGGCGCGCCTCGAAGCCCTTCCAGTCGGCCAGCGCCAGCGCGCGGTCTTGCACGGTCGCGTAGTCGCCGCTGTCGATGAGCAGGCCGAACGGGTTGCGGTACGGCATGGCGCTCGACGGGATCAGGTTGCGCCGGCGCAGGGCCGCGCGGTCGAAGCCGTGGCGGCGCGCGGCAAGGTCGATCAGCCGCTCGAGCACGTACATGACCTCGGGGCGGCCCGCGCTGCGATACGGGTAGGTGGGCGAGGTGTTGCTCAGGACCGCGCGGCCGCGCACGTAGGCGGTGGGGAAGTGGTAGAGGCCCGGCAGGACGCCGATCCCCTTGCCGAGCGGGATGAACGAGACGGCGTGGGCGCCGACGTTGCTCGTGTGGGTGCCGCGCAGCGCCAGGAAGTTGCCGTCGGCGTCGAGGGCCAGCTCCATGCGCGAGACGAGATCGCGCGCGTGGTAGTCGGTCAGCAGCGCCTCGCGGCGCTCGCACGTCCACTTCACCGGGCGGCCCACGCGCCTGGCCGCCCACGGCACCAGCGCGAACTCCGGATAGCACGCGTTGCGCGTGCCGTAGTTGCCGCCGACCTCGCGCGCCACGACGCGGAGGGCGTTCTTCCCCAGGCCGAGCGTTTCCGTGACGTCGTGCTTGATGCGCTGGCTGCCGCCCGAGCCGGCGTAGAGCGTGTAGTGGTCGCGCGCCGGGTCGTACACGCCCAGCGCGGCGCGGGGCTCCATCGGCACGCCGGTGACCCGGTTGACGTGGGTCTCCAGCCGGACCACGTGCGCGGCGCGGGCGACGGCGGCATCGGCGGCTGCCCGGTCGCCGTTGTCGGAGTCGATGCACACGTTGGAACCCGCCTCGTCCCAGACGAGCGGCGCGCCCGCGGCTTCCGCGTCGTCGGCGGTGATCACGACGGGCAGGGGCGCGTAGTCCACGACCACCGCCTCGGCGCCGTCGCGCGCGGCGGCCGCGCTCTCCGCGATCACCATGGCCACGATCTCGCCGACCATCCGCGCGCGGTCGGCGGGCATCGGGACGTGCGGGGCGACGAAGTGCTCGGAGCCGTCGCGGTTCTTGAGCTGCGGCTCGTGCGGGTTGGCGGGGACGGGGCGGTGCGGGATCGATCGGAGCCCGTCGGCGGCGGCGTCGGCGCCGGTGAGGACGGCGAGCACGCCCGGCGTCTTCAGCGCGACGGCGGTGTCGATCCGGACGAGGCGCGCGTGGGCGTGCGGCGAGCGCACGAAGTCGGCGTACGCCTGGCCGGGCACGTTGAAGTCGTCGCTGTAGCAGCCGCGCCCGGTGACGAGGCGCTCGTCCTCGACCCGGCGCACGGGCTTGCCGACGCCCTGCGCCGCTGCGCGTCCCGGCCGGGTGACGAACGACACGCGCTACTCCGCGAACTGCGCGGCGCGCCAGCGGAGCGCGGCGCCGAGGCCTTCCTTCTCGCGGATCTCGTCGAACTTCACGCCGACCTCCGTGCGCGCCGCGTAGAGCGCGGCGAGGACGTCCACGCCGGCGTGGATGGCGTTGAGGAACCCCGCGCACTCTGCGCCGCGGTTGATGGCGAGCTTGGTGGCGGCGAGCGACTCGGGCGACATGAGGGCCATGCGCCGGGCGACCTTGAGGGTCGCCGCGTGCAATTCGGCGCGCGGCACGACGCGGTTGACCATGCCGTAGGCCTGCGCGGTCCTGGCGTCGATGGGATCGCCGAGGTAGAGGAGCTCGCGGGCGCGCTTGAGCCCGATGACCCAGGGCATCACCATGACCGGCCCCACGTTCGAGAAGCGGATCTCCGGCTCGCCGAACTGGGCGTCGTCGGCGGCGATCGTGAGGTCACAGACCATCACCAGCTCGCAGCCGCCGCCCAGGCAGTGGCCCTGGACGGAGGCGATGACGGGCTTCTTCATCATCCACGGCGTCAGCTCGAGCCGTGCGTCGTCGGTGAGCGACGCGTGCCAGGCCAGCGCGTTGCCCTTGCGCGCGGCGCGCGCGGGGTTCGGCGAGATGTCGTAGCCGGCCGAGAAGCTGCGGCCCTCGGCGCGCAGGATCACCACGCTCGTGGCCGGGTCGCCGTCGGCCTCGTGGAAGCGCTCGACGAGCGCCTGCTTGAGCTCGAGGCTGATGGCGTTGAGCTTGTCGGGACGATTCAGCGTGACGATGCCGACCTTGCCGTCGGCGGCGTAGGTGACGACGCTCATCGATTCCTCCAGAGCTGGGCGGACGCCAGGCGCGCGCCCTCGGCCATGGCCGCGAGCTTGGCCCAGACGATCTCGGGCTCGACCTGGGGATTGGAGCGGGCGAAGGTGCCGAAGCCGCAATCCGATCCCGCCATGACGCGCTCGCGCCCGACGACCTCCGCGTAGCGCACGAGACGCTGGGCGACCAGCTCCGGGTGCTCGATGAAGTTCGTCGTCGAATCGAGCACGCCGGGAATCAGGATCTTGTCGTCGGGGAGCTTGACCTCTTTGAAGATGGCCCACTCGTGGGCGTGGCGTGGGTTGGCGCCCTCGAGCGAGATCGCGGTGGCGCGCACCCGCAGCACGATCGGCAGGATCTCGCGCAGGGGGACGTCGCGGTGGTGCGGCCCTTCGTAGTTGCCCCAGCAGAGGTGGATGCGCAGCCGGTCCGGCGGCACGTCGCGGGTGGCGTGGTTGAGGGCCTCGACGTTGGCGGCGGCGATCTTCAGGAATTCCGGCGTGCTGAGGTCCGGGAAGGCGAGATGCCGGCCCATCGCGAGATCCGGACAGTCCACCTGGAGCACGAGCCCCGCCGCCGCGATGGCGTCGTACTCCTCCTTCATGACGTCGGTCAGCCGCGCCAGGTAGGCATCGCGCGTCGGGTAGTGCTCGTTGCGCAGGAAGTGCGCGATGACGCCCGGCGACGCCGCGCTCATGAAGGCCTCCGCGGGCGGCGTCGCGGCCAGCGCGGCCGTGAGATTCGCGATGTCCCGGCGCACCGCCTCGCGGTCGCGCCACTCGACGGGCCCCGTGCACGAGGGGCGCGAGACCGTGGCGCGCGGATGGCGCGCCAGCGCCTCGGGGAAGTCCGCCCAGTCCGCGCGCTGGGACACGACGCTCGCGCCGTCGAAGCCCGTGAGCCGGTGGCGCACGTACGTGGAGTAGCCGACCTTACCCTGCTCGCCGTCGTTGACGACGTCCACGCCGGCCGCGGCCTGCTTCTTGACGATCTCGGCCACCGCGTCGCGGACGCGCCGGTTGAAGGCGTCGGGATCCGGCGGCGTGCCGGCGTCGAGCGCCTCGAGGGTGGTGGTGAGATCCCACGGCCGCGGCAGGCTGCCGGTGTGGGTCGTGAGAATGCGCTCGGTGCTGCGCTTCATGGCCGCCCCCAGAGCCGCGTCGTGGCCAGCCGCGCGCCCTCGGCCAGCGCCGCGAGCTTGGCCCAGACGACGGTGGGATGGATCTCGTCGGAGGCGGCGAAGGAGGCGAAGCCGCAGTCGGCGCCGGCGATGACGTTCTCGCGGCCGACCACCGAGGCGAAGCGCTCGATGCGGTCGGCGACCAGTTCCGGGTGCTCGACGAGCACCGTGGACTGCGTGATGACGCCGGGGATGAGCACGGCGCCCTCGGGGAGGGTCACGTCCTTCCAGACGCGCCACTCGTGCTCGTGACGCGGGTTGGCGGCCTCGAAGGAGTACGCGCCGGCCTTCACCTCGAGGAGGACGTCCACGATGTCCGCGAGCTGCATGTCGTGCACGCGCGGGCCCATGTTGATGCTGTAGCAGGTGTGGAAGCGCACGCGCTCGCGCGGGATGTCGCGCAGCGCGTGGTTGAGCGCCTCCACGCGCACCTCGGCCCAGCGGCGGCACTCCGCGACGGTCGAGGTCGGGCTCATGATGTAGTACGTCACCAGACGAGGGTCGTCGATCTGCAGGAGGAAGCCCGCGTCGACGATCGCCTGGTACTCCTCGCGCATGGCCTCCGCGATGGCGAACAGGTACTCCTCGTCCGTCTTGTAGTACCGGTTCGGCTGGCGGCCCTCCACGTTCGAGGGCGCGATGGCCGTGAGGAACGCCTCCTCGTGCGCGGCGCCCGCGAGCGCCGCTCTCAGATTGTCGATGTCGGCCTGTACCTGCGCGTGGCCGCGGTAGGTGACGGGACCGGTGCACGCGAAGCGGCGCGCGGCGGCGTTCGGACTCTTGCGGAGGCTCGGCTCGTAGAACGCGGGGAACGCCTTCACTTCTTTCGAGCCCGCCCACGGCAGCGAGCCCGCTCCGCCGACCGGCTCGAAACCGTCCAGCCGCTCGGTGACGTAGGTGATGAAGCTCGGCTTGCTCATCTCGCCGTCGCCGATCACGTCGAGGCCGCGCGCGGTCTGGGCACGGACGGTCTCGGTCACCGCGTCCCGCACGCGCTTGACGTAGGCGTTCGCGTCGTACAGGCGCCCGTCGGCGCGGGCCTGCACGAGGTCCAGCACCTCGGCCGGCCGCGGCAGGCTCCCCGCGTGGGTGGTGAGAATCCGCCCGGCGCTGCGCTTCACTTCGACTCGCCGAGCGGGACGAAGATCGACACGCGCGGCTCGGGACCGACTTCGCGCGTGCCATGGCCCTGGCCCGTGAGGTCCTCGGCGATCAGGACGTCGCCCGGACCGAGACGCCGCACGGTGCCGTCGCCGATCTCGATGTCCACGGCGCCGGAGAGCGTGAACACGGCGTAGCGCCCCGGCGCGTGGTGCCAGGGGTTCGTACGCTTGGCCTCGAAGCGGCGGATCACGATGCCGCTGCCGGGAATCAGCTCGGCGGCCTCGGACTGATCGCCGCGGGGCTCGAGCTTCGGCTCGATGTCCTGGAAGTGCGACTTGCCGTCTGAACCGGTGTAGATCCGGATGATCGCCATTGGGGCACCTCTCGCGGTCCCGATATGTATCAGATTTTGGACATTCTCGATAGCGCGCCCAACTTGAGGTCACAAATTGTGACCTCAAAAATCCAGCAGGCGCCTGGGTATGACGACTCTGGCATAATGGGACGACCGAGGTCATTGGATGAAGACGCTTTCCGTAAAGCTTGGCGATGGACTGAGCGCAAAACTGACTGCGGCGGCCCGCCGACGTCGGACGACCCGATCGAGTGTCGTCCGGAAAGCGCTGCAGGACGCACTGCGCGAAACAGGGAAGCCCAGACGCGGCTCGGCGCTCGACATGGCGCGTGATCTCGCCGGATGCGTGGCCGGCCCTGTCGATCTATCGGTGAACAAACGGCATCTGAAAGGCTACGGGCGCTGACGCGTACGGTCATCCTTGATACCGGTCCGCTGGTGGCATTTCTCAGTCACCGAGATCGGTACCATCGATGGACGAGCGAGCAATGGGCCGAGATCGAGCCGCCCCTTTTGATTTGCGAAGCCGTTCTGAGCGAGGCCTGTTTCCTGCTGAGGAAGTCGCCCGCGGGTCCGGCGGCTGCGCTCGAACTCATCGATCGGGGCGTGGCCAGAGTCGCCTACGACATCGAAGACGATGTCGACGCCTTAGCGAGATTGATGACGCGCTACGCCGATGTGCCGATGTCGCTTGCTGATGCCTGCCTGGTTCGCATGACCGAACGGCTGCCCGGCGCCACCGTCATCACGTTGGATCGTGACTTTCGCGTCTACCGCTCCCATGGGCGTCGGGTCATTCCCACCATCATGCCGTCAGATATCTGATCCGCGCTGATGGCCTACTCGGCCGTTCGCTACGTGCTCACGTGCCCGAGGAACTTCGCCGGCGGATTCTCGCCCCACTGGCTCCGGAACCCTTGCTCCGCGGAAAGGAGATTGCTGCCGCTCTTCGCGTTGAGGCGGTCGGTGTCGGCCCAGCGCTCGTGCACGCGGCCCCAGGGATCGGCCCAGTAGTCGTAGACCTGGCTGCCGAGCAGATGGCGGCCCACGCCCCACATGTGCTCGTACTTGCCGAGCTTCGTGAGGTACTCGTGGTCCTTGAACACCGCGTCCACGTCGGGGACCTCGAACGACATGTGGTTGAGCCCCGCGCGCTCGTTGTGCACGCAGAACAGCGTGTGGTGGTCGACGTACTCGTCGCCGCGGTCGCAGCGGTTGAACGACCCGATGATGTTGTCCTTGTCACCCGCGTAGACGTCGTCCGAGCCGATGAACCCGAGCGTCTCCCGGAACCAGCGCACGGTTTCCTTCACCTTCGGCGTGCCGAGCACGCCGTGGCCCATGCGCTTGATCGGCGAGGGCGACTCGCGCAGGCGCATCAGGTCGCCGGCGCGGCGTAGCGGCTCGGCGCCGCTGTTCATGTGCTGGACGGGGACGGGAACGGGCGGCAGCGCCTCGATGCCGTAGACGACCTCGACCTGGTAGCCGTTCGGCTCGCGCAGCCGCACGCGCCGGCCGCCGCCGGGCTCGTCGATCGACTCCACCCCGGAGGCGCCGGGGGCCTTGGCCACGCGCTTCAGATCGTCCTCGCTCGCCGCGTAGTAGGCGAGGCCGACGAACGCCGGGTCCCCCTTCTCCGTGACGTGCAGGTGGTGGCTGGGGTCGGTGCCGCGCATGTACAGCGCCGTCGGCGTGCGCGCCGCGCGGAGCATGCCGAAGTGCGTGAGGAACTCCTCCGCGGCGTCGAGGTCCGGCGACCGCAGCCGTCCGTACGCGAGGTCCTTCACCTTGATCATGGCCATCCTCGTCCCTCCGGGTTTTACGACGGCCCTCCGCCGTCGCGGAGACCAAGATACGCCTCCTGGATGCGAGTCTGCTCGCGCAATACGGCCGGAGGTCCCTCGGCGACCACGCGGCCCTCCTCGAGCACGTAGGCCCGGTCGGCGATCTCCAGCGCGCGCACGACGTTCTGCTCGACGAGCAGGATGGTCACGCCCTCGGCGTGGATCGCGCGGATGATCTCGAACATGTGGTCCACCACCGCGGGGGCCAGGCCGAGCGACGGCTCGTCGAGCAGCAGCAAGCGCGGGCGGGCCATCAGCGCCCGGCCGATGGCCACCATCTGCTGCTGGCCGCCCGAGAGCGAGCCCGCCGCCTGCCGCCGCCGCGCCCTCAAGATGGGGAAGAGCCCGTAGACGCGCTCCAGCGTCGCGGCCCGGGCGCGGCGCGCCTCGTGGCGGTAGCAGCCCATGTCGAGATTCTCCTCGACGGACATCCGCGCGAACAGGCGCCGGCCTTCCGGCACCAGTGCGATCCCGTGGCGGCACACGCGGTGCGGCGCCACCGCCCCCAGATCGAGCCCGTCGAAGGAGAGCGCGCCCGCGAGCGGGCGGTGCAGCCCCGCGATGGTGTTCACGAGCGTGCTCTTGCCGGCGCCGTTCGGGCCGATGACGGCGACGACCTCCCCCGCGTCCACCGCCAGCGTCGCGTCCCACACCGCGCGCGCGTCGCCGTAGGCGATGGCCAGGCCGCGGGCCTCAAGCAACATGCGCCCGCCCCAGATAGACCTCGACGACCCGCGCCGCGCGCATGGCCTCGGACGGCGTGCCGGTGGCGATGACCTCGCCCTCGTTGAGCACCACCACGCGATCCGACAGGTCGAGCACGGCGCGCATCAGATGCTCGACGAAGAGGATGGCCACGCCGCGCGCGCGGATCTGGCGGATCAGCTCGACGGCGCTCGTGATCTCGCCGGGGTTGAGGCCCGAGAGCACCTCGTCCAGCAGGAGGACGCGCGGCCGGCCCGCCAGCGCGCGGGCCAACTCGAGGAACTTGCGCTCGTGGAGATTGAGCTCGTGGGGCAGGGCCGTCGCGCGGCGGCCGAGTCCGGTGAAGGCGAGCCACTGCCGCGCTTCGGCGCGGGCCTCGGCGGGCGCGCAGCGCGCCGCGCCGAACGTCGCGGCCAGCGCCACGTTGTCCAGCGCGGTGAAGTGCGCGAACGGGCGCGGGATCTGGTAGGTGCGCGACACCCCGAGGCCGGCGATCGCATGCGCGGCGCGGCCGGTGAGGCTCACCGGGCCCAGCGCAATGCGGCCCCGGTCGGCCGCGTAGTGTCCGCTGATCACGTTGATCAGCGTCGTCTTCCCCGAGCCGTTCGGGCCGACGAGCCCGACGATCTCGCCCGGCGCCACGTGGAGGCTCACGCCGCGGAGGGCCTGGATCCCGCCGAACGCCTTCCAGACGTCGTGGCACTCGAGCGTCACCCCCGGCGCGTCGCGCGCCTCCGTCGCCGGGCGCGCCGGCGCGGCCGGCTCCGCGCGCGCGCGAGGGCGCCGGCGCCGGAGCACGGCGGGCACGACGCCCTCGGGGAGCAGGAGGATCACGAGGATCAGCGCGAAGGCGACGACGGCGCGCCCGATCACGGCCTGCTGCCCGCCCGTGAACGCGTAGAGCGAGGCGGTGATGATGGCCGCGCCCACCGCCGGGCCCAGCCAGTGGCGCGAGCCGCCCAGCACGCTCATGAGCACCACGTAGAGCGGTACGGTGATCGAGAACGTGTCGGGCACCGTGACGTAGCTGACGTACATCGCGTGGATGCCCCCGGCGATGCCCGCGATGCCCGCCGACAGCGCGAAGGCCGCGAGCTTGTAGGCGAACGTCGGCACCCCCTCGACCTCGGCGACGTCCTCGTCGTCGTGGATGGCGAAGAGCCCGAGCCCGAGCCGCGATCGCGTGATCGCGTACGCGGCGCCCAGGGTGAGGACGGCGAGGCCGAGCGCCAACAAATAGAAGGTCCCGGTGGGCGAGGCGACGAGCCGCGGGAGCGGCACGTTGCTCAGGTAGACGCCGGGTCCGCCGTCGAGGCGGGTGTTGAGCACGATGGTCGCCAGCACGAAGGTGATGGCGAGCGTGAGCAGGCCGAAGAGCTCGCCACGCAGCCGCCGGATCCGGAAGACGACGGCGCCGATGCCGGCGCTCAGCAGCGTCGCCACCGCCGCCGCCACGGGGAGCGCGGCGAGGAAGGGCACGCCGAGGCCCGCCGTGAGGGTGGCCGTCGTGTACATCCCGGCCCCGAAGAACGCGCCGTGGCCGAAGCTGAAGTAGCCGGCGTAGCCGCTGAGCAGGCTCCAGCTCGTGGCCAGCGCGACCCAGTGGAAGACCAGGTAGAGGAAGGACTCGTAGAAGGCGGGCAGGCCGGCGAGCGGCAGCGTGGCGAGGGCGAGGCCCGCCGCGACGAGACCGAGGGCCGGCCTCACACGCGCTCCGGGCGGAGGACGAGGAGCGCGATGAGGATCGAGAACGACACCAGCGGCGCCCACGCCGGCGCGGCCACGGCCATGGTGACCGACTCGCTGACGCCGATCAGGAAGCCGGCCAGCAACGCGCCGACGGGATGACCCAGGCCGCCGATGATCGCCACCGCGAACACGGTGCCGAGCCAGACCCAGATCTGCGCGGGCGCCAGCGTCGAGATCAGCGCGATGAACGCGCCGGCCACGCCGGCGTAGGCGGCGCTGATGCCCGAGAGCACGAAGGCGTGCGCGCGGTGGTTCACGCCGAACGCCCCCGCCATGGCGGGATCCTCGGCCGCCGCGCGCAGCGCCTTGCCCACGTAGGTGAAGCGCAGCCACGCCCACGTCGCCAGCGCCAGCGTGGCCGCGGTCAGGCACGCGAGCAATTCGAGGGTGGGGACGAAGAGCGGGCCCACGCGGGTCGACGCGCTGGCCCACGGCGTTTCGTATCGCCGGTAGTCGGCCGTCCAGAACCACTGGATCACGGACTCGAGGATCACGGCGAGGCCGAACGTCACGAGCAGCGAGGTGAACTCGGTGACGCGGAAGCGCGCGAAGACGGCGTGGAGGGCCATGCCGACGACGAAGAAGACCGGCACGATGAGGGCGGCGGCCGTCCACGGCGCGAGGTGGGCGACGTGGCCGAGCTGGTAGGTCAGGTAGGCGCCGAGCAGCGCGAGCGCGAAGTGCGAGAGGTTCACCAGCCGCAGGAGACCCCAGGAGAGACTGAGGCCCAGGGCGAGCAAGCCGTAGAGGCCACCGGCCAGCAGGCCGGAGACGACCGCCTGGCCGAGCAGCGTGAGGCTCGGCACCGCGCGCTACCCGCGGGCCCCGATCAGGGCGGGAGCAGCCGGGCGCCCGGCGCCGCGAACTCGCGGGGCCACACGACGACCCACTTGCCGTCCTGGACCTGCTTCACTTTGAAGAGATCGTCGCCGTAATTGTTGGGGCCGTCGAAGCGCAGCTTGCCGATCAAGGTGTCCACGCGGTTCTTCCGCAGCCACTGCGCGAGCGTCTTGTCGTCGAGGCTCTTGGTGGCGTTCACGGCGGCTTCCAGGATCTGCCACGCTGCGAAGGAGCCGCCCGCCTGCGTTTCCACGTGCGCGTAGGGGACATTCGCCTTGGCCGCGCGCTCCCGGAAGATCGGGACGAGCTTGGCTGCCCCGGCATTGTTCATGAAAGGCGGGTGCTCTTCGAAGACGGTGACGGACAGCGCGTTCTTCGCGTCGGGCGCCACGGCCAGCGGGCCGGGCGCGGGGAACAGGTGGAAGTGCCGCGGAGGCGTGTAGTCGAGCTTCTTCATGGCCTCCAGCATCTGGTTGCCGTCGAGCCCGAGCACGCCGATCCAGAGGAAGTCGGGGTTGGCGTCCTTGACGCGCGCGGCCAGCGCGCCCCAGTCGCGGTTGCCGAACTCGTACTCGAGGTAGAGCACGACCTTGAGCCCGCGCTTCTCCGCGACCTCTTTCGCGCCGGAGGACTGGAACTGCGCCGACGGGAACTTGCTGGTGAGGATGGCCACCGTCTTCGGCGGGTTCGCGGTGGCGGCGAGCGCGTCGAAGACCGTGGTCGGCACGGTCCGGTTCGGCTCGGGGCCGAAGGCCGCCGTGGGGAAGTGCATCTCGTACTTGGCCAGGTGCGGCATGCCGAACGAGTGGTGCGGGAAGATCTTGTTGTAGCGCTGCGCGACGGTCATGGCGGCCAGGATGCCGCTCGTCGCGTACGGTCCCATCAGGAGATCGACCTTGTCGACGGTGATCAGCTTCTCGTACAGGCTGCGCGTGAGATCCGGCTTGGACTGGTCGTCGAGGAGCACCCACTCCACGGGCCGGCCGAGCAGCCCGTTGCCCTTGTTCAGCTCCTCGACGTAGACCTCGCCCGCGATCTTGTGCAGGAGCGCGGTGGGGGCGAGAGGGCCGGTGAGGGCGAGCGTGCCGCCGATGCGGATCGGCTGGCCCGACGGCGCGGCACCCGCGGTGACGCTGACGGTGAGCAGGACGACCGCGATCACGACGCCACGGACCATGTCGTTTCCCTCCGCACGAGGGTGGACCCCGAATCGTGCGCGCAGAGTAGAGACTGCGCGTGGCGTTGTCAATCGAGTCGCCACCGGGGAATATCGCAGCGGCTTGACACGGCCGCGCGCGCGCCGCAGCATCGTGGCGTGCTGCGCGCCACCCGCGACCTCGTCCTGCCCACCACGATCACCGGCTCGTACCCGCGACCGCAGTGGTTCACCGAAGAGCTGCGCGGGCGCGGCTTCAAGGACGCGCTCGGCGACTCGCGCTTCCGCGAGCAGTACCTCGACGCGGTGGCGTGCCTCGTGCGCGAACAGGAGATGGCCGGGTTGGACATCGTGACGGACGGCGATTCGCGCTTCGACCTCACCGTCGGCGGCAAATCCTGGTTCTTCTACGTCATCGAGCGCCTGCGCGGGATCACCGGTCACGTCGACCGCGCGGCGGCGGGCGGCTGGCGGGGGCTGCCCCCGGGCCACATCCTCCGCGAGGTGATGGAGGCCTACCAGCCCGCCGTGATCGGGGAGGCGGTCACGGGCGCGTCGCTGCAGTACGCGGCGCTCTTCAAGACGGCCCAGCGGCTCAGCGCTCGGCCCGTGAAGTTCGGCGCCATCACCGCGCAGTCGCTCGCAAAGATGCTCGTCAACCGCCACTACGCCTCGGACCGCGACCTCATCCTGGCGCTGGCGGACATCTTCAACGCCGAGTTCAAGGAAGTCGCCGCGGCGGGGTGCCGCGTCATCCAGGTCGAGGAGCCCCAGCACCACATCGCGGGCGCCAACGGGACGGCCACGGACAAGGACCTCGAGTTCTTCACCGAGGCCGTCAACCGCGAGATCGCCGGCGTGGACACCGAGATCTGGCTGCACAC
>DASYTM010000142.1:0-17057 GCA_036002345.1 Candidatus Methylomirabilota bacterium | reverse complement strand
CTCGCTGCGCCAGAAGTCGAAGGACGCCCCGCGCCGGCGCTGGAGCGCGATGCGCACGTTCTCCAGCACGGAGAGGTGCGGGACCACCGCGGAGATCTGGAACGAGCGCACCAGGCCCATGCGCGCGATGGCGGCGGGCTTCTCCCCCGTGATGTCCCGGCCGTTGTCGCGGATGCGGCCCGCCGTCGGCGTCAGGACGTGCGTGAGGAGGTTGAAGCACGTCGTCTTGCCCGCGCCGTTCGGCCCGATGAGGGCGTGGATCGAGCCGCGCCGCACGCGGAGGCTGACGTTGCGCACGGCCACGAAGCCGCGGAACTCCTTGGTCAACCCCTCCGTCTCGAGGATGAGGTCGCTGCCGGTCGTCACGATGCCGGCCGCGGATGGAACACGGGCTCTCGGCGCTCGGCCCAAGCGCGATTCGCCTCGGCCGTCTCCCACGAGCGCATGCAGTCCTCCTGCGCGCGCAACACGTCCTCGATGAGCGCGCGCGGGTCGGCGTGGAACGAGGCGTGGAGCAGGCGCTTGATGTGCCCGTTCGCGGTGGGCGCCTGGTGGCGCAGCCGCTCCAGGAGCGCGCCGACGGTGGCGTCCACGTCCGCGGGCGCGCACACGCGCGTGACGAGGCCGAGGGCGTGGGCGGCCTCGGCGGAGATGTCGTCGTTGAGCAGCGACATCTCCTTGGCCCGCGCGAGCCCGATGAGCCGCGCCAGACGCAGCACCGAGCCGTCGGGAATGATGCCGTGGCGCGACGCGCCCAGCCCGATCACCGCGTCCCGCGTGGCCACGCGGAGGTCGCACGCGACGGCGAGCTGCAGCCCGCCGCCGATGGCGTGGCCGTGGAGGACGGCGATGGAGACTTTGGGCATGTCCTCGAGCAGGTTCAGCGCGCGAATCCAGTGGCGATAGAACGGCTCGGCGATGCTGCCCGCCGCGAGCGCGGTGCGATCCATGCCGGAGCAGAACGCGCGCCCCGCGCCGCACACCACCACCGCGAACGTCGCGGCGTCCTCCGCGGCGCGCGCCACGTGCTCGGCGAGCACGGCCGAGAGCTCGGTGTTGAGCGCGTTGAGCACGGACGGACGGTTGAGAGTGAGCCAGCTCACGCCGTCCCGCGCCTCGTAGACCACCGGAGCGGACGTGCTACGATCTGAGTGCTTCGCAGGCGCGGCGTCAGCCATGGAAAGTGCGGCCTAACGTATGGAATATCCGGGACACTGTCAAGGAGACGGGCGATGCGGCGAGTGAACAGACGCGACTTTCTGACGACGTCGACGGGCGCGCTCCTGGCCTTCGGCGCCCCGCGCATCGGCCATGCCCAAACCGCGGTCAAGGTCGGCACCGCCGTGCTCCAGGACTACGCCCTCGCGGGGCCGTTCATCGTGGCCGACGCGAAGGGCTTCTTCAAGACGGAGGGCCTCGCCGCCGAGTTCGTCCCCTTCCGCGGCGGTCCCGATCTGGTGAAAGCCGTCATCGCGGGCGAGCTCCTGCTCGGCGCCGCGGGCTCCACGGACATCCTGGTGGCGCGCGAGGCGGGCCAGCCGTTGAAGATGGTGGCCACGCATACCGAGGGCAACCACTTCACGCTGAACGTCGCGCCCGACGTGGCGTCGGCGGCGGATCTCAAGGGCAAGGCGATCGGCGTGACCCGGGCGGGCGCCACCACGTGGGTGTTCGCCCGGATGTTCGCCAAGCAGCAGGGCTGGGATCCCGACAAGGACGTGAAGGTCGTCGGCCTCGGCGGCCTCGACGCGCAGCTGGCCGCGCTCGTGCGCAAGGAGATCCACGCCTTCGTCTGGGGCGACGGCGGCGCCGTCACCCAGCTCGCCGGCAAGTCGAAGGTGCTGCTGCGGCTCGACGCCGTCACGCCGAAGTGGATCAGCCAGATCCAGTACGTCTCCGAGGACGGCATCAAGAAGAACGCCGACCAGATCCGCAAGGTCCAGAAGGCCCTCTTCGCGGGCCTCCGCTTCATGAAGGACCAGACGAACGACGCGGCCAAGATCGTCGCGGAGAAGATCGGCTGGAGCCCGGCGGCGGTGCTGGCCGCGCACAAGATCTCGGGCCCGCTCTTCTCGATGGATGGTCAGGTGAGCATGCTGGCGCTGGCGTCGATGCAAGAGGTGCTCATCGAGTACGGGATGATCAAGAAGAAGCTGCCGATCGAAGAGCACGTGGCCCGGGAGTTCTTCCCCGTCAGATTGTGAGCCGCGCGCGGCTTACCTTCGCGATTGCCATCCTGCTCGCGGCGCTGCCCGCGCCCGCGAGCGCGCAGGCGTTCCTCGCGTCCAAATCGAAGCCGGGGTTCGAGGTCGGCCCGCTCACCGTCCGCGCCCAGGTCACGCCGAAGCTCGGCCCGGTGGACATCAGCGTCATATGGAGCCTCGTGCCGCCGCCCACGGGCTCGGCGGCGGGCCTCGAGCAGGATCTCTACCTCATGTGGCCGGGCCCGCTCCAGCCCGACGCCAAGGCCGGCTCGGGCGACCCGGCGCTCGAGAAGTACGTCACCGAGCGCGGTTTCGAGGTGACGACCTCCGGGCGCCTCGCCTACAGCGCCCTGAACCTCTATCGCACGGGCACCGACCGCGCTGAGGCCATCGAGGGCGGCGCGCCGTTCGTCACGTTCGTCCGCAAGGACGCCGGCCCGCTCGGCTCCACCACGCCCGCCTCGTTCATCCGTCTCCCCTGGGACCACCGCGCGCTCAACCGCGCCTATCTCATGCGGCTGAACTTGAGGGTGGACGGGCTCATCCGCCCCAAGCCCTCGACGTGGATCGAGCGCACGCTGTGGGGCAAACGCTACCGGCTATCGCTGTCGTTCAACGAGGTGCGCCAGCGCGGGCTCTTCCGCCTGTACCTGGAGCACCGCGACCGGGTGGTGCACGTCAGCGAGGACCCCGCGCAGCTCATCGTCGACTTCACCGACAACGACCGGCTGAAGATCGACGAGCTGTTCCCGCCGTCGGCGACGCGGGCGCCGAGCGAGAGCCGCGCCAAGACCGAGCGCGTCGCCCGCTTCCTCGACCGCTCCGAAGGGCTCGTGCCGCAAGTGCTCACCGTGCAGTTCGGGTACTTCTCCGGACTGCAGTCGTGGGCGCCCGTGCTGATCCCGCTCGCCATCTTCGCCGCCGGCAACGTCGGCGGCGTGCTGCTCCGCAACATGGCCGAGCGGCTCGCCAAGCGCTGGGCGGGGCGCGTGGGCTTCTGGCGCCGCCGCGAGGAAGAGACGACGCGGGAGACGGGCGTGGTCGCCGACCGCGAGAAGCTGGCGCGCCTGACGCCGGGCACCACCACGCACGAGCAGGTGCTGGATCTCATCGGCCGGACGGTGGACGAGCGCGTCTCGCTCAACGCGCCCGACCGGCGCACGCTCGTGTACCGCGGCCGCCGCGTCATCCCACGGCGGCGCCGCGTGGCGGGACTGCTCGCCACGGTGACTCACTGGGACGTCGAGGACCATGAGATCGAGATCGTGCTGGACCACGACGTGGTGCAGGACGTTCAGGCCAACGTGCGGCGGCACACCCAGGCCACGCCGCCCGCGTGATCCAGGGAACCGACGAGAACTTCGTGTGGGGCGTTGGGGGGGGCGTGCTTCGGGCGAGTTAGAGGAGCGCCACGGCTCCGCCGGGGCGCGACGAAGGCTGGGGGGGTTGGGGGGCCATTTCGGGGCCCCCCATATAACTAGACTGGCTCCCCGACCGGCACGCGCGACAGCGCGTACTCCGGGAGGGACACGTGCTCGTGGCACACGCGGCAGTGAAAATCGAGCTCGAGCCCCTGCCGCTTTCTGAGAAACGCCATCGGCTGACCGCACCGCGCGTGGTGCAGCCCGTCCTCGCCGAGGAAGACGGTGGTGATGGTCGGCTCGTTGGTTGCGGGCTTGATCGTCGCGACTGCCATGGCTGCTTTGCCTCCTGCTCCTGTTCCGGCGATGTGCCGGCCGACGCAGCAGTGCTAGGGCAAGAGCCGTTCCATAGCCGTGAATCTCGTAAGTGATTGAATTATTACGTCGCATAGGTCGGACCGTTAGGTCGGTGGCCAAAAAGCATCCGGGCGCTCCGGGGAGAACTTGTCCGCGGAGTGACGTTTTGCGTCAGATCGACACGGAGGTCAGACCCTAAACCGCTTGAGCGCGGTCTGCGAGAGCTCCACCCCGAGGCCGGGCTTCTCGCTCAACACCACGCAGCCGGCCTCGATCTTCGAGGGCTCGCTGAAGAGCGGCTCCCACCAGCCCATGTGCTCGAGGATGAGCGCGTTCGGCACCGCGGCGAGCAGGTGGGCGGAGGTCTCCGTGAAGAGGTGCGAGGACACCGGCTGCTGCCAGGCGTGGCAGAGGGCGGCCGCGCGCAGGAACTCGGTCGGTCCGCCCATGCGCTGGAGGTCGGGCATCAGCACGTCGGCCGCGCGCGCCTCCAGATGGCGCTTCATGCCCGCGCTGCCGTAATCGGTCTCGCCGGTGGCGACGCGCATGTCGAGCGCCGCCGCGACGCGCGCGCAGCCCGCGAGGTCGTCATAGGGCAGCGGCTCCTCCAGCCAGTAGAGGCCGTCCTCCTCCAGGCGCCGGCCGACGCGGATCGCGGTGGGCTCGTCCCAACCCTGGTTGACGTCGGCCAGGAGCGCGGCGTCGCCGCCCAGCGCCTCGCGCACGATCCGCACGCGCTCGACGTCCTCCTCGGGGTCGGCGCGCCCGACACGCAGCTTCATGGCGCGGTGGCCTTCGGCGCGAAAGCTCTCCGCCTCGCGCAGGAGGGCGTCGGTGCTGTAGTCGATCCAGAGCCCGCTCGAGGCGTAGGTCGGCACGCGCGAGCGGTCGCCGCCGAGGAACCGGAACAGCGGCAGGTTCGCGGCGCGCGCGGCGAGGTCCCAGCACGCGGTGTCGAGCGGCGTGAGGGCCATGAGCGAGAGGCCGGCGTGGCCGATGAAGTTCATCGCGCGCCAGGCCTCGGCGTGCCGCGTCTGCGGCGCCGGCGCCTTGCCCTTGTAGAGCTCCGCGAGGTCCTCCACCAGCTCCGCGAGCGCGCGGGCCCGGTGCGCGCCGAAGGCGAAGCAGTAGCCGGCGCCCGTGAGGCCGGCGTCGGTGCGCATCTCCACGGCGATGGTGTCGGCGTGGACGTGATCGTGACGGGCGGTGCGCACGGGACGCGGCAGCGGGACGGACAGCCGGTGGACGAGCACGTCGGTGATCTTCATCGGATCTCTCCCCGCCAGTGCGAGAGGCGATCGTTGAGGACGTCGAGGGACAGCACGATGGCGATGGACGCCGCGGACACGAGCGCGGTGGCCGCGAAGAGCTCGGGGGCCTGGAAGCCGTTGGCGAGCGAGCCGAGCACGTGGCCCATGCCGCGCACGCCCGCGAACATCTCGACCACGAGCACGCCGAGCAGGCAGAAGACGATGCCGAGCCGCATGCCCGCCAGCACGGTGGGCACGATGGCGGGCAGCACGACCTTCCAGTAGAGCTGCCAGCGCCGCGCCCCGAAAGCGCGCGCGACGGTGACGAGGTTCCGGTCCACGTCGCGCACGGCGCCCGTCACGAGCACGAGGATCGGGAACACGCCGTGGATGGTCGCATACGCGACGGCGGGCAGCGCGCCGAAGCCGAGGAACAGGACGATCCAGGGCAGCACGAGGATCTTCGGCATCCCGTACAGCGCGACCACGAACGGGTTGACGGTCCGCCGCAGCGCCCCCAGCGAGCCGAGCAGGATGCCGCCGCCCACGCCGATGACGACGGCGAGCACGTAGGCGATGGCCGTCTTCGCGAGCGTGTCGCCGAGCCCGGCCAGGGCGGCGCGGCCGATGCGCCCGAAGGCGAGCAGCACCGCGCTCGGCGCGGGGACGAACAGGGGGTCCACCCATCCCGCGCGCGCCACGCCTTCCCAGGCGAGCAGGATGGCCGCCACGCTCAGGAGCTGCACGGCGCGCACGCGCAGGGTTACTCGGTCCATCGTTGCGCCCGGTGCTCGACGAGGCTCGCGAGAGCGTCGGAGCCGACGATGAGGACGAGGGTCACGACCACCAGCGCGATGTAGTCCGCGGTGCGGAACAGGCCGTACGCGTGGTTGATCAGCGAGCCCATGCCCTCCTTGCTGCCGAGGATCTCGCCGACGATGACGCCGATCACGGTCAGGGCGAGCCCGGTGCGCAGGCCGCCGACCAGCGTGAACAGCATGGCGGGCAGCGTGACCTTGCGGAACGCGGTGAAGCCGTCGGCGCCGAAGGCGCGCGCCACCGCGAGCATCTGCGGGCTCACCTGCCGGATGCCGGCCAGCACGGCCAGCGTGATCGGGAAGAAGCCGAGGAGGAAGCCGAAGGCGATCTTGGACGCCGCGTCGAGGCCGAAGAAGAGCATCAGCGACGGGTACCAGACGACGGCGGGCACCGCGTAGAGCGCGGCCAGGATCGGGCCGTACGCGCGGCCGACCAGCCGGTTGAAGCCGAGCGCGAAGCCACAGCCGAGGCCGGCGGCGATGGCCAGCGCGTACGCGATCAGGATCTCGCGCAGCGTGAGCCAGAGGTGCGCGCCGAGATCGGGGTACGAGTCCAGGGTCAGGAGCCGTACCAGCGCGGGCAGCGCCGCCGACGGCGGTACGTAGAGGAGCGGGTTCGCCGTGCGGCCCACGATCTCCCACGCGCCGAGGAGCACGGCGAGGATCCCCACGCGGATCGCGAGCACGCTCACGGCGCGCTCTCGCCCATGGCGCGCAGTGATTCGTCGCGGATGTCGCCCCAGAGCTTCGCGCGCAGGGCCACCAGCTCGTGCGACTCCATCGCGCGCGGGTACGGCATCGGCAGCTCGAGCACGCTCTTGATCCGGCCGGGCCGCGCCGTCATCACCACGACCCGCGTGGAGAGCGCCAGCGCCTCGTGCAGGCTGTGGGTCACGAAGACGACCGTCTTGCGCGTGCGCCGCCAGATGTCGAGGAGCCACTCGCCCATCAGCACGCGCGTCTGCTCGTCGAGCGCGCCGAAGGGCTCGTCCATGAGGACGATCGGGGTGTCGATGGCGAGGGCGCGCCCGATGGCCACGCGCTGGCGCATGCCCCCCGACAGCTCGCGCGGGTACTTGGCGGCGAAGTCGCGCAGGCCGAGGGGGCCCAGGAGGTCGGTGGCGATCTTCCGACGGCGGCCGGCGGCGACGCCCTGGAGCTCGAGGCCGAACTCCACGTTCTCGACGGTGGTCCGCCACGGAAAGAGACCGGGATCCTGGAACACCGTGGCCACGCGGCGCGGATCGGGGCCGTCCACGGGCCGGCCGTCCACGACGACGCGGCCGGCGTCGGCGGTGACGAGGCCGCCGAGCATCCCGAGCAGCGTGGACTTGCCGCAGCCCGACGGCCCGATCAGCGTGCAGAACTCGCCGGCCCCGACGGACAACGAGATGTCGCGCAGCGCGTCCACCGGTCCCGACGAGGTCGTGTAGCGCTTGCTGACCCCGTCGACGACGATCAGGTCGGTCACTGGGCCTTGAGTATCTCGCGCGCGATGACGATACGCTGGACTTCCGAGGTGCCCTCGCCGATCTCGGTGAGCTTGGCGTCGCGGAAGATGCGCTCGACGGGAAACTCCGTGATGTAGCCGGCGCCGCCGTGGATCTGGACGGCCTTGTTGGCCGCCTTCATCGCCGCCTCGGAGGCGAAGAGCTTGGCCATGGCCGCGGCGTGCATGGCCGGGCGGCCCTGGTCCTTGAGCCACGCCGCGCGCAGCATCAGCAGCCGCGCCACCTCCACCTCGGTCGCGATGTCGGCGAGCATGCCCTGCAGCCCGTTGAACTCCGCGAGCGTCTTGCCGAAGGCGCTGCGCTGCTTCATGTACTTCGCGGCCTGGTCCACGGCGGCCTGCGCGATGCCGACGGACATGGCCGCCATCGCGATGCGCCCCCCCTCGAGCACCTGCATGGCCTGCACGAAGCCCTGCCCGGGCTCGCCGAGGAGGTGGCCGGCGGGCACGCGCGCGTCCTCGAAGATCAGCTCCGCGGTGTCGGAGGCGTGCAGTCCCAGCTTTCGGTAGGGCTTGCCGGCGCTGAAGCCGGGCATGCCTTTCTCGAGGACGAAGGCCGAGATGCCCTTCGACTTTTTCTCGGCATCGGTCCGGGCCATGACCACCGCCACGCCCCCGACGCTGGCGTTGGTGATGAAGGCCTTGCTGCCGTTCAGCACCCACTCGTCGCCGCGCCGCTCGGCTTTCGTGCGCAGCGCCGCCGCGTCGGAGCCGGAGCCGGGCTCGGTAAGGCCCCACGCGCCGAGGATCTCGCCGCTGGCCAGGCGCGGCAGCCACTTCGCCTTCAGCGTGGGCGACGCGAAGAGGTTGATGTGGTTGGTGCCGAGCGAGTTGTGCGCCCACATGGTGATGCCCACGGAGGCGTCGCCGCGGTTGATCTCCTCGACGATCAGCGCGTACGAGACGTAGTCGAGCCCGGCGCCGCCGTACTCCTCCGGCACGAGCACGCCCAGGAAGCCGAGCGGCCCCAGCTTCTTCACGATGTCGTGGGGGAACTCGGAGCGCTCGTCGTAGGGCGCGATCTTGTCGTAGAGCTCAGCCTCCGCGAAGTCGCGCGCGACGTCGCGCACCTGCTTCTGCTCGGCGGTCAGCTCGAAGTCCATGCCCGTCCCGTCACTGCGGCTTGGTCTTGAGGTCCTTGTCGTGGGCCTTGATGAAGGCGCGGATCTCGTCGGCGAGGTCGAGCAGCTTCGCCCACTGCTCCTTGTAGAGCGTGACGGGGAAGCGGCCGAGGCCGTACACCGACACGCCGCCCTTCTCGCTCACCTTGAGCGAGATCGCGCCGCGCTTGATGGTGGAGGCCTTCAGCGCGGCGTTCTCGGCCCGCAGTCGCTCCAGCTCAGCCTGAACGTTGTCGTCGGCCACTCGTGGTCTCCTTGACGGCGTGGTGGGTCAGACGGCGGCGCGCACGTGCTCGCGGACGAACCGGACGATGTCCTGGGTGGTCGTGCCCGGCGTGAACAGCTCCTTCACGCCCATCGCCTTCAGGGTCGCGATGTCCTCGGGCGGGATGATGCCGCCGCCGAAGACCACGACGTCCTCCGCGCCCTTCTCCTTCAAGAGCTCGAGCACCTTCTTGAAGAGATAGTTGTGGGCGCCCGACAGCACGCTGAGCCCGATGGCGTCGGCGTCCTCCTGGATGGCGGTGGCCACCACCTGCTCGGGCGTCTGGTGCAGGCCCGTGTAGATCACCTCGAAGCCCGCGTCGCGCAGCGCGCGGGCGACGATCTTGGCGCCGCGGTCGTGGCCGTCGAGACCCGGCTTGGCGACGACGACGCGGACCGTGCGCTCGGGGCTCATCCCAGCGCCTCGCGCACGCGCTCGCCGATGGCCACGATCTGGCCGCGATCGCCGGGCACGAGCTTCCAGTCGAAGCCCTTGCCGTCGTTGTTCCAGCGCGGGATCAGGTGCATGTGGAAGTGCGCCACCGACTGGAAGGCGGCCGCGCCGTTGGCCTGCAGCATGTTGAGACCGTCGGGCTTGACGGCGGCGCGCAGCGCGACGGCCAGCTTCTTCGCGGTCGTGATGGCGGCCTGGAGGTCCGCCTCCTGCGACTCCCAGAGCGTGGCGGCGTGATTCTTCGTCACCACCAGGCAGTGGCCGGCGTTGAGGGGGTTGATGTCCATGAAGGCCAGCGTCTGGTCATCCTCGTAGACCTTCATGGACGGGATCTGCCCGTCGCGGATCTTGCAGAAGACGCAGTCGGCGCTCATGCCCCCTCCTAGACGGTCAGTGTCCAGCCGTGCGTGTCGGGTGTGGTTCCGTACTGGATCCCGACGATGGTGTCGTAGAGGCGCTGGGACACCTCGCCGATCCGGCCGTCGTTGACCACGAAGCGCTCGCCCTTGTAGGCGAGCTCGCCCACCGGCGAGATGACGGCGGCCGTGCCCGTCGCCCACACTTCCTTGAGGGTGCCCTTGCGCGCGGCCGCCACCACCTCGTCGATGGTGATCTGGCGCTCCGACACGCGGATCCCCCACTCGCGCAGCAGCGCGAGCGACGTGTCGCGCGTCACGCCGGCCAGGATGGTCCCCGCCAGCGGCGGGGTGATCACCTCGTCGGCGATCTTGAGCATGATGTTGGAGGTGCCGACCTCTTCCAGGTACTTGTGGTGGACGCCGTCCAGCCACAGCACCTGGGTGAAGCCCTCGTGCTTGGCCTCCTCGGCCGCGTAGAGGCTGGCCGCGTAGTTGGCCGAGGTCTTGGCTTCCCCTAATCCTCCCGCCACCGCGCGCACGTAGTTGTCGATGACCTTGATCTTGGTCGGGGCGAGGCCCTCGGGATAGTACGGGCCGACGGGCGACATGATCACGTAATAGAGGTACTCCTTCGCCGGCCGCACGCCGAGGAACGCCTCGCTCGCGATGATGGTGGGCCGGATGTAGAGCGAGGTCCCGACCGACGACGGCACCCAGTCGCGGTCCACGCCCACCAGCGTCGTCCACGAGCGCAGGATCAGATCCGGGTCGAGCTGCGGGATCGACATGCGCGTGGCCGTGCGGTTCAGGCGCTCGACGTGCTTCTGCGGGCGGAAGAGCCGGATCTTGCCGTCCCGGCCCCGGAAGGCCTTCAGCCCCTCGAACAGCCCCTGGCCGTAGTGCAGCACGGCCGTGGCCGGATCGAGCGGGAAGGGCCCGTAGGGCTCGACGCGCGGGTCGTACCAGCCCTTCTCTTCCTGGAAGTTCACGACGAACATGTGGTCGGTGAACACGTTGCCGAAGGCCAGGTCCTTGTCCTTCGGCTTGTCCTTTTTGTTCGCCGTCTTCGTGATCCGGATCGCGTCGGCCATGACTCTTCCCCTTTAAAAGATGATCGGCTCGCGGTACAGGCCGAACACCTGCCGGTAGACGTCGGAGATCTCGCCGAGGCTCGCGTAGTCTTTCACGGCGTCCACCAGGACGGGCATGACGTTGCCGCCGTTGCGGCACGTGTCCGCGAGCTGCTTGAGCCGCCGCTCGACGCGGCCCATGTCGCGCGCGGCCTTGAACCGGCCCACGCGCTCGACCTGCTCCGCCTCGACGCGCTCGTCGATGCGGAGGTAGCTGATGGGCTTCTCGTCCTGCATCACGTACTTGTTGACGCCGACCGTGACCTTCTCGCCCCGGTCGTCCATGAGCTGGTAGCGGTAGGCGGCGTCGGCGATCTCCTTCTGCGGGTAGCCGTCGTCGATCGCGCGGATCATGCCGCCCATGCCGTCGATGGCGTCGATGTAGCGCTGCGCCTCCGCTTCCATCTGGTCCGTGAGCTTCTCGAGGAAGTACGAGCCGCCCAGCGGATCGATGGTCAGCGTCACGCCCGTTTCCTCGGCGATGATCTGCTGCGTCCGCAGCGCGACGGTGACCGCATCCTCGGTGGGCAGCGCCCACGTCTCGTCGTAGGAGTTGGTGTGCAGCGACTGGGCGCCGCCGAGCACGGCCGCGAGGGCCTGGATGGCCACGCGGGCCACGTTGTTGAGCGGCTGCTGGGCCGTGGCCGACACGCCCGCCGTCTGGGTGTGCGTGCGCAGCCGCATCGACTCCGGCTTCTTCGCCCCGTAGCGCTCCTTCATGAAGCGCGCCCACATCCGCCGCGCCGCGCGCAGCTTGGCGATCTCCTCGAAGAAGTCGTTGTGGATGTCGAAGAAGAACGACAGCCGCGGCGCGAAGGCGTCGATGTCGAGCCCGCGCGCGAGGGCGGCCTCCACGTAGCCGAGCCCGTCGGCGAGCGTGAAGGCCAGCTCCTGCACGGCCGTCGAGCCCGCCTCGCGGATGTGGTAGCCCGAGATCGAGACGGGGTTGAAGCGCGGCACGTGCTTGGAGGTGAACTCGATCATGTCCGTGACGATGCGGACGGCCGGCTCGGGCGGGCAGATCCATTCCTTCTGGGCGATGAACTCCTTGAGCATGTCGTTCTGCATCGTGCCGCCCAGCCGCGTCCACGCCACGCCCTGCTCGTCGGCCATGGCCAGGTACATGGCGAGCGCGACCGACGCCGTGCAGTTGATGGTCATGGACGTCGTGACGTCGCCCAGCGGGATGTCGGCGAACAGCCGCTCGAAGTCGTCCAGCGTCGAGATCGACACGCCTTCCTTCCCGACCTCGCCGCGCGAGCGCGGATGGTCGGCGTCGTAGCCCATCAGGGCCGGCATGTCGAAGGCCGTGGAGAGGCCGGTCTGCCCCTGCGCGAGCAGGTACTTGAATCGCGCGTTGGTGTCCTCGGGCCGCCCGAAGCCGGCGAACATGCGCATCGTCCACAGCCGCCCGCGATACATCGTCGGGTACACGCCGCGCGTGAACGGGTATTCGCCGGGCTTGCCGAGCCGGTCGTCGTAGGTCTTGCCCGCGACGTCGTCCGGCGTGTAGAGCGGCTTCACCGGGATGCCCGACAGCGTCTCGAAGCGCACGTCCCGCTCGTCCGGCTTGCGCTCGCCGCTCATCCTTGCCTCCCCGCCCCGACGGCGGTCAACCGCTCCACGTCCTCGACCCCGAGTCCAAAGATGTCCGGCGCGTCCACCCCCATCAGGGTGAGGTACGACGCGAGCTGGCTCCGATGGTGCACCTCGTGCTCGCACATCGCCATCAGCACTCGCCAGGCGCGGATCGGCCGCGCGCCCGGTTCCAGCGACGCCCGCTCCTCGTTCAGCGCCGCGTCGGGCACCCGCGCGAGGGCCGCCCGCGCCGCCGAGTGCCCGGCGTCGAGCAGGCTCAAGGCCGCCTCCAGCGTGGCGCCCCGCGCGCGCTCGTGCCCCGGGTAGCGCCACACACTGTCGGCCACGACGCCGCTGAACATCGCCTCGCTGGCCGCGAGGTGGCGGACGATGTCGCCGCACGTGTACTCGCCGGCCTTCGGCGCCCAGTCGATCGACTCCGGCGGCACCTGCCGCGCGAAGTGGACGGTCCGCCGGCGGACGCCCTCGAAGTAGTCGGCGAACGCGCCCAGGGAGGCGATCACTTGAGCACCTCGCGTGCGATGACGAGCTTCTGGATCTGGGAGGTGCCCTCGTAGATCTGCGTGATCTTGGCGTCCCGGAAGTAGCGCTCGACCTCCGCCTCGCGGATGAAGCCGTAGCCGCCGTGCACCTGGACGGCGTCGTTGGTCACCTTCATCGCCGTCTCCGCCGCGAAGAGCTTGGCCATCGAGGCCTCCTTCGTGTGCGGCTGGCCGGCGTCCTTGAGGGTGGCGGCCCGCAGCGTCATGAGCCGCGCGCCGTCGACGGCCGTCGCCATGTCCGCGAGCATCCAGCCGACCATCTGGTGCTCGCCGATGGGCACCCCGAACGCCTTGCGCTCGCGCGCGTACTTGACCGACCGCTCGTAGGCGCCGGCCGCGATGCCGACGGCCTGGGCCGCGATGCCGATGCGCCCGCCGTCGAGCGTGGCCAGCGCGATGTGAAAGCCCCGGCCCTCCTCGCCGATGCGGTTCGCGGCGGGGACGCGGCAACCGTCGAAGACCAGCTCCGCGGTGTCGGAGGCGCGGATGCCGAGCTTGTCCTCGGTCTTGCTGACCGAGAACCCCGGCGCGCCCTTCTCGACGACGAACGCCGAGATGCCGCGATGCGCCTCGGCCCGGTCCGTCTGGGCGAACACGAGCGCGTACGACGCTTCGCGGCCGCTGGAGATGAAGAGCTTGCGGCCGGTGATGACGTAGTGGTCGTCATCACGCACGGCCACCGTGTGCTGGTTACGCGCGTCGGAGCCCGCCTCGGGCTCGGTCAGCGCGAAGCAGCCGAGGGCGTGACCGCCCGCCACCGGCTTGAGGAAGCGCGCGCGCTGCTCGTCGGTGCCGTGCTTCCACACGGGCTCGCAGTAGAGCGAGTTGTTGACCGACATCACGACGGCGTGGGAGGCGCAGGCTCTGGCGATCTCCTCCAGCGCCACCACGTACGACACGGTGTCGGCGCCGCTGCCGCCCCACTGCTCCGGCACCATGATCCCGAGCAGGCCGAGCTCGCCCATGCGCTTCACCGTCTCGTGCGGGAAGCGCGCGTCGCGGTCGATCTCCGAGGCGATGGGCGCGATGTGCTCCTGGGCGAACTCCCGCGCCATGTCGCGGATCATCGCCTGCTCGTTCGTGAGCTCGATACGCACTATTTCTCCAGGAGCTTCTTGAATTCGTCCGTCAGCGCCGGCACGACCTCGAAGAGATCGGCCACGATGCCGTAGTCCGCGATCTTGAAGATGGGCGCCTCGGGATCCTTGTTGACGGCCACGATCACCTTCGACGTGCGCATGCCGGCCAGATGCTGGATGGCGCCCGAGACGCCGAAGCCCAGATAGAGCTTGGGCGAGATCGTGCGGCCCGTCTGGCCGATCTGGAAGCGGTGCGGCCGCCACCCCGCGTCGACCGCCGCTCGCGAGGCGCCGACGGCGGCGCCGATGACCTTGCCCATCGCCTCGAGGATCACGTAGTTCTCCGGACCCTTCATGCCGCGGCCGCCGGAGATGACGATCTCGGCCTCCGTCAGCTCGGGGAGGCCCGTCGAGACCTCCTCGCGCCGCTCGACCAGCTTCATCCGCGCGGCGGGGATGGTCACGCTCGCCTTCTCCACCTGCGCCGTCTTGCCGGCATCGCTCTCGGCGGGCTTGAAGACGTTGGGGCGCAGCGTGGCCATCCACGGCGTCTTAGCCCACGTCATCTTCGCGAGCAGCTTGCCCGCGTACACGGGCCGCGTGGCGACGAGCTGGTCGCCCTCCATGGCGAGCCCCACCGAGTCGGCGGCGAGCCCGGCGCCGAGCCGCGCGGCCAGGCGCGCGACGAACTCGCGCATCTTGCTCGTCACCGGCGCGAAGATCGCCTTCGGCGACTCCTTGCCCACCAGCTCCGCGAGCGCGGGCACCCACACCTCGGCCATGTACGGAGCGAAGGCGGCGTTCTCCAGCACCCACACCTTGCTCGCCCCCCACGCGCCGAGCTGCTTGATCCCGTCGTCGCTCGCCTTGTCGGTGAGCCACACGGCCTCCACGCTGCCGCCCCCGAGCCGCGCGGCTTCGCCGAGCACCTCGGCCATCACCTTCTTGGGCGCGCCCTTCCGATCGTCCTCGACGAGGCACCAGAACGCGTTCGCCATGTCAGATCGCCTTCGCTTCCTCGCGCAGCGCGCGAACGAGCTCTTTCACCGCGTCCTTCACCTCGCCGGGGATGACCCGCCCCGGCGGCCGCGCGGGCAGCGCCTCGAGGTTCTTCACCGCGAGCTGCGGGGCGCCGGGCGTGAGGCCGACGTCGCCCGGCTTCACGTCCTTGATCTCCTTCTTCTTGGCGCCCATGATCCCCTTCAGCGTCGGGTAGCGCGGCTCGTTGAGCCCCTTCTGCGCGGACACGACGGCGGGCAGCGGCAGGTCGAAGACCTCCAGGCCGCCCTCCACCTGGCGCCCGATGCGGACGGTCTTGGCGTCGGCGTCCACGGCCTCTTCCATGATCCAGGACGCGCACGGCCAGTCGAGCACCTCGGCGAGTTGCGCGCCGACCGCGCCCATGTCGTCGTCGATGGCCTGCCGGCCCGTGAGCACCAGGGCGGGCTGCTCCTGCTTGATGACGGCGGCGAGCGCCTGCGCGGTGGCCAGCGTGTCGGCGTTGGCCCACGCGGGATCGTTCAGGTGGATGGCGCGATCGCAGCCCATGGCGAGCGCGGAGCGCAGCGCCTCCTTCACCCGGTCCGGGCCGAGCGAGACCACGATGACTTCGCCCTGGCCGCGCTTTTCCTTGATGCGCAGCGCCTCTTCGATCGCGAACTCGTCGTAGGGCGACACGATCCACGTGATACCGGCCGTGTCGATGGCTTTCGGGTCGCCGCCGCTGATCTTCACCTGGGTGGCGGTGTCGGGAACCTGCTTGATGGCGACGACGATCTTCATGCGTTCGCTCCTCGCTCGGACGGCTCGTAGTGGAGTTCGCGGGTGATCCGGAAGCGGTCCCCGGGGATGTAGACGCGATCGAAGACCACGGGCGCGCCGCCCGCGTCGAACGAGACGCGCTCGGACTCGAAGCCAGGCACGCCGGCGCGGCAGCCGAGCTCGCGCGCCTCGCGGCGCCCGAGCCGCACCGCCGACACGCTCTCGCGCGCGCGGTCGATCGTGACCCCGAGCTTGAACTCGAGCACCTGGCGGAGCGGCGTGGTGCCGAGGTCCGCCTTCAGCACCTCTTCCCCGAGGGTGATGGGCAGGAACGAGCGCTGCAGGCTCATGGGATGCCCGTCGACCAGGCGCAGCCGCTCGATCTGCACGACGCGCGCGCGGGCGCCCAGGCCCAGCGCGTCGGTCACGCGACGGTCGGCGCGCGCCACGCGGCCGCCGAGGGCGCGCGTGGTGACGTGCTCGCCCTGCGCCGAGAGGTCGCCGGCGAAGCGGCGGAGCTGGAGGATGTCGTAGTCGATCGACGGCGCGGCGACGAAGGTGCCGAGGCCGTGACGGCGCGCGATGAGGTTCTCGCGCTCGAGGACCTCGAGGGCCTGGCGCAGCGTCATGAGCGTCACGCCGAAGCTCTTCGCGAGCGCGCGCTGATTGTCGAGGCGCGTACCGGGTACGAGACGGCCGGCCTGGATGCGGTCGCGCAGCGACTCGGCGATGCGGTGGTACCGCGGAACCCGTGCGTTCACGCCGACTCCTCTGTCGGTGTTCTAGAACTCCGCTCAGCGAGCAACACCACCGGAGCGCCGAGCAAAACTCGTGAGAGCCAACGACGAAGGGAACTTAGGCGCGACGGCGGATACGGGCGTCATTGTACGGCCCGTCCAGGGGGGTCCGCAAGAGGCCCCGGGTGCGCGCCGGAAGTGGAAGCAAAAGAGGGCAAGGAACCGCCGTGGAGTCGGCAACCGAATGCACTACCGGCGGGCCGCAGCTTCGAAAATCCAGGCAAATCACGGGCGTCGGGTCCGGCACCGCGCTTGCTTTTTATCGAGGTGAGCTCGCGAACGGCTCGCGGTCCGCGCCACCAAGCCTGGGCCGCTTCGCTCTAACCGCCGCCTGCTCGACCGCGCTCATCCGCCCCTGTGAGCGCGGTCTTTTTTTGTGGGGGACCCCGAAATGGCCCATCTATTTTGATGGGGGCCCCGAAATGGCCCCCATACCCCCAACGCTCGGAGC
>DASYTM010000141.1:0-16651 GCA_036002345.1 Candidatus Methylomirabilota bacterium | reverse complement strand
CCACGGGCGGGCCCCGGCCATCGCCACCGGGCTCAGGCTGGCCCGGCCGGAGCTCAAGATCTTCGTGGTCACCGGGGACGGCGACGGCCTGTCCATCGGCGGTAACCACATGCTCCACGTGCTGCGGCGCAACGTGAACCTGACGATCCTCCTCTTCAACAACCGGATCTACGGGCTCACCAAGGGGCAGTACTCGCCGACGAGCGAGCTCGGCAAGGTGACGAAGTCCACGCCCATGGGCTCCGCGGACCGGCCCGTGAACCCGCTGGCGTACGCGCTCGGCTGCGGCGCCACCTTCGTGGCGCGCACGATCGATCGCAGCATCCAGCACATGGAGGAGACGCTCAAGCGCGCGGCCGCCCACAAGGGGACCGGCTTCATCGAGATCCTCCAGAACTGCAACGTCTACAACGACCTCGCGTGGAAGGTCGTCTACGACAAGGAGTCGAAGCTCATGTACGAGCTGCGGCTCGAGCACGGCAAGCCGCTCGTCTTCGGGCCGCCCGACGCGCGCAAGGCCGTCATCATGGACGGTGTGATGCCCAAGGTCGTGGACGCCGCGAGCGTGCAGGAGAGCGCGCTCTGGATCCACGACGAGAAGAACGTCAACGCCGCCAAGATCCTCGCCGATCTGTTCGCGCCGACCTACCCGGTGCCGGTCGGCGTGCTGGAGGCGATCGAAGCGCCGATCTACGAGGAGGTCATGCTCGAGCAGGAGCAGCGGGCCATCTCCGACCGCGGGCCGGGGAGCATCGCGAAGCTGTTGACGTCGGGCGACACCTGGAAGATCGGCTGATCCGCGTCAAGCCGTGCCGCTTTCCGCCAGCCTAGTCGCCGGCCTCCACCGTCTCCTGGGGCCGGCGGGTGTCGTGCTCACCCCCGAAGGCCGCCTCACCTACGAGAGCGACATGCTCACGCTCTACAAGGGCACGCCCGACGCCGTCGTCCTGCCCACGAGCACCGAGGAGGTCCAGGCCATCGTGCGCCTCTGCCGCGCCGAGCGCGTGCCCGTCGTGCCGCGCGGCTCGGGGACGGGGCTCATCGGCGGCGCGACCGCGCCGCAGGGCGGCGTCATGGTCGCGCTGACGCGGATGACGGAGATCCTCGAGCTCGATCTCGCCAACCGCTGCGCCACCGTCCAGCCCGGCCTGATCAACCTCTGGCTCAGCAACGCCGTGCGCGACCGCGGCTGGTTCTTCGCGCCCGATCCCTCGAGCCAGATGGTCTCCTCGATCGGCGGCAACGTGGCGACCAACGCCGGCGGCCCGCACTGCCTCAAGTACGGCATCACCACCAACCACGTGCTCGGCCTGGAGATGGTGACGGGCACGGGCGACGTCGTCCGGGTCGGCGGCAAGGCCGCCGATCGCCCGGGCTACGACCTCACCGGCGTCATGGTCGGCAACGAGGGAACGTTCGGTCTCGTGACGGCGATCACGGTCCGGCTCACGCATCTGCCGGAGGCGGTGAAGACCGCGCTCGCCTCGTTCGCGAGCCTGGTGGAGGCCTCGGAGGCCGTGTCGGCGATCATCGCGGCGGGCATCATCCCGGCCGCGCTCGAGATGCTCGACGACGCCATGATCGGCGCCGTGAACGCCGCGGTGGGGAAGGTCTACCCCGACGGCGCGGGCGCGGTGCTGCTGATCGAGCTCGACGGGCCGCGCGCCGAGGTGGAGGCCCAGGCCGAGCGGGTCGCGGCGATCTGCCGGGAGCGCCAGGCGCTCATGGTCACCGTCGCGCGCGACGAGGCCGAGCGCGCGCTCCTCTGGAAGGGCCGCAAGGAGGCCGCGGGCGCCGTCGGCCGCATCACCGCCGCATACCTGCTCCAGGACGCCGTGGTGCCGCGCAGCAAGCTGCCGCAGATCATGCGCGAGATGGCCGTCATCAGTAAGCGCCACAACCTGCTCTTCGCCAACGTGTTCCACGCGGGCGACGGCAACCTGCACCCGCTCATCTGCTACGACGACCGCAAGCCCGAGGAGCTGGCGCGGGCCATGAAGGCCAACGAGGAGTTGCTCCACGCCTGCATCGCGCTGGGCGGCACGGTGTCGGGCGAGCACGGCATCGGGATGGACAAGGCCAAGAACCTGCCGCTCCAGTACGCGGACGCCGACCTGAACTTCATGTTCCGCCTGCGCCGGATCTTCGATCCCGACACCCTGATGAATCCCGCCAAGGTCCTGCCCTCGCACCCCGCGTGCGGCGAGGGCTTCCGCCCGTCGCGGCCCACGCTCCCCGCGGGGACGTGGGTCTAGCGCGATGGCGGTGACCACGCCCGGGCTCGGCGGAGCGCTCCGGAGCATCGTCGGCAGCGAGCACCTCGTGGAGGGCGGGGCGCCCGTGGACGGCATCGCGCCGCGCTGGACGGCGGCGCCCGCCACCGTCGAGCAGGCCGCGGCGCTCGTGGCCCTCGCCCACGACGAGCGCCTGGCCGTGGCGCCGCGCGGCGGCGGCAGCGCGCTGGAGCTCGGCCATCCGCCCGCGCGCGTCGACCTCGTCCTCGACACCCGGCGCCTCGACGCCGTCCTCGAGTACAACCCCGACGACCTGACCGTCAGCGTTCAGGCCGGCTGTCGCGCCGGCGTGCTGGCGGCGCACCTTGCCGGGCGCCGCCAGCTCCTGCCGCTGGACCCGCCGGGATGGACGTCCCGCACGCTCGGCGGCATCGCCGCGACCCAGGCGAGCGGTCCGCTGCGCCAGCGGTACGGCACCATGCGCGACCTGCTCCTGGGCGTGCGCTTCGCGCAGGCCGACGGCGTGCTCACGTGGGGCGGGGCCAAGGTCGTGAAATCGGTGAGCGGCTACGACGTTCCCAAGCTGATGGTCGGCGCGCTGGGGACCCTGGGCGTCGTGCTGGAGCTCACGCTTCGCTTGCACCCCGCGCCCGACTACGAAGGCACGTGGCTCGCGAGCTTCCGCACCTCGGGCGACGCCCAGGAGTGCGTGGCGGCGCTGCTGGACTCCACCGTGCAGACCAATCGCCTGGAAGTCCTCGACGGCCGCGTGCTGGCCGCCTGCAACCTGCCGATCAGCGGCGCGGCGCTGGCGATCTCGATCGGCACGGTCGAGCCCGCCGTCCGCGCGCAGGAAGCGCTCGTGAAGGCCCTGGTGCAGCGCGCGCACGGGGTCTCCCAGACGATGGGCGCCTCGTTCTGGCGGACGTACGATCGCGCGCTCGCGGGCTTCGACGGCGTCATGCTGCGGGTCGGCACGCTGCCCACGCGCCTGGTGGAAACCCTCGGCGCGGTGCAGGCGGTGCTGCCGGGCGCGGCGGTCGCGGGCGCGGCCGGCCTCGGCGCGCTGCGCGTGCTCGCCACGCACGCCGATGCCGAGACGCTCGTCCCCGCGCTGGAGCGGCTGCGCGCGACCGTGGCGCGGGTGGACGGCGGCGTCGTCATCGAGCGCGCGCCGCGCGCGCTGCGCGAGCGGCTCGACCCGTGGGGCCCGGTGCCCGCGCCCGCGCTGGCGGTGATGCGCGCGCTCAAAGGAGAATTCGATCCGCGCGCCGTCCTCAACCCCGGCCGGTACGTGGGCGGCCTGTGAGCCTCACGGACCCCGCGATCGTCACCGCGATTCGATCGTGCGTCCACTGCGGGATCTGCCTGCCGGCCTGCCCGACCTATCGCGCGCTCGGCGAGGAGATGGACTCCCCGCGCGGGCGCGTCTACCTGATGCGCGCCGTCGCCGAGGGCCGGCTCGAGCCGACCGAGACCTACACACACCACCTCGACCTCTGCCTCGGCTGCCGCGCGTGCGAGACGGCGTGCCCGGCCGGCGTGCCGTTCGGCTCCATTCTCGAAACGGCCCGCGCCGACATCGACCGGCGCGGCCGCCCGTGGCGCCGGCGGCTCCTCGAGGCGTTCCTCTTCGGCATCTTCCCGTACCCCGAGCGGTTCGCGGTCGTGCTCGGGCTGCTGCGGCGCTATCGGCGCTGGGGCCTGCAGGCGCTCGTGCGCCGCTCCGGCCTGCTGCGCGCGTTCCCGCGCCTGGCCGCCATGGACGCGCTCCTCTCCGACGTGCCCCGGACGGATGAGGCCCCGCTCGAGTTCCTCGCCGCGCGCGGCCGTCCCGTCGGCCGCGTGGCGCTGCTGACGGGCTGCGTGCAGCGCCACCTCTTCGCCGACGTGAACCGGGACACGATGCGTCTGCTCTCGCTGGCGGGGTGGGACGTCGTGGCGCCGCGCGGGCAGGGGTGCTGCGGCGCGCTCGAGCTGCACGCGGGCCGGCTCGACGCCTTCCGCGCCCGGGCGCGCGCGCTGGCGGCGGCGCTGCCGTCCGACGTCGACTGGATCGTCACCAACGCGGCGGGCTGCGGCTCGGCGCTGCGCGACTACGGCCACTGGGCCGGCGACGACGAGGCGGCCAGCCGGCTCGCCGCGCGCACCCGCGACGTCACCGAGCTGCTCGCCGAGGCCGACCTGCCGCTCGGCTCGCTGCCGCTGACGGTCACCTACCACGACCCCTGCCACCTGGCGCACGGCCAGCGCGTGCGCTCGGCGCCGCGCACGCTGCTCAACCGCATCCCCGGCCTCACGGTCGTGCCGCTGGCGGACAGCGAGCTGTGCTGCGGCAGCGCGGGGGTGTACAACGTGCTGGAGCCCGAGATGGCCGATCGCCTGCTCGCCCACAAGATCACGCGCATCGCCGAGACCGGCGCCGGCACCGTCGTCACCGGCAACCCCGGCTGCGTCATGCAGATCGCCCGCGGCGCGCGCGAGCGCGGTCTCGCCGTCGAGGTCGTGCACCCGGTGACGCTGCTCGCGCGCGCCGTGCGATGGGAGGACCGATGAAGATCCGGCTCGCCGAGCACGCCAAGTTCCAGCCCGACAAGATGGCGAAGATCGCGCTCCACGGGACGCCGCGCGCCCAGGTCGACCTCTATTGCCTCGAGCCCGGCCAGGCGCAAAAGGTGCACGCGCACGACGGCCAGGACAAGGTCTACGTCGTGCTCGACGGGCGCGGCCGCTTCACCCTCGACGGCGCCGAGCACGCGCTCGAGGCCGGCGAGGCCCTCGTGGCGGCCGCGGGCAGCCAGCACGGTGTCGCCAACGACTCCGGCAAGCGCCTCACGCTGCTCGTCTTCATGGCGCCGCCGCCGCCCCACGCATGACCCCGGGTTCCCGGTGAGCGTTCGCGCGGTGCCCCAGCCGCGCCGCCGCGCGGCGCTGATGATCACGTGCCTCGCGGACATGTTCTATCCCGAGGTCGGCGAGCGGATCGTGCGGCTCCTGCGCCGGCTGGACGTGGACGTCACGCTGCCGGCGGGCCAGACCTGCTGCGGCCTGCCGCTCTTCAACTCCGGCTATCACGCCGAGGCCGCCGAGGTCGCGCGGCGCACGGTGGACATCTTCGCCGACGCCGAGGCGGTGGTGGTGCCGTCGGGCTCCTGCGCGTGGATGGTCAAGCACGAGTATCCCGGTCTCCTGCGCGACACGGCGGCCGCCGCCGACGCCGCGCGCGTGGCGGAGCGAGCGTGGGAGTTCTCCCAGTTCCTCGTGCGGCGGCTTGGACACACGACGTTCGAGACCGACGTGGCGGGGCCGCTCGCGTACCACGACTCGTGTCACCTCCTGCGCGGCCTGCACGAGGGTACGTCGCCCCGCACGCTGCTGCAGAATCTGGCGGGCGCCGAGGTCGTGCCGCTGCCCGGCAGCGACGAGTGCTGCGGCTTCGGCGGCTCGTTCTCGGTGCGGCTGCCGGAGGTGTCCACCTCGATCCTCGACCGGAAGCTCGCCAACCTCGAAGCCTCCGGGGCCCGCTGTCTCGTCGCGTGCGATGCCGGCTGTCTCATGCAGATCCGCGGCGGCCTCTCGCGCCGCGGCTCGCCCCTCCGCGCGCTGCACCTGGCCGAGGTTCTCAAGCCATGAGCGAGCCCATAATCACCACGCCGCTCCGCGAGCGGGCCACCCAGGCGCTCGGCGACCGCTTCCTGCACGAGGCGCTCGACATCGCCACCACGAAGTTCATCGGGCTGCGCCGCGAGGCCTTCGACAACTTCCCGCAGGGCGACCAGCTTCGGAGCCGGGCCCGCGCCATCAAGGAGGCGACGCTCCAGCGCCTCGACGAGCACCTCGAGCGGCTCGTGGACAACATCGAGCGGCTCGGCGGCCACGTCCACTTCGCGACCACCGCGGAGGAGGCGCGCCGGATCATCCTCGACATCGCCAAGCGGAACGGCGCGCGCATGGCCGTGAAGTCCAAGTCGATGGCGACCGAGGAGATCCACCTGAACGACGCGCTCGAGGCCGCGGGCGTGACGCCGGTGGAGACCGACCTCGGCGAGTACATCATCCAGCTCGCCCACGAGCGGCCCTCGCACATCATCGCGCCCGCCATCCACAAGACGAAGGGACAGGTGGCCGAGCTGTTCTCGCGCGAGCTCAAGCGGCCCGGGATCCCCGCCGATCCCGAGGTGCTGACCAAGATCGCGCGCGAGGAGCTGCGCGAGAAGTTCCTGCAGGCCGACCTCGGGATCACCGGCGCCAACTTCGCGGTGGCCGAGACGGGCACGGTCGTGCTCGTCACCAACGAGGGCAACGGGAGGATGGCGACGTCCTTGCCGCGCGTGCACGTGGCCGTCATGGGCGTGGAGAAGGTCATCCCGTCGATGACGGACCTTGCCGTCTTCCTGGCCATCCTCGCCAAGAGCGCCACGGGCCAGAAGCTGTCCGTGTACACGACGCTGGTGCAGGGGCCGCGGCGGCCGGGCGAGCTCGAGGGGCCCGACGAGTTCCACCTGGTCCTGCTCGACAACGGGCGCATCGCGCAGATCGCGGGGGTGCTCCGCGAGTCGCTCTACTGCCTGCGCTGCGGCGCGTGCCTGAACGTCTGTCCCGTCTATCGCCAGATCGGTGGCCACGCGTACGGCTACACGTATCCCGGCCCCATCGGCATCTTGCTGACGGCGATGCTGAACGGCCCGGGCTCGGTGAAGGAGCTGTCCCACGCCTCGTCGCTCTGCGGCGCGTGCGCCGACGCGTGTCCCGTCAACATCGACATCCCCCGCATGCTCATCGAGCTGCGGCGCCAGGTCGACGAGCAGGGCATCGCGCCGTGGCCCGAGCGCGTCGTGTTCAAGGCGTTCGCGCGCGTGCTGCGCTCGCCGGCGCTGTACCGGCTGGGGGCCCGGATCGGCCGGCTCGCCCAGCGCCCGTTCGTCCGCGCCGGCCGCGTCCGCTCCCTGCCGTTGTTCTTCGGACACTGGACCCGGACGCGCGATCTGCCGCCCGTGGCCGCCCGCACCTTCCAGGAGCGCTGGCGTGACCTCTCGAGCTGACTTCCTCGGCCGCATCCGGACGGAGATGGCCAAGACCCGCGGCCTCTTCGCTGCGTCACCGGCCGAGCGCCCCGTGAACCCGCGCGCGCGGCTGGACCTCCTGCGCCGCGAGCTGAGCGAGCGCTGGCCGCAGACCCTCGAGCGCTTCCGGGCGGAGTTCGAGCGGGTCGCCGGCGTCTTTCATCGCGTGACGACGGCGGCCGAGGTTCCCGCCACGCTGGAGCGCATCTGCCGCGAGCGCGCCGCGCGCCGGCTCGTGGCGTGGCCCGCCGAGGACCTGGGCGTGGCCATCGCCCCGGGCCTCGGCGCCGCCGGGATCACGGTGGAGTCGATGCCGCGCGCCGTCCCAGCCGAGAGCGAGCGCGGCCGCCTGCGCGCGCTCATCGCCGAGTCCGACCTCGGCGTCACCGGCGCCGACCTCGCCGTGGCCGAGACCGGGACGCTCGTGCTCGTCTCCGCGGCGGGACGCCCGCGCTCGACGTCCCTGCTGCCGCCCTGCCACGTCGCCGTCTTCGACCGCACGGTCCTCGTCGAGACGCTCGAGCAGCTCGGGCTCGCGCTGGAGGCGTGGCACGACGGCCCGGCGCCGCCGGAGCGCGGCGCGATGATCAACTTCATCACCGGGCCCAGCCGCACCGCCGACATCGAGCTCACCCTGACGCGCGGCGTGCACGGGCCCAAGGAGATCCACGCGATCTTCGTCGACGGCGGGCTCCATGGCTGACCGCTACTTCGAGCGCGAGGAGGTCGAGACCCTGATCCCCGAGCTCGCGCGCGTCATGGAGCGCGTGATGCGCGCCAGCGAGGAGGCCACGGAGATCACGACGCGCCTGGAGGGCGAGCGCGAGCGGATCGGGCAGGCGGGCGGCGGCATGATCGACCGCGCCGCGTGGCAGCGCGACACCGCTCGCGTCACCGAGTGCGCGGAGCGCGTGAAGGCCGGGGTCCTCGACGTCAACGCGATGGGCGGCGTCATCAAGGACCTGGCGCTGGGGCTCGTGGATTTTCCGCACCGGCGCGACGGCCGCGTCGTGAACCTCTGCTGGAAGTACGGCGAGACGGCGATCGGCCACTGGCACGGCCTCGACGAGGGCTACGCGAACCGGAAGCCCCTGTGACGGCCCGCTACAACGCCGTCTTCTTCGACCTCTTCGACACCCTCGTGCACTTCGACCGCGCCCGGCTGCCCGAGATCGAGATCGACGGCCGCCCCGTGCGCTCGACGGCGGGATGCCTGCACGCGCTGCTCCAGCCGCACGCGCCGTCGGTGAGCCTCCAGCAGTGCTACGACGCGCTCCTGTCCTCGTGGAAGGACGCCGAGCGGCTGCGCGCGATCGACCACCGCGAGGTCTCGGCGCCGGAGCGCTTCCGCCACTTCTTCGGCCGCCTCGAGCTCGAGCACGCCACGCTGCCGCCCGATCTGGCCTCGGTGCTCATCGAGGCCCACAAGGCCGAGCTGTCCAAGGCCGCGTCGTTCCCGGCCCACTACGGCCCGCTGCTGCGCCGGCTGGCCGCGCGCTTCCGGCTCGCCGTCGTCTCGAACTTCGACTACACGCCGACGGCCATCGGCATCCTCGAGGCCGCGGGGGTGCTCGACGTCTTCGCCGCCGTGATCGTGTCCGACCAGGTCGGCTGGCGCAAGCCGCGCCCGGACATCTTCCAGCGCGCGCTCGCGGCCACGGGCGCCGACCCCGCCCGCACGCTCTTCGTGGGCGACCGCGCCGACATCGACGTGGAGGGCGCTCACCGCGTCGGCATGGACGCCGCGTGGATCAACCCGGAGCGCGAGCCGCTGCCGGAGGGCGTGGCGCCGCCGGAATACGAGATCCGCGACCTCGCCGAGCTCGAGCCGATCCTCGGCCGCGGCTGAAGCGCCGGCATCCGTCGGCACACCCCCTGCATCACAATGGGCGGGAGAATGTGAGCGAATGACAACGCCCCGCAAAGTCATCGTCATCGGCTCCGGCCCCGCCGGGTACACGGCCGCCATCTACGCGGCGCGGGCGAACCTCGCGCCGCTCATGATCAGCGGGCTCCAGTCGGGCGGACAGCTGATGCTCACCTCGCACATCGAGAACTACCCCGGCTTCGTGGATCCCGTGCTCGGGCCCGAGCTGATGGAGACGATGCGCAAGCAGGCGGAGCGCTTCGGCACCGAGATGCTGGGCATGGACGTGACCGCCGTCGACTTCAGCCGCCGCCCCTTCGTCGTGCGCACCGACGATCAGGCGTTCGAGGCCGAGACCGTGATCATCGCGACGGGCGCCACGGCCAGGCTGCTCGGGCTGCCCTCGGAGCATCTGCTGCTCGGCCACGGCGTGTCGACCTGCGCCACCTGCGACGGCTTCTTCTTCAAGGACCAGGACGTCGTGGTCGTCGGCGGCGGCGACTCCGCCCTCGAGGAGGCGCTCTACCTGGCGCGCCTGGCGCGCAAGGTCCACGTCGTGCACCGGCGCGACACGCTCCGCGCGTCGAAGATCATGCAGGACCGCGCCTTCGCGCACTCCAAGATCGCCTTCGTCTGGAGCGCGGAGGTCGCCGACGTCCTCGACCCCGCCGCCGGCAAGGTCACGGCCGTCGTGCTCCGCAACGTCGAGACCGGCGAGCGCACGCGGCTGCCGGTGGACGGCGTCTTCGTCGCCATCGGCCACACGCCCAACACCGGCCTCTTCAAGGGCCAGGTGGACCTGCTGCCGAGCGGCTACGTCCGCGTCGAGCCGGGCACCACGCGAACCTCCGTGCCCGGCGTCTTCGCCGCCGGCGACGTGCAGGACGCCGTCTTCCGCCAGGCGGTCACCGCCGCCGGCACCGGCTGCATGGCCGCGCTCGAAGCCGAGCGCTGGCTGGAAGCCCAGCGGCTCGGCTGATCACGCCGCGCGCGCGGCGACGTACAGCCGCTCGGTCGCGTGCTCGAACGGGTAGGGCGGCCGCACCTCGACCGACTCGACCACGAACCCCGCGGTCCGGATCAGCGCGGCGAAGGCGTCAGGCTCACGATGGTGCAGCTCCACGTCGACGGCCACGCCCTTGTAGTCGGTGAACCGCTGCACGCCCTGTCCCGCGTGGACGGCCGCCAGGAGACGTCCGCCCGGGCGCAGCACGCGACGCAATTCGCCGAGCATCGCCGCCGTGTCCTCCGGCCCGCCGTAGAGCAGCGAGTAGAACGCCAGCACACCCGTGCACGCCCGCGAGGCGATCGCCAGCTGCCGCATGTCGGCGGCGACGAAGCCGAGGGCGGGGTGGAGCCGCCGGGCGACGGCCACCGAGCGCTCGGAGAAGTCCACGCCGATCGCGCGCACGCCGAGATCGGCGACGAAGCGGCCGAGATGGCCGGCGGCGCCGCAGCCCACGTCGAGGACGGGCCCGGGCGCGGCGGCGCCGGCGAAACGGCGCAGCCGCTCGACGTCCCAGGGCTTGCGAGTCAGCTCGTCGGCGAAGTCGGCGGCGTACTGTGGGGCGATGCGGTCGAACGAGGCGCGGACCGGATCTACGTGCCTATCCGCAGGGTGGCGCCGAGGTCGCGGAGCAGGGCGATCGTCGAGAGGTAGGAGAGCCGGCCGGTGCGCGGGTTCTCCGACGGCACGTTCTCGACCTCGATGCGGAGGGCGCCGAACTCGCCCTCCACGTGGATGCGATGCATGTTTCGCGCGAGCCCCGGCACGGCGTAGATCTTCGTGCGCGTTTTCTCCGGCCCGATGCCGGCCAGCGACAGCGCCGCCAGCACGTTGACGTTGGCGGGGAAGGCGCGGCAGGCCTCGGTGGCCGGCCCCTCGAAGATCAGCGTCTCTTCCCGGAGGATGTCGAGATCGATCTTGTTCTCGGTGATCCACGGCGCCCCCGCCAGCCCCTTCGGCGACTTCCGCGTCTCCATCGTCACGGAGGTGATCGGGCCCACGGCGGCGCCCTTGACGCCGTCGAGGCCGGCGATGGCGCCCGAGGGCACGAGGATGCGAGCACCGGTGGACTCCGCGAGGGCAACCCAGTCCTGGCGGCCGAGGAGCCCGCCGCACGAGAGCACGACCAGATCGCGCCCGGCGCCGAGGGCCTTCGGCGCGATCTCGCGCAGGTGCGCCTGGCCGGAGGCCTCCACGACGAGGTCGGAGGCGGCGACGAGCGCGTCGAGGTCGAGGAACGGGGGCCGCGACTTGAGCGAGGCGAGGAATGCTTCGCCCGCGTCGCGCTCGCGCGAGAGCGCGCCTGCCAGGATCAGGCCGGGCAGCCCGGCGTCGATGGCCCGGCACACGGGCCGGCCGATGGCACCGAGACCGACGACGCCGACTCTGAGGGGACCGCGCGCGGCGGGCATCGCTGCACATGGTATCATTCGCCAAGTTGACGTCACCCGGCGCGTTGCGACAGCCGCTCGAGCGCCTCTACCGCGACTTCGACTACGACGCCCGTCTCGGCCGCGACGCGATCCGGTACCCGCTCCGCTACGCCGATCCCGCCGACCGCGAGCTCGTCGCGCTCCTCACCGCGTGCCTGGCCTACGGTCGCGTGGACCTCTTCGGTCGCGCCCTGGAGGGCGTGCTCGCCATGATGGGGCCGTCGCCGACGGCGTTCGTCCGCGACTTCGAGCCACGGCGCGACGCCGGGCGGTTCGCGGACTTCATCTATCGCTTCAACCGCCCGCGCGACATGGCCGCCTTCTGCGTGGCCGCGCGCGAGGTGCTGGGGCGTCACGGCACGCTGGAGAAATGCTTCCTGGCGGGCGACACCGAGCCGCGTGGGTCGATCGGTCCTGCCCTCGAGCGCTTCTCGCACGCCTTCCTCGACGCGGACCTCCATGACGTGTTTCCCCGCGGCCGCCGCTCGCGCGGCTATCGGCATCTGTTCCCGCTGCCGTCGCGGGGCGGGCCCTGCAAGCGCCCGCTGCTGTTCCTGCGCTGGATGGTCCGCCGCGAGCCGCCCGACTTCGGGCTCTGGACCAGCGTCTCGCCCGCGCGCCTCGTGATGCCCGTGGACACCCACGTCGAGAACATGAGCCGCGCCATCGGGCTCACGCGCCGGCGCTCGCGCACCTGGAAGATGGCGGAGGAGATCACCGCCCGCCTGGCTGCCCTCGACCCCGCCGACCCCGTGAAGTATGACTTCGCGCTCTGCCACACGCGCATGGCCGGCGACTGCCTCGACCGCCGCGACGCCGTCGTGTGCCCGCCGTGCGGGCTGCGCAGCGTGTGCCGTCATTGGACTCGGGCCGAGGCGACGCGCCGGAGGGCCCGATGACCGAGATCGCGGGAATCCTGCTCGGCGCGCTGCTCGTCGTGCTGGCCGTCGTCGCGTGGACGCTCCTCGGCACCCGGCGCGAGCTCGCCGAGCTGCGCGGGCGCCCGCCGGCGACCGACCCCGCGCTGCCGCTGCTCAAGCACGAGATCGAAACCGTGCGGCGTGAGGGTCGTGAGGACCAGGAGCGGCTGCGCACCCAGGTCGGCACGCTGACCACGGAAGTCACGCGCCAGCTCGAGCAGGGGATGAAGCTGATCCAGGCGGGCCAGAGCACGATCGGGGCGCGCCTGGACGCCGCCACCAAGGTCGTGGGCGACGTGCAGGGCAGCCTGGGCACGCTGCAGGAAGCCACGCGCCGCGTGGCGGAGATCGGCCGCGAGATCCAGGGCCTCGAGCAGGTGCTGAAGTCGCCCAAGATGCGGGGCGGCCTCGGCGAGACGCTCCTCGAACGGCTGCTCGACGAGATGCTGCCGCGCGAGCACTGGATGACCCAGCACGCCTTCCGCTCGGGCGAGAAGGTGGACGCCGCCATCAAGATCGGCGAGCGCATCGTGCCCGTGGATGCCAAGTTCCCGCTCGAGAACTTCCGCCGCATGCTCGAGGAGAGCGAGGACGACCGGCGCCGCGCCCACCGCAAGGCCTTCGCCCGCGACGTCAAGATGCGCGTGGACGAGATCGCGAAGAAATACATCCTGCCCGACGAGGGTACCTACGACTTCGCCCTCATGTACGTGCCGGCCGAGAACGTCTACTACGAGATCGCGGTGCGCCCCGAGGACGCCGCGGAAGAGCCGATCGCCACCTACGCCCTCGCCAAGCGCGTGGTGCCGGTCTCGCCGAACAGCATCTTCGCCTACCTGCAAGTCATCGTGCTCGGGCTCAAGGGCCTGCGCATCGAGGCCAACGCGCGCCGGATCCAGGAAGACCTCGCCCGCCTCGGCGGCGACGTAGCGAAATTGCGCGGCCCGCTCGCCACGCTGGGCCGCCATCTCGGCAACGCGCAGAAGCAGTACGAGGACGCGCAGCGCGAATTGGACAAGCTGGAGACGAAGCTCGACGAGATCGGCCGCAAGGGCGCCGCCGCGGAGCTCGGTACCGCGCCGCCCGAGCCGCCGACGCTGCCCGGAGTGGTATAGTCGCCGTATGACGAACATCCCCATCCAGGTCTACGGCATCAATCTCCTCGTCAAGATGATGGCCGAAGCGCCTGCCGACATCCGCGTGAACTGCCCGAAGGGCTCGCCGATCCGGTACGGGGAAGTGATGGCTCGCGGCGACGGCTTCGACGAGGGCGCCAACGCCTTCCGCGAGATGCCCGAGCTCAAGACGGTCGTCGCGTTCGAGGAGAGCGCCGAGGAGGTCGAGGGCCACTACTTCTACATCGCCCTCGAGGAGTACCGCGTCATCCGTCTCGACTCCGTCATCCTGTCGTTCCCGCACGAGTAGCCGCCGGGCCCCGGCGGTGTCAGATCTGAAAGCCGCGCTGTCCCGGATCGATCCCGACGAGCTCGTCGCGCTCACGCGCGACCTCGTGCGCATCCCGAGCGTCGTGCGTCCCGGTGACGCGAACGCCAACGAGTCCGCCGTGGCCGCGCACGTCGAGCACTGGCTGCGCCGCGAGGGCTTCGAGGTCGAGGTCCAGCCCGTGGCGCCCGGACGTCCCAACGTGCTCGGCGTGCTGGGCCACCCCGCGGCGAAGCCGACGCTGCTGCTCGAGGGCCACACCGACGTCGTCACCGAGGGTGATCCCGCCGCGTGGAGCCATCCCCCGTTCGCGGCCGACCTGGTCGACGGCAAGATCTACGGCCGCGGCGCCGCCGACATGAAGTCGGGGCTGGCCGCGGCCATGATCGCCGCCGCCGCGCTCAAGCGCAGCGGCGCCCGGCTCGGCGGCCGCCTCGTCGTCGGCGCGCTCGTGGACGAGGAAGGCGACATGCTCGGCGTCAAGCACCTCTGCACGACGCCGCTCGGCCGCGAGATCTCCGCGGCGATCATCTGCGAGCCGGAGGACAACGAGCTCTGTCTCGAGCAGCGCGGCGTCGTGTGGGCGCGCGTGACCGCGCGCGGGCGCATGGCCCACGGCGCGATGCCGGAAGCCGGCGCCAACCCGATCGCGGCCCTCGCCGCGCTGGTGGCGGCCGCGCCGCGGCTCGAGCGGCGCCTGCGCGCGCTGTGCGCGCGCAGCCGGTATCTCAAGCCGCCGACCGTCACGCCGACCGTGATCGCGGCGCCCGTCGCGGGCGTGCCGCAGTCGAACGTGATCCCGGCCACCGCGCAGGCCACCCTCGACGTGCGCCTCACGCCGGGTCCCGACGCCGACGCCGTCGCCAAGGAGATCGACGAGGCGTGCCGCCGCGCGGCCGACGCGTGCCCGGGCGTGCGCGTGGAGTGGCAGCCCGTCAACGGCTTTCGGCTGGCGACGAAGGTGGAGCGGAGCGAGCCGCTCGTGAAGGCCATGACCGGCGCGGTGCGGAAGGCGACGGGACGCGCGGCGAAGTGGGGCGGCGTGCCTGGCTCGACGGACGGCACGATCCTCCGCATGGAGCTCGGAATCCCCATCGTCACGTGCGGCCCTGGCCACCGGCTCATCCCGCACCAGGTGGACGAGCACGTGGAGGTCGCCCAGCTGGTGGACGCCGCGCGCATCTACACCGCCGCGGCCCTCGCGTACCTCGAGCCGTGAGCGGACCTCGGCTCCGCGGCATCGAGGCGTTCCCCGTCGAGCACGAGGGCGAGCGCTTCCTCGCCCTCCGCGATCCCGCCGGCTACACGCCGTCCGTGGTGATGCTGCCGATGGCGCTGCTCGAGATCGTCTCGCTCTTCGACGGCGAGCACGACGTCGCGGCCATCCAGCAGGCGCTCCTGCGCCACCATGGCGAGCGGGTGGAGGCCGCGCACATCGAGGAGCTCGCGAAAGCGCTCGATCACCACGGCTTCCTGGAGGGGCCGGCCTTCGAGACGCGGCGCGCCGCCGTGGACGGGGAATTCCTCGCCGGCGTCACGCGGCAGGCGAGCCACGCCGGCGGCGCGTACCCCGCCGAGGCGGGAGCGCTGGCCGCGATGATCGACGGCTTCTTCACGCCGCCCCACGGTCCGGGCCCGATCGACCGCGCGGCGGCGTCGGCGCCGCGCGTGAGCGGGCTCATCGCCCCGCACATCGACTTCCACCGCGGCGGCCCCGCCTACGCGTGGGGCTACCGCGACCTCGCCGAGCGCTCGGACGCCGATCTCTTCGTGATCTTCGGCACGTGTCACGCGGGGATGCGCCATCCGTTCGCCCTCACGCGCAAGCCCTACGAGACGCCGCTCGGGGCCGCGCCGGTGGACGTGGGCTTCGTGGAGGCGCTCGCGGCGCGCGCCGGGCAGGACTGCTTCGGCGCCGAGATGGCGCACAGGAACGAGCACTCCATCGAGTTCCAGGCCGTGTTCCTGCGCTATCTCTTCGCCGGGCAGCGTGACGTCTCGGTCGTGCCCGTGCTGACCAGCTTCGTGCACGAGGCGCTGGCGCACGGCAAGCGGCCGGAGCACGATCCCCGTGTGGCCCGCTTCCTCGACGCGCTCGGCGAGACGGTGGCGGCGAGCGGACGGCGCGTGGCGTTCATCGCGGGCGCCGACCTCGCCCACGTCGGCCCGCGCTTCGGCGACGCCGATCCGGTCTCGCCCGAGGAGGCCGCCCGGCTGGCCGACGCCGACCGCGCGATGCTCGAGACGGTGACCGCGGGAGACGCCGACGCCTTCTTCGACGATGCCGCGCGGGACGGCGACGCCCGGCGCGTGTGCGGGCTCTCGCCGATCTGGCTGCTCCTGCGCGCCACGGGCGGCGCGCCCGGGGTGCTGCGGCGCTACGCCCAGACGCCGGACCCCGAGTGTGTCGTGACGTTCGCCAGCGTCGTCTTCTAGGATGGGGTCGTGATGGCTGCCGCGCTGCCGCCGGGCTGGAAGCTCCCCGAGCTCCGCGTCGACACGGACGGGGAGTGGTGGGACGAAGGCGTTCAAGTGACGCATCCGGGCATCCTTGCCAACTTGCGCTCCAACTTGAAGAAAGACGCCGACGGCTACTTCATCCAGACCCGCGTCCGGATCCCCGTGAAGGTGGACGACGTGGCCTGGGTGGTGACGCGCGTCGAGCGGCAGGGAGAACGGCTGCGC
>DASYTM010000140.1:0-27540 GCA_036002345.1 Candidatus Methylomirabilota bacterium | reverse complement strand
GGGGGACGAGCTCCAGCGCCAGCCGGATGCGCGCCAGCGGCGAGCGCAACTCGTGCGAGACGTTGGCGAGCAGCTCCTTCTCCGAGCGCACCAGGCGCTCGACGCGCTCGGCCATCTCGTTGAACGCGCGCGTGAGCTCGGTGATCTCGTCGCCGCGGCGCGTATGCCGCCGCTCGGGCGCCACGCGCGCGGTCAGATCGCCGCCGCCCAGGCGCCGCACCGCCTCCGTCAGCCGCTCGAGCGGCCGCGAGATGCGCTGCGCCAGCGGCCGCGTGGCGAGCGCGACCACGCCGAGCGCGACAGCCACCCAGAGGATCGGCCGCCAGATCGGCGGCCAGCCCGGCGGCCGTGGCATCGCGGCCTCGACCACGGCGACGACAGTGCCGGAGCCCGGGTGGCGGATGGCCGCCGCGAAGGCCATCGGCCGCATCCACTGGACGTCGCCGCCCGCGCGCAGCGCCGCGTCCCTCGCCGGCGCCAGCGGCGGCGGCGGCTCGCCCGCGCTCGCCAGCACTCGGCCGTCGAGCCCGCGCACGCGCACGTTCAGGTGCAGGTCGTCGTGGAGCTGGCGCACGCGGCGCTCGAGCCCGGGCGGGTCGCCGGCGTGCTCGCCGAGCAGCGAGGCCACGTGGCGCGCCAGGGCCAGCGCCGCCTCGCGGCGGAACGCGTCGCGCACGCCGAGGGCGCCCACGACCGCGGTGATGACCGCGACCACGAGCAACACGCCCAGGAAGTGCCAGTAGATCCGCCGGTGCAGGCGCGCCACGTCAGTCGCCGGCGCGCAGGAGCACGTAGCCCACGCCGCGCACGGTCTTGATGTGGCGCGGGGCCTTCGGATCCTCCTCGAGCTTGGCGCGGAGCTTCGAGACGTGCACGTCGATGGACCGGTCGAACGTCTCGTACTCGGCGCCCTTGAGCGCGTCCAGGAGCTGCTCGCGAGACAGCACGCGGCCCGCCGCTCGGGCCAGCGCCGCGAGCAGGTCGAACTCGTAGGACGTCAGCGCCGCGCGCCGGCCGGCCACGGTGACCTCGCGCGCGTCGAAGTCGATCTCGAGCTTGCCGGTCCGGAAGCGCTTCGCCGGGGCGGCCCGGCCGCGCCGCAACACGGCGCGGATGCGCGCGAGCAGCTCGCGCGCGTTGAAGGGCTTGGCCAGGTAGTCGTCGGCGCCCAGCTCGAGGCCGATGATCTTGTCCACGTCGTCGCCGCGCGCGGTCAGCATGATGACGGGCAGGGCGGCCAGCTCCGGCGCGGCGCGGATGCGCCGGCAGACTTCCAGCCCGTCGATGCCCGGCAGCATGAGGTCGAGGAGGACCACGTCGAAGCGTCCCTTGCGGAGGGCGGCGAGGCCGCGCTCCCCGTCGCCGGCGAGGGTGACGTCGATGTCGTGCTGGCCCAGGTGCTCGCGGACCAGCGCGCCGAGTCGGGCGTCGTCGTCGATGAGGAGCGCGGCCAGCGGCATCGGCCTAGGGTAACGCGCTCACCGCATGCCGCCGGGCCCGAACTGCCGCGCGTAGTCGGCGACGATCCGCCGCTGCTCGGGCGTCAGGGTGTCGTGGATCTCCACCAGGGCCTGGCCGACGGCGTCGCGGATGGTCTGGCGCCGCTGCTCCATCTGCGCGTGCATCGCCTGCAGCTGCACCAGATCCAGCTGATCCTTCTCGAAGGCCGCCAGGAACTGCTCCTTGTGCGCGCGCCGGTCCGGCATGTTCTGCTCGAACGCCGCGAAGGCGCGGTCGCGCGAGGCGTGAATCGCCGTGCGCTGCTCGGCCGAGACGTTGGCCTTCGCCAGCGCCTCGTCGAGCGCGCTCGAGATCATGCGCTTCATGATGCCGCCGTGCAGGCCGCCCGGGCCGTGGGCCCACGCCCGGCCGCCTACCAGCGCGGCTCCGCCCGCGAAGAGCGTCACCAGGCTACCCGCGATCACGCCGAAGATCGTCCGTCTGGTCATGGCTCGTCCTCCTCTGTGGATGTCGCGGGCGTCACGCCCGCATGTCCCGAGGATTCAGCGGCCACGTCAACGGAGTGTGTGGCGAATGTAAAGTTTTGTTGGATAATCCGCGCACCATGCCGGAGACCCCGCGGGTGGTGATGGATCCGAGCGCGACGTACCGGCGCCTCGTGCCCGTGGATCGCCTGGCCCCGCCCGTCACGCCGAGTGACGACGTCTATGTCATCGCGCACATGGGCATCGCGCGGGTGGACGTGAAGGGCTGGCGGCTCCGTGTCGACGGGCTCGTCGAGCGCCCGTTCGCGCTGGACTACGATGCGTTGACCTCGCTGCCCGCCACCGAGGTCACCGCGGTGCTCGAGTGCTTCGGCAACCCCGTGGAGCCCGACGTCGCCACGCGCCGCGTGGGCAACGTCGTCTGGCGCGGCGTGCGGCTGTCGCACCTGCTCGAGCGCGCCGGCGTCCGGCCGGACGCGCGCCTGGTCTGCCCCGAGGGCCTCGACTCCGGCACGTTCGCCACGGTGCACAGCGACCGCTACGTGAAGGACCTGCCGCTGGCGCGCGCGCTGGAGCCCGATGTGCTGGTCGCGTGGGCGCTGAACGGCGAGCCGCTCAGCGCCGAGCACGGCTTTCCCGCGCGCGTGGTCGTGCCCGGCTACTTCGGCACCAACAACGTGAAGTGGCTCTCGCGGCTCACGCTGGCCGCCGAGCGGCCGGAGAGCCTCTTCACCACGCGGCTCTACATGCGCGGGGCGGAGCCGGTGCGCGATCTCGACGTGCACGCGGTGATCGTGGCGCCGGCCGACGGCGCGCTGCTCGAGCGCGGCCGGCAGACGGTCCTCGGCTGGGCGTGGAGCGCCGCGCCCGTGCGCGCCGTCGAGGTCAGCACCGATGCGGGCCAGACGTGGCACCCGGCGCGGATCGAGGCGCGTGGCGCCGATCACCAGTGGCAGGCGTTCACGCGCGAGTGGGAGGCCGACGCGCCGGGCACCTACGAGCTGCACGTTCGCGCCACCGACGCGCGCGGACACACCCAGCCGGCGGCCGGCCGGAACCGCATCCATATAATCAAGATCACCGTGGAGGGATAGATGAGCCTAGATCGACGTGAATTCCTGGCCGGGCTCGGCGCCAGCGTGGCGCTCGGCGAGCTGGCCGCTACCGGCGTGGCCGAGGCGCAGGATCCTGCCCGCGGCCGCATCCCCGGGACGCCCGTGAAGTTCGGCCACATCACGATCCAGTCCGGGCCCGGCGCCATCCTCGGGCTGCCCTCGCTCAAGGGCCACACGCTGGCCGCCGAGGAGATCAACGCGGCGGGCGGCCTCCTCGGCAAGCGCCGGATCGAGACGATCACCGCTGACGAGGCGGCCGGGCCCGAGGCGACCGTCAAGGAAGTGAAGCGGATGAAGCTGGTCGAGAAGATCGACTACTTCTCGGGCGTCATCGCCGCGCACAACCAGCTCGCCGTCGGCCCCGTCGTCGAGGAGCTGAAGCTGCTCACGATGATGACCGAGGGCTGCATCGACAAGCTCTTCGAGGTCGAGGTCCCCAATCCCCACTATCTGTTCGGGATGACCAACATCCTGTCCGCCGACGGCGTGACCACGGCGCTCGCCATCGCGAAGGCGTGGCCCGACGTCAAGCGCGTCGCCGTCATCAACCCCGACTACGCGTTCGGCCGCTGGTTCCAGCTCCACTTCGACGCCGCGCGGGAGAAGCTCCTGCCCGGCTCGGAGATCGTCTCGGAGGTGTGGGCGCCGTTCCCGAACACGACCGACTTCAACTCCCACATCACCAAGACCGTCGCCGCGAAGCCCGACATCGTCGTGACATCCATGTGGGGCGGCATGTACGTCAACTTCTACAAGCAGGGGCTCGCGCAGGGGCTCTTCCGTCGCGCGCGGCTCGCCGGCAACATCAACTTCGGCGTGGTGCCGCAGGCCATCGGCAAGGATCATCCGGAGGGCGCGCTCGCCGGCGTGCACTCGAACTACCATTTCACCTATTCGCCCGCGGGCGCCTCCGCCGCGAACAAGCGCTTCGTCGAGGCCTACCAGAAGCGCTGGAACGAATACCCGTCGTATGCGGCCGAGGCCGCGTACACGGGCCTCTATCTCTTCAAGACCGCCGTCGAGAAGGCCAACAAGGCGGCGGGCGGCGGCTGGCCCGAGGACGACGCGATCATCAAGCAGCTCGAGGGCCTGAGCATCGAGGGCCCCGCCGGGCTCGTGACGATCCGCAAGGAAGACCACCGCGCCTACAAGGACGTGAAGGTCGGCTTCAGCAAGAACCTGCCCGACTATCCGTTCGCGGTGTGGGATCCCGAGCGCATCATGACGATTCCCGTCGGCCAGATGACCGCGCCGCCGACGTGGCCCAAGCCCGGCAAGGGCCACAACGACCCGTCGTCGACCGTGAACTGGATCAAGACGACGTGGAAGAAATCGGGCGGGTGAGAGGCGAACGAATTGAGGATTGAAGCTACGCGGCGCCGATCTCGACGAGTTCGCCCTCCGAGCTTGGAGTCGGAACGGGCAAGCCCTCTTGCCGGAGACCGTCGATATGAAGCTCGATGGCTTCGCGAATCAGCCGCATCACTTCTTCAGCCACACACTTGGCTTGCCTGCGACGGTGACAGTTCCGAGCTGCCATCCATCTTCAGCCAGAAGCCTGATGAGCTCCGCGACCTTCACGTACGTTCACCCTGCGTAGCGCGCACCTTTCGTGTCAATGTCCATATAGAGATACACACCCCGGGAGGGTGCCGATGACGCCGTTCAAGGCCGCTGCCGCGCACGTCGCGCCCGTCTTTCTGGACCGCGAGAAGACCGTCGCCAAGGCGGTGAGCCTCATCGACGAGGCCGCGCGCAACGGCGCCGCGCTGATCGCGTTCCCGGAGACCTACATCCCCGCGTTCCCGCTCTGGTCCGCCGTCGCCGCGCCCATTCACAACCACGAGTGGTTCAAGCGGCTGGCCGCCAACGCGGTGCGCTGCCCCGGCCCCGAGATCGAGCGCATCGCTGGCGCCGCGCGAAAGGCCGGCGTGATCGTCTCCCTCGGCTTCAACGAGGGTACGGCCGACAGCGTCGGCTGCCTGTGGAATTCCAATATCCTCATCGGCGAGGACGGCGCGATCCTGAACCATCACCGAAAGCTGGTGCCCACGTTCTGGGAGAAGCTCACGTGGGCCAACGGCGACGGCGCGGGCCTCCGTGTCGTGGAGACGAAGCTCGGCCGTGTCGGCGTGCTGATCTGCGGCGAGAACACCAACCCGCTCGCGCGCTTTGCGCTGATGGCCCAGGGCGAGCAGGTCCACGTCTCGACCTATCCGCCCGTGTGGCCCACGCGCGATCCCAAGGGCGGCGGCAACTACGACCTCGCCTCGGCCATCCGCATCCGCGCCGGCGCGCATTCGTTCGAGGCCAAGGCCTTCAACATCGTCGCCTCCGGGTTCTTCGACAAGGCCATGCGCGAGGAGCTGGCCACGCTCGGCAAGGACGCCGTGCGGGTGCTGGAGGAGAGCCCGCGCGCCGTGTCGGTGGTGATCGGGCCGACGGGCGAGCCGGTGAGCGACATCCTCGCGGACCACGAGGGCCTGCTCTACGCGTCGATCGACACGCGCGCGTGCGTGGAGCCCAAGCAGTTCCACGACGTCGTCGGCTACTACAACCGCTTCGACGTGTTCGATCTCAAGGTGGACCGACGCCGCCTGAAGCCGGCGACGTGGCGCGACGACCCGCCGCCGGCGCCGGCCGAGGGCGAGGAGCACGCGTGAGCGCCAAGCCGCACATCATCTACCAGGCCAAGCCCGGCTCGGCGCTCGAGGTCGATCGCAAGTTCTACGGGCGCCTCGGCGGCGCGGACGCCAAGCGAACGCTCGTCGAGCGGTTCGTCGTCCCCCCGCGCACGGGCAAAGCGTGGCCGGTGCGCGCGGGGCAGCTCTTTCGCATCGTGTGCGTCGATCGCGCGCAGATCGCCGACCTGAACGTCTGGAGCCTGCACAACCCGCGCGAGCGCTTCTGGGCGTCGCGCACGCGCCAGCTCCACCAGGCCCACGTCTCCACGTTCGACCGGCTCTGGTCGTGCCTGCCGTACCTGCGCCCGATGCTGACGATCACCGCTGACAGCGTGGCCTACGGGCGCGACGAGGACGGCGGCGGGTGTCACGACCTGCTCGGCACGCGCTGCGATCCCTACGTGCACAAGCTGCTCAACGGCGAGGAGTGGAACGTCTGCTGCCACAGTAACCTCGTGCGCGCGGTGCGCCCGTATCATCTCGACGAGGCGGACGTGCACGACGTCCTGAACGTCTTCCAGGTGACCGGCCTCACCGCCGAGGGCCGCTACTTCACCAAGCCGAGCCCGGCCAAGACCGGCGACTTCCTCGAGTTCTTCGCGGAGATCGACGTGCTCGCCGCCATCTCCGTGTGCCCGCACGGCGATATGTCGGCGCCGGTGTGGGGCACGAGCGGCCGCGACGTCGTCGACATCTGCCGCCCGCTCGCGATCGAGATCTGGCAGCCGGCGCCCGAGCTGCTCGCCGGCTGGACGTCGCCCGCGCCGTCGACCTACGCCGGCGGCCACGGGCTCAGGGACGCGTGAGCACGTACGTCGTCGTGTCGGGCGTGCTCTTCGGCGTCATCGCCGTCCTCCAGGCCGTGCGGGCGCTGAACCGGTGGCCCGTGCGCGTGGGCGCGGTGGAGATCCCGGTCTGGGTCTCGTGGGTCGCCGCGGTGGTCGCCGGCGGCTTGTGCGTGTGGGCCTTCCGCTCGTTCGTTTGACAAACTCCAACCCGGGAGCACACTGAACGCACCGAAGCGACCATGCGTCATCGGCGCGTCATCTACCGCTCCGCGACCCTGAGCCTCACCAGCCAGCCGTGGCCGTTCGCCGCCGCGTGGGAGCACGAAAGCCTGCGTCTGCTGGTGCACCCGCGCTGGCGCCCCGCCGCCGACATCGCCGAGACCCGGACCACGCTCGAGGTCACCGTGGATCTCGCGGGCCTGGACGAGGACGACTTCGAGGTTCAGCTCTTCCAGAACGGCCTGGTCGTCGAGGGCCGCCGCCCGCTCCCGGAATCCGCTGCGGACGCCGTCTACCACGCCGCCGGGATTCCGCGCGGCGCGTTCCGCCTGGAGCTGCCGCTGCCCGTGGCCTTCGACCACGAGCGCGTCGAGGCGCGGTACGAGCGCGGTCTCCTGACCATCAGCCTGCCGAAGCGCTCGTAACGATGGCCGCCGAGACGCCCGCGCCCGCCGAATTCACGATTCCCGACGCGCTGCCCGTCCTGCCCGTGCCCGAGGCCGTGGTGTTTCCGTTCACGGCGGTGCCGCTGCTGGTGCAGAACGCGGTCGGCGTCAAGATCATCGACGACGTCATGCGCGGCAATCGCATGCTGGTGTTCGTGGCCCAGCGCCGGCTGACGGCGGAGCGGATCACGCCGGAGGCCGTCTATGGCGTCGGCACCGTGGGCGTCATCCACCAGATGGCGCGCTCGCCCGACGGCAGCGTGCGCGTCATGGTGCAGGGGGTCGAGCGCGTCCGCGTGCTGGACTTCGTCGCCAAGGAGCCGTATCTCGTCGCGCGGATCCAGCGCGCCTCCGAGCAGATGGCCGAGGGCCCGGAGGTGGACGCGCTGCGCCGCGCCGTCCTCGACCTCTTCCGGCGGCTCGTCGAGATCTCCTCGGAGCTGCCCGATGACCTCGCCGTGGCCGCGGAGACCTTCGCCGACCCGCGGCAGGTGGCGTACTTCGTGGGCACGCTTCTGCGAATGGACACGGCGGCGCGACAGGCGCTGCTCGAGATGGATTCCGTGCCGGACAAGCTGCGCCGGCTCGTCGACGTCATCCAGGGCGAGCTCGCCGTGCGCGAGATGAGCCGCAAGATCACCAGCGACACCGAGCAGCGGCTCAACAAGAAGCAGCGCGAGTTCATCCTGCGCGAGCAGGCCAAGACCATCCAGAAAGAGCTCGGCGAGGAGGATGGCGACGACAGCGAGCTGGCCGAGCTACGCCGCCGCCTCGACGAGGCCGGGCTTTCGGAGGAGGCGCGCCGCGAGGCCGATCGCGAGCTGAAGCGGCTGGCGGGCATGCAGCCCGGCTCGCCGGAGCGCGGGATGATCGTGTCCTATCTCGAGTGGATGGCGAGCCTGCCGTGGAACAAGGCGGACGGCGGCACCATCGACATCCGACGCGCCCGCGAGGTCCTGGACGAGGACCACTACGACCTCGACAAGATCAAGGATCGCATCCTGGAATACCTCGCCGTGCGCAAGCTGCGCCAGGAGCGCCGCGCTGTCGCCGAGCCGCCCGCCGTCACCGGCGACCCGCCCGCGCGCGAGCCGATCCTGTGCTTCGCGGGCCCGCCGGGCGTCGGCAAGACCAGCCTCGGCCAGTCCATCGCGCGGGCGCTCGGCCGCAAGTTCGTCCGCATGTCGCTCGGCGGCGTGCGCGACGAGGCCGAGATCCGTGGCCACCGCCGCACGTACATCGGCGCCATGCCCGGGCGCATCATCCAGGGCCTGCGCCGCGCGGAGACGAAGGACCCCGTCTTCATGCTCGACGAGATCGACAAGATCGGCGCGGACTGGCGCGGCGATCCGGCCTCGGCCCTGCTCGAGGTGCTCGACCCCGCGCAGAACCACACCTTCATGGACAATTACCTCGGCGTCGCCTTCGACCTCTCGCAGGTGCTCTTCATCGCCACCGGCAACGCGCTCGACACCATCCCGGGCCCGCTGCGCGACCGGATGGAGATCCTGCAGCTCTCCGGCTACACGGACGAGGAAAAGGTCGGCATCGCCACGCAGTACCTGCTCCCCAAGCAGCTCGCCGCCCACGGCCTCTCCGCGGACGAGCTGGTGATCGAGCCGGACGCGCTGCGGCTCATCGTGCGCCGCTACACGCGCGAGGCGGGCGTGCGCAGCCTGGAGCGCGAGATCGCCGCCATCGCGCGCAAGGTCGCCCGCCGCATCGCCGAGGGCGAGAAGGGCCCGTTCCACGTGACGGCGTCCAGCGTGGACGGCTATCTCGGCCGGCCGCGGTTCTTCGACGAAGTCGTGGAGCGGACGTCACGCCCCGGCGTGGCCACGGGCCTCGCGTGGACGCCCGTCGGCGGCGACGTGCTCTTCGTCGAGGTCACGATGATGCCGAGCAGCGAGGAGCGCCTGGTGCTCACCGGCATGCTCGGCGACGTCATGCGCGAGAGCGCCCAGGCCGCGGTGTCCTACGTGTGGTCCAACGCGGACGCCTTCGACATCGATCCGAAGCTCTTCGAGGGCAAGACCGTCCACATTCACGTTCCCGCCGGCGCCATCCCCAAGGACGGGCCCTCGGCCGGCGTCACGATCGTCACCGCGCTCGCCTCGTACGCCACGCGCCGCCCCGTCCGCGGCGACGTCGCCATGACCGGCGAGATCACGCTCCGCGGCAAGGTCCTGCCCGTCGGCGGAATCAAGGAAAAGGTGCTCGCCGCCCACCGCGTGGGCGTCCGCACCGTGATCCTGCCGCGCCACAACGAGCGCGACATCGAGGACGTGCCCGCGGAGGTGCGGGGCGCGCTGCGGTTCGTCTTCGCGGACGACGCGGGGGACGTGGTGCGCGAGGCGCTGACGCCGGTGGCGACGGCGGCGGCCGCCGCCGGCTAGTCCTCAGCCGAGGATATCGGCGACGGCGAGGCGTTCGACGGCAGGCTGCCACCGGCGATGATCGTGCGGACGTGCTGACCGCGATCGCCGAGCACGTTCTTCAGGAGATCGGACGCGCCGTCGATGACCTCGGAGAGCCGCTCGTAGTGGGGCGGGCAGTTCACGAAGCCCACGACCTTCACGACGCGGGCGATCCGCTCCAGGTCGCCGGCCACGACCTTCACGCACGCCAGGCAGTTCAGCGTGGCGTCGCGCGCGGAGCGATCCGCGTCGTCAGGCGTCACGTCGCGGCCGACCACGCCGACGTAGCGGCGCACGCCGTCGACCCGCGACGTCTGACCGGAGGTGAACACGAGGTTGCCGGTCTGCGCGGCGGGGATGTAGTTGCCAACGGGCACGGGCGGGGAGGGCAGGGCCAGGCCCAGCTCGGCGAGCCGCCGCTCCACCGTCACGAGGCTTTCCGTCTCACGAGGAGCAGGGGAGTGAGCACGACGAGGCTGGCGACGATGATCACGGTGGAGATGGCGGGCAGGATCGGCGTGATCTCGTAGAAGATCGCGTCCCACACTTTCACGGGCAGCGTCTTGGCCCGCACGCCGCTGATGAAGAGCGTCACCACCACCTCGTCGAAGGACACGTTGAAGGCGAACAGCGCGCTGCCGAACACGGCCAGCCGGATCTGAGGGAATGTGATCCGCGAGAACGTCGTCACCGGCCCCGCGCCCAGGCTCTGCGAGGCCTCCTCGAGCGCGGGGTCGAGGCCGTGGAGCGCGCTGCCCACGAATACGACCACGAACGGAAACGCCAGCACGCTGTGGGCGAGGACGAGCCCACCCACGGTGCCCACGAGCCCGGCCGCCGCGAACACGTAGTACGCCGCCACCGCGAAGACGATGCTCGGCACGATGCGGGGCGCGATCAGCGCGGCTTCCAGCAGCCGCCGGCTCCGCGTGGTCAGGCGTCGCAGGCCAAGGGCGGCCAGCGTCCCCAGGACGGTGGCGACCGCCATCGTGCCGAGCGCCACCTGCACGGAGCGGCCGAGGGCGACCATCCAGTCGGGGCTCGCGAAGAACCGCCGGTACTGCGTGAGCCCGGGCGACGCCGGAATCAGCTCGAAGACCATCGAGGAGCTGAACGACATCGGAATGACGGTGAGCACGGGCACGACGAGGAACGCGAGCACCGAGCCGCCCGCCAGCGCGAGAGCCGCACGTGGGAGAAGCCGCCGCAGCCGCCGCCTCACGGCAGTCCCGCCGTGCGCGGCATCCGGCCTTCCAGCGCGCGGATGTAGATTGCGTAGAGGAGCAGCGTGCCGCAGAGCAGGGTGTTGGCGAGCGCGAAGGCGAAGGGCCAGTTGAGCACCTGGCGCACGCTGAACTCGACGAGGTTGCTGACCATCATCTGCTTCGGCCCGCCGAGCAGCGCGGGCGTGATGAAGAAGCCGAGCGAGACGATGAACACGAGCAGTCCGCCCGCGGCCACGCCGGGCATGCTGAGCGGCAGCGTGACGCGCCAGAACGTTTTCGCCGGGTGCGCGCCGAGGCTGGCCGAGGCGTGGCGCAGCTCGGGGGGAATGGCCAGCAGCGCGCTCAGGATGGGAAAGATCATGTACGGCAGCAGCATGTTCACCATGGCGATGAGCACGCCCAGCTCGTTGTACATGAGGTCGAGCGGCGCGGCGATCACGCCCCACTCGGTGAGGAGCCGGTTCACGAGGCCCGTGCGCTGCAGCAGGACCATCCACACGTAGTTGCGCACCAGCACGCTCAGGAAGAACGGCACGATCACGCACAGGAGCAGCACCTGGCGCGTGCGCGGCTTGACGCTGGCCAGGAAGTACGCGGCCGGATAGCCCAGCAGCGCGGCGAACACCGTGGTGAGCAGGCTGATCTTGAGCGTGATCCAGAACACGCGGCCGTACACGGGCGTGCGCCACATCCGCTCGTAGAACTCCAGCGTGAAGTCGGGCGCGAAGACGCTGCCCCAGATCACGCGCGCCAGCGGCAGCACGAAGACCACCAGCAGGAAGGCCAGCGGCGGGCCCAGCAGGACGAGCCGCGCGACCGTCGAGCGCTTCAGCTTCATCGAGGCTCCGAGCGCATCGCTATATAAGGACGGCGCGCGCGTCGGCCACGGCCGCCCCGCGCTCGAGCAGGAACAGCGGGTTCACGTCGAGCTCCGCAAGCGTGTCCACGTCCGCCATCAGCTCCGACACGCGGACGATCACGTCCACCGCCGCCTCGATGTCACGCGCCGGCCGCCCGCGCACGGCGCCGAGCAGGCGATGGCCGCGGATCTCCGCCGTCATCGCCCGCGCTTCGTCCGCGTCCACCGGGGCCAGGCGGAACACGACGTCGCCGCGCGCCTCGACGTCCACGCCGCCGAGGCCGAACATCACCACGGGGCCGAACTGCGGGTCGCGAAACGCGCCGACCACGCCTTCGAGCCCGCCCGCGACCATCGGCGTGACGAGCACGCGCGCCGGCGCGATGCCCAGCGCCGCCGCGCGCTCGGCGAGGGTCCGCCAGGCGTCGGCCGCCTGGTCCGGCGCCACGTCGAGCAGCACGCCGCCGGCCTCGCTCTTGTGCAGCAGCGCCGGCGCCACGAGCTTCACCGCGAGCGGGCCGCCCAGCGTGCGCCCGGCCTCCGCCGCCGCGGCCGGCGAGTCGGCGACGCGCGAGGCCGGCACCGCGACGCCGTAGGCGGCGAGCAGATCGCGCGCGTCGGGCTCGAGCAGGAGCCCGTTGGTGGCGCGCGCGAGGATGGCGTCCACTCGCGGCCGGTCGGACGCCGACCGGCGCGGGCTCGTCGCGCGCGGCCGCGCCGCCGCGCGCCAGCACGCCGCCAGCGCTTTGGCCGAGGCTTCCAGTGACCGGTACATCGGCACTCCGGCCGCGCGGAGGGGATCGAAAGCGGGCAGCCGCTCGCCGGCGTAGATCGTGTGGAGCACGAACGGCTTGCCGTGGCGGCGCACGATCTCGGCCAGCTCGCGCGCGGCGGCTTCTTCTCGCCGGCCCAGCTCGGCAGTCGAGATCCGCACGTAGCCGCCGAAGTGGCCGGCGAAGATGACGGCGCCGATCTCGGGATCGGCGAGGCAGACGTCGGCGACGCGCGGCACGACCTCGGGCTCTTCCTCGGCCTGACCCGCGAAGTCGATCGGGTTGGCGACGCCGCTCCGCGCGGGCAGAATCTCGCCGAGCCGGCGCTGAGTCGCGTCGCTCAGCGTTGGCACCGCGAGGCCGGCGCGGTCCGCCGTGTCGCAGACGATCGTCGCGTGGCCGCCGCCGTCTGACATCACCGCCACCGTGCGCTTCCCCAAAGGCGGCAGTGACGCCAGCGCGATGGCCGCGTCCCACGCGTCCTCGCTCTCCGCGGCGCGCACGATGCCACACTGCCGGAACGCGGCCTCGACGATCCGCCCCTGGCCGGCGAGCGCGCCGGTGTGCGAGAGGGCGGCGCGCCGGCCGCTGTCCGTGTCGCCGGGCTTCAGCACGATCACCGGCTTGGGCGAGGGATGCGTGCGCATCAGCTCCCAGAGCGCGCGGCCCTCGCCGGGCCCGAAGCCCTCGAGGTAGGCGACGATTACCTTCGTGTCGGGATCGGCGAACAGGTAGTCGAGGTACTCCGGAACGCGGACGTCGGCGGCGTTGCCGACGGTCACGAGCTTGCTGAAGCCCAGGCCCTTCTCCCGCGCGAGCTGGCCGAAGGTCAGCGCCATGTTGCCGCTCTGCGAGATCAGCGCGATCGGCCCCGGCGGCACCGTCCAGCCCATCGCGTTGACGCGCCCCGAGCCGCTGAAGAGCCCGGCGCAGTTCGGCCCCACCAGCCGCGCGCCGCCCGCGCGCGCGCGCGCGACGAGATCCTGCTCCACGTGCTTGCCCTCGGCGCCCGTCTCGCCGAAGCCCGCGGTGATGACGACGATCCCGCGCACGCCCGCCGCCACGCAGTCGTCGACGGCGCCGGGCACGAGATCGGGACGCACCAGAACGACCGCCATCTCGACGGGCCCCGGCACGTCGCGCAGCGAGGGATAGGCCTTCTTGCCGAGGATCTCCGCCGCCGTGGGATGGATCGGGTAGAGCGGCCCGTCGAAGCCGCTCTCCACCATGCTGCGCCACCGGCGCCCCCCCGTCTTGTGCAGCACGGTGGAGGCGCCGATGACGGCGGCGCTCGTCGGATTGAAGAGCGGGTCGAGCGGATGCCTCACTTGTTCTTGAATTTCGGCGTGCGCTTCTCCGAGAACGCCCGCGGCCCCTCCTTGGCGTCCTCCGTCTCGTGGATCAGCGCCGTCACCGCGGCGTAGAAGCGCAGCATGTCGTCCGGGTGCTCGTGCAGCGAGCGCCACGTGAGCTCTTTCGTGACGCGGATGGCGAGCGGCCCGTTCTCAGCGATCTTCTGCGCGATCTGCTCCGCCGCCGGCAGCAGCGCGGCCGGCTCCACGAGGCGGCTGACGAGCCCAACGTCGTACGCCCGGCGCGCGTCGATCCGCTCGCCGGTCAATAACATCTCCATCGCCACCGAGATGCCGACGGCGTGCGGCAGCCGCATCGCGCCGAAGCCGTGCAGAATGCTCCAGCGCACCTCCGGCGCGCCGAACGAGGCCGTCGTGGAGGCGATCCGGATGTCGCTGCCGAGCGCCAGCTCGAGCCCGCCCGCCAGGCAGTAGCCGTTGATGGCGGCGATCACCGGTTTGACCGTGTGCAGCCGCTGCCCGAGCCGCTCCTGCCGCTCGAAGTCCCACAACTCGTTGATGCCGCCGTCGTGCGAGCCGCCGTGCATCTTCTTGAGATCCGCGCCGGCGCAGAAGGCCTTGTCGCCCGCGCCGGTGAGGATGGCGACGCGCAGCGCCGGGTCGGCGTCGAACTCCCGCAGCCGCTCCGCCATCAACCGCGCCGTGGGCAGGTCGAAGGCGTTCATGGCCTCCGGCCGGTTGATGGTGATGCGCGCCACGCCACCCTTCGTGTCGTAGAGGATCGTGCTCATCGCAGTCGCCACTCATTCCATTGTTCGTTCACCTTATCCAGATTCGGGCCCCACCAGTCTCCACTGAGAAGAAATCCCTTCTTGATGTTGTCGGGGTTGGAGGAGAGCAGCGGGCGCAGCTTGGCGTCCACGAGCGGCATGGCCTTGGTGTTGGTCGGCCCGAAGGCGATGTACTTCGTCAGCTCCGCCTGGGGCTTGGGCTGCAGCGCGAAGTTGATGAACTTCATCGCGTTGTCGGCGTTGGGCGCGCCCTTGGGCACCACCCACGCCTCGAAGGTCAGCGCCGCGCCCTCGTAGGAGATCCCGACGGGCTCGCCGTCCAGCATGAACGTGATCGAGCGCGTCCACGGCGTGGCCGTGATCTCGCCGCTCTTGAGCAGCACGCCCGGCTGCGGAAACTGCGACCACCAGACCTTCACGTCCGGCTTCACGCGGTCCATGCTCTTCAGCGCGCGCGTCACGTCGAGCGGGTAGAGCTTGTCCTTGGGCACGCCGTCGGCGATGAGCGCGAACTCCAGGCTATAGGTCGGCGCGTTGTAGTAGCCGCGCGGCCCAGGAAACTTCTTGGCGTCCCAGAAGTCGGGCCACGACATCGGCGCCTTGCCCTGCGCGTAGGCCTTCGTGGAGTAGGTGAGAAGCATCGGGATCGTGACGCAGCCCACCGCGTGCTCCGTCACGAGCTGCGGCATCACGTCCTTGGCGTTGATGGCGTTGTAGTTGAGCCGCTGCACGAGGTCGTCCTTCACCGCCGTGTAGCGCAGGCGATCCGGGATCGAGATCAGGTCCCACTCCACGTTCTTGGACTGCACCTGCGCGCGCAGCTTCGCGATGTCCACGCCCGTCGTCTGCACGACCTTGATGCCCGTTTCCTTCTCGAACGGCTCGAAGAGCGCCTTGGTCTGCCCGTCTTGATAACTGCCGCCGAAGCCGACGAAGACCAGCTCCTTCTTGCCCTGCGCGCGCACGACGTTGGGCAGCGTCGCGGCGGCCAGCGTCCCGGCGGCGGCGCCGAGGAAGCGTCTGCGGGAGATCGTCATGTCCGTGTCCTCCTGGTTAAGTGTTGACGGTGAGGCAGTCTGCCGGGTCCCAGCCGACGGTGAGCCGCTGGCCGATGGTCCAGGGTTGATCGACGGAAGGCGCGAGCGTCTTGGCGACGAGCGCATCGCGCTGGTCGAGGAGCAGCCGGTACTTCACCAGATCACCGACGTAGAGGCGTTCGAGGACTTCGGCTTCGTAGCGGTTCGCGCGGCCCGCGGCATCGGGGCCGAGCCGCACGTACTCCGGGCGCACGACGAGATGCGCCGGCCCCGGCCGCGCGGTGCCGGCGGCGAGCCGCACGCGCAGGCCCTTGCCGGTGGTGAAGGTGGCGTCGTCGCCGAGCGTGCCGGTGAGGAGGTTGGACTCGCCGATGAAGTCGGCCACGAACTGGTTCGCGGGCCGGCGGTAGACCTCCAGCGGCGGGCCGAGCTGCTGCAGCCGCCCGCCGTCGAGCACGGCGATGACATCCGACATCACGAGCGCCTCGACCTGGTCGTGCGTGACCGAGACGGTGGTGATGCCCAGCTCGCGCTGCAGGTGCCGCAATTCCACCTGCATGTCCTCGCGCAGCCGCTTGTCGAGCGCGCCCAGCGGCTCGTCCATGAGCAGCACCGGCGGCTCGAACACGATCGCGCGCGCCAGCGCCACCCGCTGCTGCTGGCCGCCCGAGAGCTGCCGCGGATAGCGGTCCGCGAAGCCGTCCAGGCGCACGAGCCCGAGGACGCGCCGCACGCGCTCGGCGAGGCCCGCCTTCGGCACGCGCCGCATCTGCAGCGGGTAGGCCACGTTCTGGAACACGGTGAGGTGCGGAAACAGCGCGTACTGCTGGAACACCACGCCGATGTTGCGTCGATGCGGCGGCCGGTCGGTGATCGAGGCGCCGGCCACGAGTATGTCGCCTTCGCTCGGCTCCTCGAACCCCGCGATCATGCGCAGCGTGGTCGTCTTGCCCGAGCCGCTCGGGCCCAGCAGCGTGAGGAAGGTGCCGCCGTTGACCGAAAAGGAGACGTCGTCCACCACGCGGGCGCCGCTGAAGGCCTTGGACAGCCGGCGCACTTCCAGCGGCGCGCCGTGAATCCTCAGCCCGGAAGCCATGGGAAAGTGGCGCTGAATTTAGGGAGCGGGGCTGCAAAAGTCAAGGCGGCGTCGCGATGGCCATGCAGCTCGTGAGCCCGGCTTGTCCGCGCCCGATTCTCGTGTACAACTATGTCCGTTTTCGCGGACCCGGTTGCTCCCGTCCACCCGTGCAGAGGAGCACGCCATGGCCTACGACCTGCTGATCAAGAACGGTCGGATCATCGATGGCTCGGGGCGCCCCGCCTTTCACGGCGACGTCGGGGTGAGCCGCGGGCGGATCGTGGAGCTGGGCCGCCTCGACGGCCCGGCGCGGCGGGTCATCGAGGCCGATGGGCGCGCGGTGGCGCCGGGGTTCGTGGACAACCACTGCCACTACGACGCGCAGGTCCTCTGGGATCCGCTGTGCACCTTCTCCTGCCACCACGGCGCCACCAGCGTGATCATCGGCAACTGCTCGCTCGCGCTGGCGCCCGTCAAGGCGCCCGACCGCGAGAAGCTGGCCGGCATGCTCTCGTACGTCGAGGCGATCCCGATGGACGTGCTCCAGGCCGGCGTGCCGTGGGGCTGGGAGACGTTCCCCGAGTACATGGCCGCGATTGGCCAGCGCCTGGCCGTCAACGTCGGCACCTTCGTCGGCCACTCGGCGGTCCGCCTCTACGCCATGGGCAAGGATTGCTCGGAGCGCCCGGCCACGGACGCGGAGCTGGACGTCATGCGCCGCGTGATCCGCGAAGCGCTGGAGGCCGGCGCGCTCGGGCTCTCGATCACGCGCAACATGAACCACTTCGACATCGCGGGCACGCGCATTCCCGCCGCGTGCGCGCCGGAGTCGGAGCTGTTCGCCCTCGCCGACGTCCTGCGCGAGGCCGGCACCGGCGTGATCCAGTGCGGCGGCGGCACCAACCCCGAGCTGAAGGACCGCCTGCTGAGCCGGCTGTCGCAGGCGTGCGGCCGCTCTGTCATGTACAACACGCTGCTCGAGCAGGCGCGCCAGCCCGGCCGCTGGAAGACGCACCTGGCCCACGTGGAAGAGACGGCGAAGAGCGGCATCCGCGCCATCCCGCTCTGCAACCCGGGCAGCGTCGTCAACCGCTTCACCATGAAGAACTGCCAGGTGTTCCGCGCCATGCCGACCTGGCTGCCGATCCTCCAGGGCTCCGACGAGCAGAAGCTCTCCGCCTATCGCGACCCCGCCGTGCGCAAGCAGCTGCGCGCCGAGGTCGAGGCGCCGCTCGGGCCGGACTCGACGTTCTCCAAGCGCTGGGACCTGATGATCGTCGAGGAGCCGCAGCGGCCCGAGAACCGCGCGCTCCGCGGCCGCGACATCGCCGCCATCGCCCGGGAGCGCGGCCAGGACCCGCTCGACACGTTCCTGGACCTGGCCGTCGAGGAGGAGCTGAACACGGTGTTCAGCCTCGGCGAGATCAACATGGACACCGAGGCCGTCGCCCAGATCCTCGGATCTCCCTACGCGGTGGTCGGGCTCTCCGACGGCGGCGCCCACGTGCAGTTCCATTCCAACGTGTCGAACCCCACGCGGCTGCTCGGCTACTGGGTGCGCGAGAAGAAGATCATGTCGCTGGAGCAGGCCGTGCGCCGGCTCACGTTCGACTCGGCCTCGGCCTTCGGCATCTACGACCGCGGCCTGGTGCAGCCGGGCATGGTCGCCGATCTCGTGGTGTTCGATCCCGACACCGTGCGGCCGCTGCCGGAGGACGTCGTGCACGACTTCCCGAGCAACGGCTGGCGCATGCGCGAGCTGGCCGAGGGCATCCACTACACGGTGGTGAACGGCGAGGTCCTGCTGGAGAAGGGGACGCACACGGGCGCCTATCCCGGCCGGGTGCTCCGGAACGCGCGGTATCTGGCGGAGCGCGCGGGGTAGGCTTTGTACGGCATCGTTTCGGGCGTGCTCTTCGGCGTGATCGCGGCGCTGCAGGCGCTGCGCGCGCTGAACCAGTGGCCGGTGCGCATCGGCGCCGTCGACGTCCCGGTCTGGGCCTCGTGGGTCGCCGCCGTCGTCGCCGGCGGCCTGTGCGTGTGGGCGTTCCGGTCGCGAGGTGCGGCCGCCGCTCGGCCTCGGGGCTGAGCGCCGGCGCCAGATAACGGGCGCGGCCCGGCGCTCGTCCCTACGCGCGGCGCCGCTTCGGTCGGCGCCGCGTGGGGCGCTCGATCTCCCGGAACTGGTGAATCGTAACGGTGCTCCCCGGGAAGATCGCCCGTATCTCGAGCTGGCCGCCCATCGCCTTGATTGCCGTCTCCAGCGTGCTGATGTACATGTCGGTACGGCGCTCCATCTTCGATACAGCGGCCTGGGCGACCCCCAACTTCTTGGCGAGCTGCTCCTGAGTGAGGTTGCGAGCGGCGCGCAGCTCGTCGAGGGCCATCTCCCGGAGCATGGTGTCGGCCTTCTCGGCAACGCGTCGCTTGCGCTCCGGCGACCAATGCTCGGTCAACATCCGAAACGGCTTGGCCATCATCGTCCCTCTGGGCGCCGCGCCCGCTGCTCGCGCCGCAGCGTGGCGAGATGTTCGTCGTAGAGGCGATCGGCGATCGGCACGTATTCGTCGTACCACCGATCGTTGCCGGTCTTGTCGCCGCCGATCAGCAAGATGGCACGGCGCCGCGGATCGAAGGCGAACAGGATGCGATACGGCCGACCGGCATGCTGCACGATGAGCTCCTTCATGTTCGCGTGTCGCGAGGCTCTGATCGTGTCGGCATGCGGCCGCCGCAGAGTCGGCCCGTTCCGTTTCAGAAGTTCGACCTTCACGGCCACGTCACTCCCATTCCACATGGGGACTATAACTTTAAGGGAATGTGGCGTCAGTGTCCAATGTTTGATACGTGACGGAAAGGAGAGGGAAGCCCCCTACACCAGCGCGCGCCCGACCATCGCGATGTCTTCGGTGCCGCGCTCGCCGACGGGCCAGATCGCCAGCTCCGTGACGCCGGCGTCCGCGTAGGCCTTCGCCTGCGCGCGGCACTCGTCCGCCGTCCCCGCGATCGCGTACTGCGCGAGCAGCCGGTCCGGCAGCGGCTCGCCGCGGCCCACGCGCGCGATCATGTCGGCGAACTCCTCCGGCGTGAGTCCGCTGTAATCGATCATCGCCGCCCGCGTTGCCGCCGACGCCGTCGCCGCATAGGCCGTGAGCATCGCCGTCACGGTCTGGCGGGCTGCGCGGCGGGCCTCGTCGCCGTCCTCGCCGATCGCGCACGGCACGTACTGGATGACCTCGCGCGGCGCCGGCCGGCCCGCGCGCGCGGCGCCGTCGCCCACGATCCGTACGGCATGCCGCGTGAACGCCGGCGGGGCCAGGTTGGAGATCATCACCCCGTCCGCGATCTCGCCGCAGAGGCGCAGCGCGTGCTCGCTCATCGCTGCGGTGAGGATGGGAAGGTCCGGCCGCCGCGGCGTCACTTCCAGGAGCCGCACGCCGTCGGCCGAGAAGACCTTGCCGGTGTAGGTGACCGTCTCCCCGCGCAGGAGCCGTCGCGTGATCGTGACCGCGTCCCGCACGGCCGCGAGCGGCCGGTCGGCCGGTGCGATCTTGCGGATGCGCGACGGGATGCCCGCGCCGATACCCAGCACCGCCCGGCCCTCGCAGAGCTCGTCGAACGCCGCCAGCTCCATCGCCATGAGCGTCGGATGCCGCTGGTAGGGATTGAAGACGCCCAGGCCGATCCGCACCCGCCGTGTCGCCACCGCGCATGCCGCCGCCGCCGGCCACGCCCCGCGCCCGTAGGGATTTTCCGCGAACCAGACCGAGGAGAACCCGGCGCGCTCGGCGGCCACGGCCAGCTCGACGCACTGCGCGGGCGTCGAGCCGCCGGAGCAGCGCAGCGCGATGTCCATCTTAGACGCCGCCCGGCCGCGGCGTGTCCCGGGCCTCGGAGAAGTGCACGTGCACGGTTTTCCAGTCGCCGTGCTCGCGCACGAGCACCATCGTCGAGCGCGAGATGAACGCCTTGTCGACGTGCCCGGCGTCCGGCGTGCCCGTCCCGGGCTTCCAGCGCGACGTGGTCTTCCGGTGGCACGTCACCACCGCCATGTCGCCCCGCACGATGACCTTGACGTCGAACGGCTCCCACCAGCCGCTCTCCTTGTGCTGCGCGTAGTACTGCCAGAGGCGCGTCCAGTGCTCGAGCCCCACGTACGTGTGCCCGTTCATGTTGAAGAACACGTTGCTGGGATCGTCGCTCCAGGTCGCTTTCAGCGCCGGCCAGTCGTACGCGGCGTTGGCGTGCAGGTAGGCCTCGTGCACCTCGAGGATGCGCCTGCGGTCGGCGTCGGAGCCGCCGTCGAAGATGGGGGCCGGCGTCCGAACGCGCTCCGCCAGCGACACCAGCTCGCTCGTCGACGGAAACTCGGCGTACGTGGCGCGCTCCTCGGTCCGGCGCCAGCGGATCACGCCGTCGCGGTCGATCAGGAACTGGCCGAGCAGCTGGATCTGATGCCGCGTGCGCTCCACCGCGTCGGAGGCCAGCCGCTCGAACCCGTCGGCGGCGTCCACGACCGCGCGGCCCTGGCCGGGCGGCGCCTCGATCCCCAGCTCGCCGGCCAGGCGCTGCGCGGCGCGCTCCACCATCTCCCCCGCCGCGTCGTTTCGCTCGATCGCGGGCAGCCCGTACGCGCGGTGGGTCACCAGGTCGGGGTCCGCGCCCAGCGCGTAGCGCGGGGGATGGAGCCGGAAGTAGAGCCGCGCGCGCTCGGGCGCGGTCGCCACCACGGCGACCGTCTCGATGCCCAGGGGGCGCAGCCGCTCGGCGACGGGCGACAGCTGCGCCATCTGGCGCCGGCAGAACGGACAGTAGAGCCCGCGGAACAGCGTCAGCAGCACGAAGGCCTTGCCGCGGTAGGGCGCGAGCGACACGATGCCGTCCCGATCGGCGGCGGGAAGCTCGAAATCCGGCGCGCGCTGGCCGACGTCGACGGCCGTCATACCCGGCGATTATAGCCGCCGACCACGGGTAGAATCGCGGTGTGGCCCTGACGTGCGCCGGCTGCGGCTCCGAGACCTCGCGCGACTTCGCGTTCTGTCCGCGCTGCGGCCAGCGGCTGCCCGCCGAGGCGGGCGACCGGCAGGCCGACCGCCGCCACGTCACCGTCCTCTTCGCCGACCTCTCGGGATTCACGACGCTGGCCGAGCGGCTGGACCCCGAGGAGGTGCGGGCCTTCCAGGGCCGGCTGTTCGAGACGCTCGGCGGCGTGATCGCCCGCTACGACGGCTTCGTGGAGAAGTACGTGGGCGACGCGGTGCTGGCCGTCTTCGGCGCGCCGGTGGCCCACGAGGACGATCCCGAGCGCGCGTGCGACGCGGCCCTGGAGATGCTCGAGCGGTGCGGGGCGCTGAGCCGCGAGTGGCAATCGCGTCTCGGCCAGCCGGTCGTCCTGCACATCGGCGTCCACACCGGCCCCGTGGTGGCGGGCCACCTGGGCGGCGCCGCCGGCGCCGCGTACGCGGTGACCGGCGACACGGTCAACACGACGGCACGCCTGCTCGCCGCGGCGCCGCCGGGAAGCATCCTGATCTCCGGCGCCACCCACGCGCTGGTGCGCCATCGCTTCGCGTCCGAGCCGGCGGGGGAGCTGTCGCTGCGCGGGAAGACCGAGCCCGTCGCCGTCCACCGCCTGATCGGCGCGCAGACCCGGCGCGGGTCGGCCCGCGGCCTCGCCGCGGTCGGCCTGGCGTCACCGTTCGTGGGACGCGGCGGCGAGCTCGAGGAGCTGCTCGCGGCGTTCCGCCGCATGCGGCGCGGCCAGGCGCAGGTGGTGAGCCTCGCCGGCGAGGCCGGCATCGGCAAGTCGCGGCTCATCGCCGAGCTCGTGGCTCGCCTGGAGCGCGACGGCGCGCTGACCGGCGTCGCCGTGCGTCAGGCGGCGTGCTCGTCGCTCGGCGAGGCCGCCTACGGCGTCTTCGGCGCGCTCTTCCGCGAGGGCTACCACATCGACAGCGCGGACTCGCTCGACGTGGCCCGGCAGAAGCTCATGGCGACGCTCGGCGCCCTCGGCGCGCGTGACGCGGAAGCCAACGCGATCGCGCCGGTGCTCGGCTACCTGCTCGGCCTGGGCGCCGAGGGCGCGCCCGACATCGAGCCCGAGCAGCTGCGCCGCCAGATCCTGCTTGCGGCGCGCGCGCTCGTCGAGCGCCGGCTCGAGAACACGCCACTGCTCGTCGTCGTCGAGGATCTGCAGTGGGCGGACCGCGCCTCGGTGGAGCTCCTGCGCGACGTGGCGGACCAGCTCGCGGACCGCCCGCTGATGCTCGTGCTGTCGCTGCGTCCCGAGGCCCGGCCGCCGCTCCTGGCGCGCGCCGCGCAGTCGGTCGTCCGCGTCGGGCCGCTGTCGGACACCGAGACGCGTGCGCTGATCGCGGGGCTCTTCGCCGGCTCGCCGGACGTCGTCGCCCACGTCTCGGACTTCGTCACGGCGCGGGCGGGCGGCAACCCGCTGTTCGCGGAGGAGATCGTCCGCAACCTGGTCGCCCGCGGCGTCGTCCGGCGCGACGGCGCCGCGTGGACGTGCACCGCGGCGTGCGAGGGCGTCGAGGTGCCGCCGTCGCTCCACGGCCTGCTGCTCTCGCGCGTCGACGGGCTGCCCGGTGACGCGCGGCGCGTGCTGCAGGAAGCCGCCGTGCTGGGCGCCGCGTTCGACGCGCCGCTGCTGGAGGCGGTCACCAGCGCGCCGCCGGCGCTACCGGCGTCGCTCGATCGCCTGGTCGACGCCGACCTGATCCAGCCCGCCGACGGCCGGCGCTACCGGTTCACGCACGGGCTCGTGCGCGAGGTCGTCTACCAGAACCTCCTGCTCTCGCGCCGCACCGAGATGCACGAGCGGATCGGGCGCGCGCTGGAGCGCCTGGCCGGCCCGCGCGCCGAGCGCCTGAGCGACCTGGAGGCGCTCGGGCATCACTGGAGTCTCAGCCCCGACAAGCTGCGCGGCGCGCGCTACCTGGTGGCGGCGGGCGACCGCGCGCGCGCCCTCTACGCCAACGAGGACGCGATCCGGCACTACGAGCGCGCGCTCGAGACGCTCGCCGCGTGCCCCGAGGGCGGCGAGGCCGACGCGCGCGGCGCGCGCGAGCGCCTGGCCGACCTGCTGGCCCTCACCGGCCGGCGCGCCGACGCGCTGGACCACTACGAGACCGTGCTGAAGAAGAGTGAGCTCGCGGGCGACCACGCGACGGCCGGGCGGCTCTCGCGCAAGATCGGCGGCCTGCACTGGGACGCGGGCGACCGCGAGCGGGCGGGCGCGTGCTTCGCCGCCGGGCTCGAGCTGCTGGGCGACGCCGGCGATCCGATCGAGCGGGCACATCTCTTCCAGGAGATGGGGCGGCTCGCGTTCCGCGCCGGCGACAACGCCGCGGCCATCGCCTGGGCCGAGCGCGCGCTGGCCGAGGCGGCGCGCGACGGGGACACGCCGGCGGGGCCGGAGGCCGCCGCCATGAGCGCGCAGGCCTACAACACGCTCGGCGTCGCGCTCGCCCGCACGGGCCGGCTGCCCGAGGCCGTGGAGCGCATCGAGCGCAGCATCGCGCTGGCCGAGGCCCACGACCTGCTCGCCGCCGCCTGCCGCGGCTACACGAACCTCGGCGTGCTCTACGCCTCGCTCGAGCCGCGGCGCAGCATCGAGACGTGCCTGCGCGGGCTCGAGACCGCGAAGAAGGTCGGCGACCTCGGGTTCCAGTCGCGCCTCTACGCGAACCTGGCCGTCGCCTACTGCGCGCTCACCGACCGCTGCGAGGCCGAGGGCATCGAGGCGGCCCAGGCCGCCATTGACCTCGACCGTAGACTCGGGCTGTTGGATCATCTCGCGGTCCCGCTGATCGTCCTGGGGCAGATCCACCAGTGTCACGGCGAGTCCCGCGAGGCGTTCGCGATGTACCGCGAGGCGCTCGGCCTCGCCGAGGCGGTGGGGGAGCCGCAGCTCTTGTTCCCCTGTTACGACGGCCTGGCCACGCTGTATCTCGACGCGGGGGACCAGGCGAGTGCGGAGCTGTACCTGACGAAGGCCCAGCAAACTTGCGCGCGGGCCGGCGTCGAGCCGGATGCGCTGATGGTGCTGCCGTTCCTGTGCTGAATCTGTTCTCGAGGAGACTGAGATGACTGAGTTGCGTCCACCGGTCGCGCCGGGAGAGCCGGCGCCCGATTTCACCCTGCCGGCCGTGGATCGGCCGGAGTCCGTGTCGCTGGCCGACTACCGCGGCCGTAACCCCCTCTTCCTGTCGCTGCTGTCCGGCCTCTGGTGCCCGTTCTGCCGGCGCACGATCGCGCACATGGGGGCGATGGAGAGCCGGCTCAAGGAAGTCGGCGTGCAGACGCTGGGTGTCGTGGCCACCACGCCCGAGAACGCCCGGCTCTACTTCAAGTACCGCCCCACGCAGCTGCGGCTGGGCTCCGATCCCGAGCTCAGCACCCACCGCGCGTACGGCGTGGGCAAGCTCGCGCCCGAGCACGCGAACGCGCTCGAGACCACGCGCATCAACCCCTTCGGCGATCTGCCGGAGCCGCTGCCCGCGATGGAGGTGGCGATGGTAATCGCGAAGGCCGACGGCTACGCGGAGACGCCGACCGACAAGGCCGACATGGAGCGCCAGTGGCCGCAGCTCAAGGCGCAGTTCCTGATCGATCGCGCCGGCATCGTCCGCTGGGCCAACATCGAGGCCGCGAAAGAGGGCGCCGCCGGCGTCGGGAAGTTCCCGTCGGCGGAGGAGGTCATCGCGGCGGCGAAGGCGCTGCGCTGATGCTCGTGAGCAGCGAGTGGCTCGGCCCCACGCCGTTCGTGGACAGCGACGCGCCCGGCGTCGTGGCGTTCGCCCGCGGCGCCGGCGGCGGCGAAGCCGATCCGCGCCGGGGCGCCGTCGCCCTCTACTACGCCGTCCGCGACGGCGTCACCTACACGCCCTACTGCGACTACCGGTCACCCGAGACCTACCGGGCCAGCGCCGTCCTCGACAAGGGCGCGGGGTTCTGCGTGGGCAAGGCCGCGCTGCTCACCGCCGCGGCGCGCGCCGCGGGCATCCCCGCGCGGCTGCGCTTCGCCGACGTCCGCAACCACCTCTGCACGCCGCGGCTGCGCGAGCTGGTGGGCGGCGACGTCTTCTACTATCACGGCTACGTGGAGCTGGAGCTGGAGGGCCGGTGGGTGAAGGCGACCCCCGCCTTCGACAAGACGCTCTGCGACCGCTTCGGCGTGCCGCCGCTCGAGTTCGACGGGCGCGAAGACTCGATCTTCCAGCCCTACGACCGCGCCGGCCGCCGCCACATGGAATACCTCGAGGACCGCGGCGTCCACGCCGACGTGCCCGTGGCCCAGATCATGGAGACGTTCGCGCGCGAGTACCCGCGGCTCGTGGCGCGCGCCGCCCCGGCGCCCACGACGCAGTTCCGGGAGGAAGCGAGCTAGCCGGGGAGTTTCAGCTGCCGCCGCGCGTTTGCCCACGTGGGCAAACGACGCCGCGCTTTCCGCGAACCTCGTGAAGCCGAATCGTCCTCATTGAGGATTCCGGCCTCGCCCACTTGTCCTGATGGCCGACGTCCGGCGCGCCCGTTCCCGGCTTCCAGCGCGACGTGGTCTTCCGGTGGCACGTGACCACCGCCATGTCCCCCCGCACGGATGGTGTCGGTCATGGGAGCGGACTATACGATAGACCAAGGTCCAATACGCCCGCCGGACGACAGCGAGTAGAGTCGGACCGAGGTGAGCCATGCTCAAAGCCCTGCTCTCTCGCATACCGTTCTTTCGCCAGCGCGTATCCCTGCTCTCCCACCGCAACGACCAGCTCAAGGCGGACGACGCCGCGCGGCAGGAGGGCTGGAGACGAGTGATCGCCGACCACCAGAAGCCGCTGGGGCCGCAGAGCCCCCAGCCGAGCGGCAAGGACGCGTGAACGCCGTCTGAGGTAGTGTTCGCGTCGGTCGGCTAGGGGACCGTATCCGCGAGTGGACATAGAAACGGTGCTCGCGGCGCCGGTACCGTTGCAGACATGGCAGCCGAGCGCCCGTCCGTCGTGGTGGTCGCGGGCCCGAATGGCGCCGGCAAATCGACGGTCGCGCCCCGGCTGGTGGCCGATCTCCTGGGCGTCTCGGAGTTCGTCGACGCCGATGTGCTCGCCCGTGCCCTGCCGCCCTCTCGGGCCGGGGCCGTCGCGGCGGGCTGCGCGATGCTACGGGCGACTCGATGCGCTGGCCGCGGCGCGACGGAGCTTTGGGTTCGAGACGACGCTCGCGAGTCGACAGAGGACACCGTGCGCCGCCGCTTCGGGCGCTGGAATAGAGACGCTGACGCTCAATGATGCCAGCCTCTGGCGACGCATCCGAGCGGAGGCAGGCGATGAAGGCTAGGCGGAACGACAGGATCGGTCAGATCTTCGCCGACGGCCGGAAGGTCGACGAGGCCGTCAGGTTGGCCGCCCGAGACGCGATCCGCGAGCACCAGAAGCGCCAGCTCCCCGTCGTCATCTGGCGTGATGGCCGCACGGCATTGGTGCCCGCGGAAGAGCTGAACGGCGCCGTCGTCACACGTAGCCCTCGCGGCGGTCGTGCTCCCGCTCCGCGGCCGGCCGCTCCGCCGGCGGCCCGAACCCGCCGCCGCCGCACGTCTCGATCAGCACCACGTCGCCGCGCGTGAGGCGCAGGCTGACCTTGCCGCCGACGTCGCGCGCGCCCGGCGTGCCCGGGTTCAGCGTGATCTTGTACGGCAGCCCGTCGCCACCGCCGGCCACGCCCCACGGCGGCACCACGCGGCGGTCGAGCATGCTGGTCAGCGTCACCTCGGGCGCCACCACGCGATAGGCGCGGCGGAAGCCGAGCCCGCCGCGGTGCCGGCCGTCGCCGGCCGAGCCCGGG
>DASYTM010000139.1:0-13547 GCA_036002345.1 Candidatus Methylomirabilota bacterium | reverse complement strand
CCCACGCCGGGCGAAGAGGGGCCGTAGGCTAGCGGTCGCGCCCGCGCCCGGGGCGATCGTCGCGCGCCGTGGCCGGACGCGCCTTGCCGCGCTCCGGGCGCTCGCGCTCGATCGCGGGCGCGGGCGCCGCCGGGCGGGCGGCCGGGGCCGGCGTCGTCACGCTGGCCGCCGGCGCCGTCGCGCGCGGCGCGGCGGAGTCGCGCCGCCAGGGCGCGACGCGATTGGCGGGCTCACCGGGAAGCGGGCGCGGCCGCGCGGCCTCCGGGCGCACCTCCCGCCGCGGCGCCTCGGCCCGTGGCTCCGGCCGTGGCGCCTCCACACGCGGTGCTTCGACGCGCGATTCCGCGCGTGGCGGCTCGGCCCGCGGCGTCGCGAAGCGCGGCGGCGCCGACGGGCGCTCGCGCTCGACCGTGCTCGATCCGAGCGGCGCGCGCGGCGGCGTCGGCGCCGTCGTGGCCGGCGCGGGCACGATCCGCGGCTCGGGCGCCGGGACGGCGGCCTCGACGCGGGCGCGCCGGACCTCGGGCCGCTCGGTGCGGCCGACCGGGCGGCGCGTGGCGACCACCGGCGACTGTAGCGCCGCCGCCGGCGGCCGCACGGCGGGTCCGGCCGCGGCGACGAAGCTCGACGGCTCGGGCGCCACGCGCAGACGGCCGCGCACCGGCTCGAGCCGGCGCACGTCCAGATCGGCGACCCGCGCCTCCTGCACCGCGCGCCGGCCGAAAGCGCCCTCGCGCACGGCCACGACGGCGTGGCTCACGCCCGCGTTGCGATAGACGTTGATCGTGTTCACGTTCACCACGGTGGTGCGCTGGATCACGACGTTGTTGACGACGCGCGGCCCGCCCCAGCCAGCCCACCACGGGCGCCCGACGAAACGCGGCGAGCCCCACCACGGAACCACCGGCTCGCCCCAGCCGAGCGCGACCCAGCTCACGGCCGGCACGCCCACCGTCACGCGCACGCCCGGCGCGCCGAAGAAGGCGACGAGCGCGGGGGCGTAGACCGGCCGCGTGACGAGCGGGCCGGGCGCCCACGCCCAGTCGCCGTCGATGGAGACCCACCGGCCATAGTGATACGGCGCCCAGCCCCACGGCGCGGCGTCGACCCAGGTCCAGCCGTAGCGTGGGTCGGCGACCCAGCGGCCGGTGCTGTAGGGCGCCCAGCCCGTCGCGACGTCGCGCGGCACCCACACCGGCCCGTAGGTCGGCACGACGCGCCACGCGCCGTAATGATCGAGATCGTCGACGCCGTAGACGCCCGCCGAGACGTAGCGCGCGCTGAGCGAGTCGAGCAGCTCGTCGGTCCGGGCGTAGTTCCACGTGTCCCACGCGTCGAGCGGCGGGGCCACGAAGCTCTGGACGGCCGGCGTGGCGGCGGCGTCCAGCACCACTTCCTCGCTGGCGGCGATCGCGACGGGCTGGCCGTCCGCCCGCGTCATCGTCGCGCGGCCGGAGCGCCGCGTGACGAACGCGGTGCGCTCCGGGGTGACGTCCACGCGGTAGTAGCCGGGGGCGTCGATGGTGAACGCGGCTGCCGGCGTGTCGACCTCGACGGTGCGGCCCGGCTCCACCGCGCGCAGGTCGAGCGAGACGTGGCCCGCCGTGACCTTGAGCTGAACGAAGTCGGGCTCCTGGTTCACGAGCCCGAGCCGCGTGTCGCCCCACGCCCGCACGAAGGCGCGGGCGCCGATCTGCAGCTCGAGGTTGCCGCGGTTGCCGGTGTACGTTTCGTCGCCCGGGACGAGGGCGGTATTGACCTGGGCCGGCGCCCAGTCCGAGGCGCCCGGCCGCCAGAACGAGACCTCGCCGTCGACGTAGCTCAGCCGCAGCGGCGTGCGCCCGATCGTCCCGTCCGGCTCGATGGCGCCGGGGACGGGGGGCGGGGCGGCGGCCGCCGCGAAGGACCAGGACCCGACCAGGAGAGCGAGGACCAGGAGGGGGGCGGTGAGCCGTGACTTCATGCCCGTTGGACGCCCGGCGCCGGGCGCGAATGCGCGCCCGGAGGGCGGGATCAGGCGCGGGCGGGCGGGATCAGAGGTACTTCGTCGGCATCATGATGGTGCGCCACATGTGCGCCGACGGGCTCGCGTCCCATCCGAGCCCTTCCTTCGGCTGCTTGAAGTGGCGGCCCACCACGTCCGTGAACTCCTCGAGCTGCACCTGCACGGTGGGATCGAACGCGTAGAGGTCGTTGATGCAGATCAGCCGCGCGCTCATGTACCACTTGTGCTCGCGCGCGTACGTGTAGTCGCGCTGGATGTACGGGTCGGGTCTGTAGTCGGCGCCGAAGAGCTTGACGTACATCGCCGGGTAGGCGTACCCGACCGACTCGTCGGCGTAGAAGCGCAGCGCCTGGTGATAGCGGATGGCCCAGGTGACCTCTTCGTCGACGTACGGCTCGAGCAGCTGGGCGGCCCAGTAGCCGTGGTCGCCGCGGATGAAGCCCGCGATGCCGATGTCGTGGAGCAGGCACGCGAGCACGAGCTTCTCGGGAATGCCGTTCTTCTGCGCGAGCCGCGCGCTCTGCATCAGGTGGTTGGCAGGGCCGAAGCGCAGGCGGAAGAAGTCGAACAGGGTGGGCGTGTCGGGCATCTTCGGCAGCCGGGGATCCTGGCCCATCATCACGAGCTTGCCGTTGTCCGGCCGTGTCAGGGGCAGCCGCGGATCGCGGTCGCCCGACACGTAGATCACCGACTTCACGATGGTGCGATCCAGCTCCTCCGACATCGCCCGCTCGGCCGCTTCCGCGCGCTCTAGCATGCTCATGGCCGTGATTATAGCCTCACTTTTTGAGCCGGACGTCTTCGTAGGGTCCGGAGTAGGCGAAGCCGGGGATGGCGCCGAGGCTCGATTCCTCGACGCGCGGGCCGACACCGTTCAGGAAGGCGAGCTGCCAGATGGGCGCGTAGATCACGCGCTCGTGCACGAGCTGCTGGATGCGGTGCAGCGTCGCCTCGCGGCGCTTGTGATCGAGGTCGGAGGCCTGCTCGCGGAAGAGCCCGTCGATGTCCGGATGGCTGCCGTAGACGTAGGTGCCGCCCGCGGCCACGAAGGCCTCCAGCCGGGTGGCGGCGTTGCCGAAGGCGCCGCTCGCGCCCTGGATCAGGTTCTTGAACTTCTTCTCGCCGTAGCCGCTGAAGAACGCCGCGCGCTCGAGCGGGCGGAGCCTGGTGCGGATGCCGATGGCCTGCAGGTAGTTCTGGATGGGCTCGGCCATGTTCGCGTACGCGATGTCGCACGTGTACTCGCCGGCGTCGAGGCCGTTCGGATAGCCAGCCTCGGCGAGGAGCTTCTTGGCCCGGGCCGGGTCGTACATCGCGGCGGGCGGCTTCCAGAAGAACTCGAAGATGTCGGGGACGATGCTGTTGGTGATTCGCGAGAAGCCGAGCGTCTCGGCCTGGTTGATGACGTTGCGATCGAAGGCGAGACTCACGGCCTGGCGGAGCTTGACGTTGTGCCAGGGCGATTTCGGATCCCACTGCTCCGGGAAGTAGACCCAGAACGTGCCCTGGAGCACGGTGGCCTTGAGCGACAGGCCCGGCGTGCGGCGGAGCTCCTCGGCGAGCGGTCCGCGCACCGAGTAGACGATGTCCGCCTCGCCGCGCTTGAGCGCGGCCAGCCGCGTGGACTCGTCGGGAATCACCTTGAACACGACGCGCCGCACGTTCGGCCGCTTGCGCCAATACCCGTCGAAGGCCTCCATCACGAGCTCCACGCCCGGCGTGAACGACACGAACTTGTAGGGGCCCAGGCCGACGGGCGCCCTCTTGAAGCCGTCGTCGCCGACCTTCTCGACGTACTTCTTGGGCACGATCCAGCCCGCGCCGGTGGCCGTCGTGTAGAAGGTGAGGAAATCGGGCCACGGCTGCTTGAGCCGGAAGCGCACGCGTCCGGGGTCCACCACCTCGACGGCGGCCACGCGCTCCTTGAGCGTCTTGTTCGCGGCGCCGCGGTAGCGCTCGAACGAGAACTTCACGTCCTCCGCGGTCAGCGGCTCGCCGTTGTGGAAGCGCACGCCGCTCCGGAGCACGAATTCGTAGGCGAGGTGGTCCTTGGATACCGTCCACGACTCCGCCACGCTCGGGGCGAGGGCCTGACCCGGCATAGGCTTGGCGAGCGCGTCGTGGAGCGCGTAGTAGATCATGTAGGGCGTGATGATCCCGGACGATTCCGCGGGATCGAACCACGTGGGCGCGAGCACGACGTGCACGCCCCACGTGAGCTGGTCGCCCTGGGCGGCGGCGTCGCGGGGCGGCGCCGCGAGCAGGACGAGCCCGACCATCAGCAGCAGCGAGGCGGACGCGCGGAATGAGCGGAGCGTCATGCGGGCCTCCGGGTGATGGGAAACGCGGGCGGCACGATGCGCTCGACGCCCGCGCCGTCCCAGCGCCAGTTGGGAACGTTGCGCCAGTAGGCCTCGGTGGCCTGGCGCGCCTTGGCATACACTTCGTCCTCGTTCACCCGCGTGGTGCGCCCGCCCTGGACGAGCACCTTGCCGTCCACGATGACGGTGTCCACGTCGCGGCCGGAGGCGCCGTCCACGAGAGCCTTGATCGGATCGGCATAGACGGGCGCGCCGAGGTGGTCGAGGTTGATCAGGAGGAGGTCGGCCTTGGCGCCGGCGGCGAGACGGCCGAGATCGGGCCGCGCGATGAAGCGGCAGCCGCCGAGCGTCGCGGCATTGAACACGTCGCGCGCGAGCCCCGCCTGGTAGTTGCCGTCGGTGACCCTGGCGAGGATGGAGGCCCAGCGCAGCTCGGCGACCATGTCCATCGGGTAGGTGTCGGTGCCGAGGGCGAGGGTCACGCCGGCCTCGCGATAGCGATCGAACGATTGCAGCGTCATCGCCACCTTCGCGTACTTGTACGGGCAGTGTCCGACGGTGGCGCCCGTCTGCTTCAGCACGCGGAGATCGTCGCCGAACGGGTAGCGCGGCCACGAATGGGCGGTGGTGAAGACGACGTGGCCCAGCAGCGTGCGCTCGTCGAGGAAGCCGATGTCGGCGAGGAACTGCACGGGCGTCTTGCGGTGCTCGCCCATGATGCGCTCGAACTCGACCAGGTTGCCGCCGGCGTGGGTGTGGATGGGCACGTTCAGCTCGCGCGCCGCGTCCTTGCCCGCGCGCAGGAGCGCCTCGCTGCACGTCTCGACCTGCGCGGCGTTCAGCAGGCCGCGGAGCCGGCCCTGAGCCGTGCCGTCGTACTTGCGCACGAAGTCGATCGCCTCGCGCAGCCTCGCTTGGCCGACGGTGGTGTCCTCCTCGTAGGTGAGGCGCCCCCTGGCGTCCATGTACGTCTCGCGATCGCGGAACGGCGGGCTCGCGTACACGCGCAGGCCGAGGTCGTCCACGAGGCGCGCGTAGCCTTCCCAGTCGCCGCGCAGGCCGCCGACGTCGATGGCGGTCGTCGTGCCGTTCTTGAGCGCGTGCAGGAAGGTGAACGTGCGCAGCGCGGCCACCGCCTCCGCGGGCGGCGGGGTCATCTTGCCCTTGAGCGGCGCGGCGAAGGCCATGTAGTTCGCCGTGCGGTAGTCGTTCTTGGCCATGTCGAGCAGCAGGTAGTCGCCCCCGCCGCCCGCGGTGTGCACGTGCGTGTTGATGAAGCCGGGGGACACGAGCTTGCCGCGCGCCCCGATCTTCACGTCGGCCTGGCCCGTGTAGGGGCCGCCCGCGTGCACGATCTTGTCGTCCTCGATGACGACGGCGCCGCCCTCGTGGACCTCGTGGCTCGTGCCGTTGTACGCGACGACCCAGCCGCCCTCGATGAGGGTCCTCATGGATACCTCCACACGCACGCCATCACTGCGCCTTCAGCTGCAGGATCGGCTTTCCCGTCTGTCGCGCCAGGAAGCCCTTCTCGTCAGCGCCCGGAAAGATGATCTCCACCGCCGTCGTCCACTCCGGAGCGCCGTCGAATTCGATGATGAAGTCCGTCTTCTTGCCGTCGGCGGACTCCAACTCCTTCAGCGCCTTGACGCGCGCGTAAGGGTAGCGCTCCTCGTCGAGGCTCCACAGCCGGTGGACGACGATCTCGCGATCCGTGAGCTGCAGTCGGCTGTGCGCGGCGAAGTAGCCGAGGGCCAGCCCGCCGATCGTGAAGAAGATCCCGGCCGCGATGAACATCCCGGTGGCATTGAAGCCCGCGCTGGCATTCGAGACGTAACGATACTCGGCGGCGCGCCCGCGAAGGAGCACGCGATAGAGGATGCTGACGAGCACGCAGGCCGCCACGGCGCCCACCAACGAGGCGGGCACATACCAGAAGGCCGACCCCGGCAGCATCGTATAGCGGCCGAGCTCGAGCCCGCCCGCGCGCGCGGCGGTGTACCGCATGAAGGCCGCGTGCAGGGCATAGACGCACGGGGGGGCCAGCACGAAGAACGCGACCGTACCGACGTGGTCCCAGGGCCGATGTTTCTTCCTGAGCTCCTCGATGGGCAGGTGGTCGAACTCGGGCCGGCGGCGAAGCGGGAACAGCTTGGCGACGAGCCCGATGAGGCCGGCCGACGGTACGTACGCCGACATGCCGGGCCACCTGACCATCAAATCCGGGCCTTGTCAACGGGCGGGGGACGGCCCGATTCCCTCGTGGGAAATGCCCCGGGTTTTCGCTTAAGATCGGCGGGATGAAAATGGTGCTGGCCGCGGGCGTCATGGCGGCCGTGGCGCTCGCGGTCGGCCTGACGCTGTCGGGCGCCGACGAAGACCTCCGGCTCGAAGTCGAAGCGCCCGGCTCGATCGTCATCGGCGTCCCCGCCGATCTCGTGAACGTTCGTGCCAACAGCACGGATCGCACGATCGCCGAGCCGACGTATGCGGAGGACGCGGCGCGCGTGACCGTGCAGGGGATCAAGCCGGGCACGGCCAGTATCGTGATCACCGCGGACCGCGTGCAGTACCTCCGCTTCGGCGACGTCGCGAGGCCGGTCAAGAAGGACGACGTCGACTACTACGACTACTCGAAGACCCTCACCGTCACCGTGGTGCCGGCGCGCGCGGTCGGCCCGAACAGTGGCACGGTGACGGGAGGCGGCGGTATCACGGGCGCGCTGGGGGGTGGCGGGACCACGCCTTCCGATCTTCCGAAGAGGCCGACGGGGCCGTCCGGCGGAACGCCGTCCCCGGGAACGTCCGCGCCCGCCCCGAGCGGTCCTGGTCCGAGCGCGCCACCGACGCCGGTGCCCGCCGGCCCGCGGCCGGGCTCGGGCCCAACCGTGGCGGGCAGGCCCAAGTCCGGCGACGAGGACGGTCTGCCGCTGCCACCACGGCCCGGTCTCGGCGGCCCGACGAGCGGCGCGCCGGGTGGCGGCTCCGCCAACGCTCCCAAAGGGGGCGGCGGTGGAGGCAGGCCGTCGACGCCGGTGCCCGAGCCGACCGGCGCGCCCCCCACGACGGTGACGTCCACCACCTCGGTGGTCGTCGCCCTCGGCAAGACGCAGTCGGCGACGTTCCCGAGCCAGACGGTGAACACGCGCGCGATCCCGCGCAACCCCGCCATCGCCAGCGCCAGCGTGTCCGACGATACCGTGACCATCAAGGGACTGGCGCCCGGCGAGACCATCGTCGACGTGGCGGGTGACACGGTACAGTTTGTGCCGGGCTGGAGCTCGGGAACGACCCGGGGCGGCTCCTCACCGCTCGGCTCGTACGGCTTTCGCAACACGATTCACGTCACCGTGACGGACTCCGATGAGAAGAAGGCGGATGCCGGTCCCAAACCCAAGCGCAAAGGGCCGGCGCCCTCCAGTCAGCTCGTCTATGAAGTGCGCCTGATGTCCAAGCGCCACGTGCGCCTGCCGTCGGGCACCGAGCCGATCACCGACTCGCTGACGGCGGCACAGCGCCGCCGCTTCGAATTCGAGAACGAGTTCGTCAAGATCACCTCGCCCGACGATCCCAAGAAGCCCGGGAGCAAGCGGACGGACGTCATCGTCATCGAGGGCAAGAAGGAAGGCCTCACGAAGGTCACGCCCCAGATGAAGACCACCGGCGCGCCGGGCGGGTACGTGAACGAGACGTTCGTGGTCAAGGTCCTGCCCTGCGACCTCACCGGCGTGTGGACGGGCAGCGGCGGCGCCAAGATCGTGCACGCCGGCGACACGATCGCGATCACGCGCGGCAAGTACACCTACAAAGGCGAGATCGAGGACAAGAAGACCTTCAAGGCCACCTACAAGTTCACGAGCCCCGACGAGATGAACCCGGCCTGGCCGGCCCCCGTGCGGCAGATGCTCGCCCAGACGGGACTCTTCCTCAGCATCGACGGCACCATCACCGATTGCGAGTGGCAGCTCGACGGCGACATGATCCCCGCGCAGAAGGTCCGCTACAAGAAGAACACCGCCAACCCCGGCGGCTACGACGTGAACACCGAGCCGGAGCGGCAGAAGTTCACGTTCCGCCGCGCGGAGAGCACCGCGAAGGTCCGGCCGATCACGACGGGCGAGAGCGCCGGCCTGCGAGGCCGCTGATGATCGCGTACGTGTTGCTCGCGGCGTGGACCTATCTCGTCGTGCGCGCGCTCGGCGCGCGTGGCACCCTCCGCGACCGCACGCTGGCCACCTACGGGCTGGCCGGCTGCCTCATGGGCACGGTGGCGGCTCCCGTGGTCGAGCGCCTCGTGCTGCCCTATCCCTTCGACGTGGCCGCCCCGCGCGCCATCGCCTTGCAGCTCGTACGCCTGTCGGTGATCCTCGCGCCGGTGGTGATCATTCTCCTCGCCCGTCGCGCCCATCGCGCCCTCGGGGTTGCCGACGCTTTTCTCCTGGCGTTCATGGTCGGTTTCGGCTTCGATGTCATCTGCGGGCTCGTGTCGCTGGCCTTCCGCGGCGACGTCGGCGCGCGGCTGGCGCTGTTCCCGCCCTTCGAGGCGAAGGGGCCGGTCATCGCCGGCTACGGATATTCCGCGGCGCTCGTCACGCTCGCGCTGGCCACGATGCTGCGCTTCGCGCGTCATCGCGGCGCGGCGCTCGCCGTGGCCGCCGTCGTTCTCGTCTGCGTGGCCGTGGACCAGGCGCCGGCAGCCGGTCCCGGGGCGGTCTGGCTCGGCTGGATCACCGCGCACGGGACGGTCACGGCCTGGCTCGCGCTGGCGGCGCTCGTGGTGGCGTCGATCGTCGAGTGGCGCTGGCTCGGCGCGTACGGCCGGGGCGCCGGGGTGACCGACGAGTGGCGGCCGCGGATGAGCGCCCTCGCGCGCGGGGCGTTCGAGGAGTTCACGCGTCTCGGCCGGCTCTACGGCCTGCGCCGGCAGCTGGCGCTCGTCGGCCGCGAAGTCGCGGAGGCGCCCGCCGATCGGTCCTCGCGCGCGCTTCTCGAGCGCCTGCGCGCGCACGCGGCGTATCTCGAGCGCTCCGCCTCCGAACCCGCGCGCGCCGCCGAGTCCGCGGCGCCGCTGCCGCTGTGGCGGCGGCCGTCCATGGTGCAAACCGCCGGCTGGATCGCCGTGCTCGTGTTCCTGTACGTTCCCGCGCTCCGGTTGCTGCTGCTGCTCGCGACCCCCGTGCTCGTCGCCGTCCTCCTGTGGCGGGCCGTCACGGCGCCGGTGGGCCCCGGGCCCCGCAGCGACGTCGACGACGCCGTGCAGTTCTGGGGCGAGCGGACCATCCTCCGCGCCGGGGTTGGCCTCGCGTTCGTGCTGTTCCTGGGAGTGCCGGCGTCCACGGGACCACCGGCGTCCACGGTGGGACCGTTCCACAGCCTCCTCTTCGCGTGGGTGCCGAAGCCGTTCGCACCGTGGGAGCTCGGCGCGCTCCTGCCGCTCGTCGCCGTGGCCGCCTCCGGCGTCACGCTGCACCGCGCGCGCCTCTGGGCGGCCACGCCCGGCGTCGATTGGCGCGCCGCGGTCCTGCGCAACGTGCTCCGGGTCGGCAGCGCGTTCCTCCTCGTGTGGGGCTGCTTCACGATCTACCGGCCTGTCGTCGAGTGGTCGCACTTCTGGTTTGGCCGCAGCGTGCAAGGCTTCTTCCAGTGGAAACCGGTGCAGTCCGTGCTCTGGATGAATCCCCAGGACTCCGGCCCGTTCACGGCGTACACGATCGGTATCGTCGTGGCGCTCCTCGTGGGCGCGGCCGTGGCCGCCCTCTTCGGCCTACTGCGCCGTACGTGGCGGGGGCTCGACGCCGTGCCGCCCGCCCGCCGGACACCCTCGACGGTGGCGCGCTGAACCCCGATGGTCTCGCCGACGACGGCGCTCCGCTGCGTGGCGTTCGCGGCCGCGAGCATTTCGCTGGCCGCGCTGCTCGCGCAGGTGTTCGGCGTCCTGCCCATGGGCTCGTTCCTCACGTTCCTGGGCGTCCCCTCGCTCCTGCTCCTGTTCACCCTGGCCGCACTCGCGCGCTGGCTCGATCAGCGCATCTTCGTCACGTGCCTGACCGTCGGCGCCCTCGGTGGGCTCGTGGCGACGGTGGCCTACGATCTCATCCGGCTGGCGATGCGGGGCAGTGGCCTCTTCGACTACGACGGCTTCAAGGCCATCTATCTCTTCGGCAGCTGGATCAGCGGCCGCCCGGTCGGCACGTGGCACGCGGCCGTCGCGGGCTGGGGCTATCATTTCTGGAACGGTGTTTCATTCGGGATCTTCTACACGCTGATGTTCGGCCGCGCGCGCTGGTGGTACGGAGTCCTCTACGGCCTCGTGATGGAAGCGTGCATGCTCGGGCTCTTCCCCGTCTTCCTGCACATCACGGACAAGGTTGATTTCATCGTGCTGAGCCTGGTCGGGCATCTCGGCTACGGCGCGGTCCTCGGGGCGGCCGCACAGCGGTACGCGCTCGACTGGCGGCCCGTGCGCCCGCGACGCCGCCTCGACCGGTCACGCCCCGTCACGGGAGGCGGTTCCCATGCGCTTCGTTAGGCTCGTGTTCCTCGCCCTCCTCTCGTTCGCGGGGTACGCGGCGCCGGCCCTCGCCGACGACTGCTCGGACACCGGCGACTGCAAGAACGCGCCGCGGAACATCGACGGCTGGACGGGAGTGGCGGGGGGCGGCGCGGGCGCGGTGATCGCGTACACGATCTACAAGGCCACGCGGGACGACGACAAGCAAGACGACGACGACACCGACGAAGGGTCGGGGATCCTGGGCGATCCCACCAGTAGCGACGACGGCGAGGCCAAGGACCAGGACGAGGACGACGGCGAGAGCCCGACCATCGAGGCGAAGGGCGAGGACATTTTCGGGGTCGACAAGGAAGGACTCCCCCCGCCCACGCGGGGCCCGGGCGGCTCCGCGGTTTCGTAACGGAGGCAGGCATGCGGCAGATGCTGGCGATCGTGATGCTGCTGGGGGCGCTGCTCGCGACTCCCGCGTCGGCGCAGGACGAACGCGTCTTCGACCTCACCGGCGACTGGAAGGACGCGAACGGCAAGGCCACCACCTTCTCGCAGTTCCTCGACGACAAGGGGGCGCGCATCGTCGTGGTGCGCAGCGCGGATTGTCGCGATCCGCTCAGCGAGACGTGCCTGGAGTTCCGGGGTCCGATCACGGGCTCGAAGCTCGCCCTCACGCACAAGATCACCGCGGGCACCGTGGGCGGGCTCTACGGGCCGCTGGCGCCCGAGGTCAAGACCCAGGTGGTGGGCAAGCTGGAGGTGACCCTCGACGGCGAGATCGTGGACGAGGGCGAGCGGATCGTTGCGAGGCTGCAGATCCCGCAGTTCAGCGTGGACAAGAAGACGGGCGCCCTCGTCGACAAGGGCACGAAGCCCGTCAAGACCTCGTTCAGCGCCCGCGCGCGCCTGCTCGTGCGGGAGTCACACGAACAATCCTCCGCCTCGAATCGTAACCTGCCGGGCGTGACGGAGGATCAGCCGTTCTACGTCGACCTCCGCGTGCCCCGGGTCGACGCCAAGCGCGTCGGTGACTTCGCCGAGATCGAATTCCTGGTGAAGGACACGGGCAAGACCACTCACCTGCGGCTGGGCTCCCAGAACGCCGCGTACCGCGGGACGGTCGTGTACACCACGCCGAGCACGATCACGATCCAGGGCGGCGGCGAGGGCGCGGGCAAGGACGGCGCGCTCGGCAACCTGTTCTCGAGCATGGCGGGCGGTCTCGCGCCGGGAAACATGTTCGGGCTCAAGGTGCCGAACGGCGGCATCGTCGTGATCACCTACAAGGACGCGACGACCACGGCGTCGACGGAAGTGCGCGTCTTCCACAGCAGGACCAAGCTCGCGCTGGGACTGTGCCAGAGCGCTCTCGACGACCTCTATACGCTCTACGGCCGCATGCTGTCCCAGTGGGCCGATCGGCTGACGCCGGATGGATCCAAGGCGTTGCGGTCGAAGATGCGCGCCATCGAGAACGAGCGGCGGATCATCGAGTTCGAGCCGAAGGAGACCGACAAGTACCACTTCTTCTTCGCGGACACGACGCGGCTCAAGGCGTGCGAGGGCTACTTCCAGTACGTGCTGTCCGATCCCGCGACGTGGAACGCCGGCGACCCGCGCGAGTACAGCGGTGGCGGGGTCGGCTTCAAGGGGCCGGACGTGCGCTTCCCGGGTGTCGACTACGAGGCGTGGCGGGAGAGCCAGATCGTCGGGTTCGCGATCCGCGACGGCGAGGAGATGTGGAAGACGATCGCGTGGAAGTCGATCGCCGATCTGACCATCGATCTCTACCAGGTCTACATCGGGATCACGCTCGCCGACCAGTTGTGGATCGCCGTCGACGGCACCAATCCCGTGACCGGCAAGCGCGTGGACCTGAGCGAGCGCGTGATGGCGGGCGTGGGGTTCGCGTCCAACGTCGCACTTGGGGTGCTCGGCGGACAGGCGCTCAAGGATCGCCAGGCGACGTGGGCCGGTGAACGACCCGGCTTCACCGGCGATCCGGGACCGGCACACAGCAAACCCGGCGACTGGGTGTCGAAGACGAATCCCGACGGCACGAAACCGCGCGGCCTGTCGGAAGGATCGGCGATCAAGCCGCTGGAGTCACCGCGCGCACCGACGCCGCGCAACAACCCGATCCTGACGCCCGGGACGCCGGAGAACAAAGCGTACTTCGGAGGAATCGCTGACGAGGCCAAAGGTCGGACGCCCGAGGGCGGTCGTCCGACCGGGGAGGCGCGGCCGACGCCCGAACCGGCGAAGCCCACAGCCCCGGCGCCGACGCCCGCAGCGGAGCCCGTGAAACCCGCCGAGCCCGCGAAGCCCACCATGACGGGCGAGGCACCGCCGCCGTCCGAACAGCCGAAGCCGCCGTCCTCCTCCGACTCTGGAGGACTGATGGGGAAAGTCGGCTCTGGTGAGAAGCCGAACGAGCCCCTTGGCGGGGTCGGCGGCGGATCCGAGCCGCCGAGGACGACGAAGCTGCCGCCGCCGGAGATGCCGGAGCCCGCGCCGACGGGCACCACGAAGCTGCCGCCTCCGGAGATGCCGGAGCCGGCCCCGCCGAAGACTGCGAAGCTGCCCGCGCCGGAGATGCCGGAGCCGGCGCCGCCGAAGACGACGAAGCTGCCCGCGCCCGAGATGCCGGAGCCGGCGCCGCCGAAGACGACGAAGCTGCCCGCGCCCGAGATGCCGGAGCCGGCGCCGCCGAAGA
>DASYTM010000138.1:0-9910 GCA_036002345.1 Candidatus Methylomirabilota bacterium | reverse complement strand
GAGTGGTTCCGCGAGAAGGACATCGCGGCCATCGCGTGGGACATGATGGACGAGCGGCCGATCGGCTACGCGGGCTTCGGCATGGGCGTGCACCTGGCCATTCCGTTCCTCGGGCTGGCCCTCGTGGACAACTGCGACACCCAGCGGCTGGCCCAGGCGTGCGCGGAGGAGAAGCGCTACGAGTTCCTCTTCTCCGCCACGCCCATCCGCCTCAAGGGCGCCACGGGCGCACCCGCCCACCCCATCGCCGTGTTTTAGATAATAGAGGGCGCCCCGGCTTTGCCGGGGCGCCCGAACGCTGGGGGTATGGGGGGCCACAGCCCCTCGCCGTTGATCGTCACGACCGGCGGGTGGGCTACTCGATCGGGTGACGCATCCAGACGTTCGGATCCTCGTAGCGGCCGAGGTCGGCGTCGCGGTCGATCACGACGGGCTGGAGCGCGCCGGGCACGACGTAGGAGCCCGAGTCGGGGAACCGCATCTCCGTCCAGCGCTCCCAGTCCGCGACCGTACCCACGATGACCATCGATTGTGGGATCACGGCCAGCACCGTCGCGCCGAGCCGCGCGTGCACGCGGAGCCACGGATCGAGCGGCAGGCCGTCCTCGTTCGTCCAGCGCGTGTAGCGCGCCATGGGGACCAGCGGGTACGCGCTCTTGTTGGAGGGCCGCACGGGTCCGATGAGCGAGCGCAGGCCGTGGGAGCGCGCGAGATCCACCATGGCCCGCACGGCCACCGAGCTCATGGCCTTGCCGCGGTAGCGCGGGTCCACCATCGCGGCCAGCGCCGAGAGCACGTTCGGCGCGCGCCCCGCCTCGTGGCCGGCCTTCGCGCGGCGCAGGATGTCGGCGATGCTCATGGGCAGGTCCTCGACCGTGCCGTCCCAGTGGAGCGGGACGGCGTGCGTGGCGGCGATGGTCGGGCCCAGCTCGTCCACGATCAGGAGCTGCCAGTCCGCCCACGTCGTGAACAGCGACGGCCAGTACTCGCCGTAGCCGAGCGCGTCCTTCTGGCGGAGAAAGCGCGGCCACGCGGTGTCCGCGAGGCGCTCGAACTCGTCCTCGAGGTCCGGCCGCTCGCGCAGCGTGAAGACCTTGAAGGGCATGCGCGTCATGATACGGTGGCGTCCGACATGGCGCAGGGGATTCCGCCGCTGCCGGAGACGCTGCCCGACGACCCGCTGCCGCTCGTCGCGGCGTGGCTCGCCGAGGCCGCGCGGCTCGTGCGCAACTCGACCTCGATGACGCTGGCCACCGTGGGCGCCGACGGCCACCCCGCGGCGCGCATGGTGATCTGCCGCGGCTTCGACGCCGGCGCGGGCTCCCTCGTCTTCTACACCGACCGCGACAGCGACAAGGGCGGCGAGCTCGCGCGGCATCCGTGGGCGGCGGCGGTGTTCCACTGGGACGCCGTCGAGCGGCAGATCCGCGTGTCCGGCCCGGTCACCGACGTCGCCGACGCGGAGAGCGACGCGTACTGGGCGTCGCGGCCGCCCGACGCGCGGGCGGCCGCCGCCGCCAGCGCGCAGAGCCGGCCGCTCGCCTCGCGCGCGGCGCTGCTCGCGCGCATCGGCGAGGTCGCGGCGCGCGGCGACGTCGCGCGGCCCCCGCGCTGGGGCGGCTATCGCGTGTGGGCGGAGCGCGTGGAGCTCTGGGTCGGCCAGCCCGGACGCGCCCACGACCGCGCGCGCTGGACGCGCGCGCTCACGCCCGACGGCGACCGCTTCAAGGGCGGGGCCTGGTCGGGCACGCGACTCAACCCGTGACCTCCTGGCTGCCCGCCACCGACATGCCGCGCTACGTGCGCGAGCTGTGCGAGTTCGTCGGCTTCGGCGAGGCCGACGCCGCGGCCGTGCGCGCGAGCGCGCCGCTCGTGCTCGAGCACGAGAGCGCGCTGACCACGGCGCTCTACGACCACTTCCTGAAATTCCCCGAGTCCGCGACGTTCTTCCTCGGCCCCGACGGCACGCCCGACACGGCGCGCATCGAGCGCCGCAAGCACAGTCTCGGCCGCTGGCTGCGCGAGACGGCGCAGGCCGCCGTCACCCACGAATCGTCCTACTACCTCTTGAACGTGGGGCTTGCGCACAGCCACCGGCCCACCGGCCCCGGCGGCGTGATCCCGGCTCACCTCATGGTCAACGCCATCGCGCTGGCCCAGTCGGCGCTGGCCTCCGTCTTCGCGGCGGCGCTGCCCGCGCCGCGCGCGCTCGAGGCGAGCGTGGCGTGGAACAAGCTCCTGCTCGTGCACCTGAACGTCTTCCTGCTCGGCTACCTGCCTCCCGCGCCTAGGCCATGATTACAGGCTCGCCTCGCCTGCGGCTGCGGCTCGCACTACCATCATGACCCCGCGCGAGGGCGTGGCGCTGGCGCCGTACACGACGCTCGGCGTCGGCGGGCCCGCGCGCTGGTTCGTGGAGGCGACCGACGAGGCCGGGGTGCGGGCGGCGCTCGACTGGGCGCGCGAGCGCAAGGTGGCCGTGCGCGTGCTCGGCGGCGGCTCCAACGTGGTCGTCCCCGACCCGGGCACCGACGCGCTGGTCGTCCGCGTCGCGCTGCGCGGGGTCACGCCGCGCGAGGCGGGGCGCATCGTGGACGTCACCGCCGCCGCCGGCGAGCCATGGGACGATCTCGTCGCGCTCACCGTGGCGCGCGGCTGGGCCGGGCTCGAGTGCCTCTCCGGGATTCCCGGCCTCGTCGGGGCCACGCCGCTCCAGAACGTCGGCGCCTACGGCCAGGAAGTCAGCGACACGGTCGTCGCGGTGCGCGCGCTCGACACGACGTCCGGCGAGGCCGTCACGCTCTCGCCCGCCGAGTGCGGCTTCGCCTACCGCGACAGCGCGTTCAAGAGCCGCGAGCCCGGGCGCTACGTCGTCCTCGCGGTGACCTACCGGCTCACGCCGGGCGGCGCGCCCACGCTCGCGTACGCCGACGTCGAGCGCGACGTCGCCGCGCGCGGGCTGACGGCGCCGACGCTGGCGGACGTCCGGACGAGCGTGCTGGGCATCCGGCGCAAGAAGTCCATGGTCATCGAGACGGGCGATCCCAACCGCCGCTCGTGCGGCTCGTTCTTCGTCAACCCGATCGTGACGGCGGAGGACGCCGGGCGCGTCGCTGAGCGGACCGGCGACCCGACCATGCCGCGCTGGCCGCAGGCCGACGGCGGCGTGAAGCTCTCCGCGGCGTGGCTGATCGAGTGCGCGGGCTTCCGGCGCGGCCAGCGCGACGGCGCGGTGGGGATCTCGACGGCGCACGCGCTGGCCATCGTCGCCCACGACGGCGCGCGCGCCGCCGACGTGCTGGCCTTCGCGCGGCGGTTGCAAGACGCCGTCGCCGAGCGCTTCGGGGTCAGGCTCTCCATCGAGCCCGCGGTGTGGACGTAGTGCGCCCGGTGGCCGAAAGCGTCAGCGACGTGCGGGCCCGGCGCCGCGCGATCCTGTGGCGCGCGCGCGCCGCCAATCTGGCCGGCGCGGTGATGGCGTTCCTCTACTTCCGCCTCATCGACCCCGTCACCTCGGGGCCGGGGCTGACGTGGCCGGAAATCGTGTTCTTCGTCGTGGCCTTCGTCATGCTCACGGTGGTCGCGGCCCGGATCGCCACGCGCTGGGCGGCGCCGATGCTCACCGAACCCGGGTCGCCCGAGGCGCGGCGCCGCGCGCTCCTGTTCCCGTGGGCGATGACGGGACTGACCCTCGTCAACTGGATGATCGGCGGCGTGATATTCGGCGTGCTCGGGCCGCTCCTCGCGGGCTGGTTCTCGGTGCGGTCGGCCGTCCGAGCCGCCATCGGGATCTCACTCGTGGGCGGCGTGGTGACGGCGGCGCTCGTCTTCTTCGGCATCGAGAATCGCTGGCGGCGGGAGCTGCCGCGCTTCTTCCCCGCCGGGGATCTTCGCGCGGTGCGCGGCGTGCCGAGGCTGTCCGTCCGCGCGCGGCTGCTCGTGGTCTTCCTTCTCACGAGCGTGGGGCCGCTGCTGCTCATCGGGCTGGTCACCTGGCGCCGCAGCCGGCGGGCCGCCGCCGATCCCGAGAACGCCGCCATGCTGCTCACCGAGATGCTCGTCGTGATCGCCTTCTTCATCGTGGTAGGCCTGATCGCCGCCGTGCGCCTGTCGTGGGTCGTCTCCGACAGCGTGGCCACGCCGCTGGTGGGTCTCAGCTTCGCCATGGGTCGCGTGGAGCGTGGCGATCTCGACGCGGACTGCCCCGTCGTCTCCAACGACGAGATCGGCGCCGCCACCGAGGGCTTCAACCGGATGCTGGAGGGCCTGCGCGAGCGCGAGGCCATCAAGGAGACCTTCGGCCGCTACGTCACGCGCGAGATCCGCGACGAGATCCTGGCCGGCCGCGTCACCGTCGAGGGCGAGCAGCGCGAGGTGACCATCCTGTTCGCCGACCTGCGCGACTTCACGCCGTGGGTCGAAGCCACGGCGCCGCGCGACGTCGTGCGTGATCTCAACGCCTACTTCGCCGAGATGGAAGCGGCCATCCGCGCCCACGGCGGCCTCGTGCTCCAGTTCATCGGCGACGAGATCGAGGCCGTCTTCGGCGCGCCGATCCCGGCGTCCGATCACCAGGCGCGCGCGGTGGGCGCCGCGCTCGAGATGCGGGCGCGGCTCGCGAAGTGGAACGACGGCCGCGCCCACCGTCTGCGCCACGGCATCGGGATCCATACCGGCACCGTGCTGGCCGCCGTGATCGGCAGTCCCGACCGCCAGTCGTACGCCCTCGTCGGCGACGCCGTGAACCTCGCCTCGCGCATCCAGGGACTCACCAAGGAGGTCGGCGCCGGCATCCTCGTGAGCGCCACCACGGCGCGCGCCCTCGACGGCGTGGCCCTGGAGGCGCTGCCGGCCGTGCGCGTGAAGGGCAAGTCCGCGGAGGTCGAGGTTTTCCGCGTGGTGTAGGCTGAACAGTGTTGCCCTTCGACGAGATCGCCCGCGCCAATCCGGAGTACGTCGACGCCCTCTACCGCGAGTTCCAGCGCGACCCCACCCGGGTGGACGAGCGCTGGGCCCTCGTCTTCGCGGGCTTCGAGCTGGCGCTGCGCGATGGCGTCCGGCCCGGCCCCTCCGTGGCCGCGCTCGTCCACGCCTACCGTGAGCTCGGTCACCTCGTCGCCGACATCGACCCGCTCGGCGGCAGCCCGCGCGAGCATCCGCTGCTGCGGCTCTCGGAGTTCGGCTTCGCCGAGCGCGATCTCGAGCGCGTGGTGGACTGGGCGCCGTTCAAGGGCGGCGATCGCGGACCTCTGCGCGAGCTCGTGGCGGCGCTGCGCGCGACGTACAGCGGCACGCTCGGCGTCGAGTACCTGTCGGTGGCGGACAAGGCGCGCCACGACTGGCTCGAGGCGCGGATGGAGCCGCAACGCAACCGTCCCGATCTCTCCGCCGACGACCGCCGCGCGATCCTCGAGCAGCTCGTGGCCGCCGAGATGTTCGAGCACTTCCTCCAGGCCCGCTTTCCGGGGCAGAAGCGCTTCTCGCTCGAGGGCGGCGAGGCGCTGGTGCCTCTGCTCGACACGCTCGTCGAGGAGGCGGCGCGCCTCGAGGTCGCGGAGGTCGTGCTCGGCATGGCCCACCGCGGCCGGCTGAACGTCCTCGCGCACCTGCTCGCCAAGCCCTACGAGATGATCTTCGCGGAGTTCGAGGGCGCGGCCCTGCCCGACGACGTGCTCGGCGAGGGCGACGTGAAATACCACCTCGGCTACTCCCACGACCGCGCCACGCGCGCGGGCCGCGACGTGCATCTCTCGCTCGCGTCGAACCCGAGCCACCTCGAGTCGGTGGACCCGGTCGTGGAGGGCATCGTCCGCGCCAAGCAGGCCTATCGCGAGGATCGCGACCGCCGCCACGTGGTGCCCGTGCTGCTGCACGGCGACGCGGCCTTCGTGGGGCAGGGCATCGTCTACGAGACGCTCGCGCTCTCCCCGCTGCCGGCGTTCACCACCGGCGGCACGATCCACGTGATCGTCAACAACCAGATCGGCTTCACCACGGTGCCCGACGAGTACCTCTTCACCCGCTACCCGTCGGATCCCGCCCAGGTGCTGCGCGCGCCCGTCTTCCACGTGAACGGCGACGACCCGGAGGCGGCGGTGCAGGCGGCGCGGCTGGCCGCCGGGTACCGGCAGACCTTCCGCGGCGACGTCTTCATCGACTTCGTCTGCTACCGGCGCCACGGCCACAACGAGCAGGACGATCCCTCGCTCACGCAGCCCGTGATGTACGAGCAGATCCGCAACCACCCCTCCGTGGTCGAGCTCTACACCAAGCGCCTCGCGCAGGCGGGCGTGGTGGACGAAGCGCGGCTGGCCGAGATGCGCCAGGCGCGCCGCGCGCGGCTGGACGCGGCGTTGACCACCGCGCGGGAGGAGACGCCGCGCCAGCGGGTGTTCGCGTTCGGCGGCGTCTGGCAAGGCCTCGGCTGGGCCGGCGCCGACTGGCGCGCCGACACGCGCGTGCCCGCCGAGCGCCTGCGCGAGGTCGGCGAGGCCCTCGCACGGATGCCCGACGGCTTCACGCCGCACCCGCGGGTGGCGAAGCTGCTCGAGGACCGGCGCGAGCGTGTGCGTCGCGGCGAGGCCCTCGACTGGGGCACCGCGGAGCTGCTCGCGTACGGCAGCCTGCTGCTGGAAGGCACGCCGGTGCGCGTGAGCGGCCAGGACACCGTGCGCGGGACGTTCGGCCACCGCCACGCCGCCGTCTACGACGCCAAGGACGGCCGCCCGTGGGTGCCGCTGAACCACGTGCGCGACGGGCAGGCGGAGCTCGAGCCCGTCAACAGCCCGCTCAGCGAGGCGGGCGTGCTCGGCTTCGAGTACGGCATGTCGAGCGGCGACCCGCGCCGGCTCACGGTGTGGGAAGCGCAGTTCGGCGACTTCGTGAACAGCGCACAGGTGATCATCGACCAGTTCATCGCGAGCGGCGAGTCCAAGTGGCAGCGGATGAGCGGCCTCGTGCTCCTCTTGCCCCACGGTTACGAGGGCCAGGGCTCGGAGCACTCGAGCGCCCGGCTCGAGCGGTTCCTGCAGCTGTGCGCGGACGGCAATCTCCAGGTGATCGTGCCGACCACACCCGCGCAGATCTTCCACGCGCTGCGGCGGCAGATCCACCGGGCGTTCCGCAAGCCGCTCGTGGTGATGTCGCCCAAGAGCCTGCTGCGCCATCCGCAGGCGCTGTCGGCCCTCCGCGACCTCAGCGACGGCGGCTTCGAGACCGTGCTCGACGATGAGCACCCGCCCGCGGCGACGCGGCGGCTCGTGATCGCCTCCGGCAAGATCTTCTACGCGCTCGACGCCGCCCGCCGCGAGCGCGAGCGCGACGACGTCGCCCTCGTCAGGATCGAGCAGCTCTACCCGTTTCCCTCCGACGAGCTCCGCGCGGTCATCGAGCGCCACGGCTCGGCCACCGAGGTCTGCTGGGTGCAGGACGAGCCGGAGAACCAGGGCGCGTGGTGGTTCGTGCGCCCGCGGCTGTCGCCGCTGCTGCGTCCGAGCGTGCGCTTCGCCTACATCGGCCGCGCGGAGTCCGCCAGCATCGCGACGGGCTCGCATACCATCCACGCGGCCGAGGAGCAGGCCATCGTGGACCAGGTGCTGGAGCGCTGACGTGGCCGTCGAGGTCCGCATCCCGCCGCTCGGCGAGTCGGTCAACGAGGCCACCATCGTGCGCTGGCTCAAAGAGGACGGCGCGCGCGTCGAGGCCGACGAGGTGCTGCTGGAGCTCGAGACGGAGAAGGCCGCGATGGAGGTGCAGGCGGAGACGGCCGGCCGGCTGAAGATTCTGCAACCGGCTGGGGCGCGCGTCCAGCCGGGCACCGTCGTCGCCACGATCGAGGCGGAGGCGGGCGCCGCGCCGAAGGCGCCCGCGGCGAAGCCCGCGCCGGAGCGCAAGGAGCCGGCGGCGAAGGCCGAGCCGCCGCCCGAGCCCGAGCGGACGCCGCCGCCGGCACCGGAGCGCAAGGAGCCCGCGCCGGCCGTGGCGACCGCCCCGCCGCCGTCCGCGCCGCGCCCGGCCCCGGTCGCGCACGACGGCGATGGCCGCGCGGCCGTGGAGGCGGACGTCGAGCGGGTGCCGATGACGCCGCTGCGCCGGACGATCGCCGCGCGGCTCGTCGAGGCCCAGCGCACCGCGGCGATCCTCACCACGTTCAACGAGATCGACCTCGGCGAGCTGCAGGCGCTCCGCGCCCGCCACCGCGAGCGCTTCAAGGCCGCGCACGGCGTGGACCTCGGGCTCATGTCGCTCTTCGCGCGCGCGACGATCCAGGCGCTGCACGCCGTGCCGATCGTCAACGCGCGCATCGACGGCAGCGACATCCTCTACTACAAGCGCGTGCACCTCGGCATCGCGGTCAGCACGCCCCGCGGCCTCGTGGTGCCCGTCGTGCGCAACGCGGACGCGCTGAGCCTCGCCGCGCTCGAGAAGGCCATCGGCGAGGTGGCGCGGCGCGCGCGCGAGTCGAAGCTGAAGCCGGACGACCTCGCGGGCGGGACGTTCACGATCACCAACGGCGGCGTCTTCGGCTCGCTGCTGTCCACGCCGATCCTGAACCCGCCGCAGTCGGGCATCCTCGGCATGCACAAGATCGAGGACCGGCCCGTGGCGCGGCAGGGGCAGGTCGTGATCCGCCCGATGATGTACGTCGCCCTCTCGTACGATCACCGCCTGGTCGACGGCGAGCAGGCGGTGACCTTCCTCGTGCGCGTGAAGGAGACTCTCGAAGATCCCGCGCGCATGGTGCTGGAGGTGTGAGCGTCCTCGCCCACACGCGCGCCGGCGACGGGACGCGGGCGATCGTGCTGCTGCACGGCTTCCTCGGCTCCGCGCGCAACCTCGCCACCCTCGCGCGCGGACTGGCGGAGCGGGTGGCCGACGCGTCCGTGTGGGCCCTCGACCTCACCGGCCACGGCGACTCCCCGCCGCTCCCGCCGCGTCCCACGCTCGACGGGATCGCCCGGGGCGTGCTCGACACGACGCGCGGGCTCGGCGTGGCCGTGCCGTGGACGCTCGTCGGCCACTCCCTGGGCGGCCGCGTCGCGCTGCACGCGGCGCTCGCCGAGCCGGCGGCGCTCCGCCAGCTCACGCTGCTCGACGTCACGCCGTCGCCGCGCGAGGCGATCGGCGAGGTCGCGGGCATCGTGAAGGCGCTCGCCGCCGCGCCCGCGGAGGCGCCCGACCGCCGGACCTTCCGCGCGTGGTTCGAGCAGGCGGGGTTGCCGGCGGCGGCCATCGACTGGCTGCTGCTGAACGTGGCCCAGGAGGGCGACGTCTATCGCTGGCGCATCGACCGCGCCGCGCTCGCCGCGCTCTATCCCGCGATCGGCGCCGAGGACCTGTGGCCCGCCGTCGAGGGCCGGCGCCCGTACGGGCTCCACGTCATCCGCGGCGCCGACTCCGGCTACGTCACCGACGCCGACGTCCGGCGGCTGACCGCCGCGGGCGCGCGGGTGGACACGCTCGCCGGCGCCGGGCACTTCTTGCACGCGGACCGGCCCAAGGAGTTGTTGGACCGGATCGTGCAAGGCGTCCAGTCCTGAGATGAGTGAGGCCGAGCTCGAGAGACTGCGCGAGCAGGTGACCGCCACGATCCGCCGGGGCACGGCGTTGCTCGCCGACCTCCACGCGCTCGACGACGGCCTCGTGCCCCTCATGCCCGAGATCGGCCGCATGGCGGAGTCCGAGCGGCAGGCCTTCGTCGCCCGGCTCTGCGGCTACGACGCCTCGCTGCCGGACCGCCTGCACGAGCTGATCGACGGCCTCGCCGACCTCGTCGCCGGGCTCACGGCCACCGACGGCGGCCAGGCGTGGGTGCGCCACCACCTGACCCGGCTCGAGGCGGGGGAAGAATCCGAAGCGGCGTAAGATCCGGATCGTGACCGAGGCGTTCTACGCTCACGACGGCGACGGG
>DASYTM010000137.1:0-3515 GCA_036002345.1 Candidatus Methylomirabilota bacterium | reverse complement strand
GGGGCTCGTCATTCGGCATCGCATACCACCCGCTTGCTGAGGATCCTGTAATGGCGACGCACGAGTACGAGACACACGAGCACGACGTCATCGTCATCGGCGCCGGCGGCGCCGGGCTGCGGGCGGCCATCGAGGCGGCGGCGCAGGGCGTGTCGGTCGGCCTCATCTGCAAGTCGCTCCTAGGCAAGGCGCACACCGTGATGGCCGAGGGCGGCATCGCCGCCGCGCTCGGCAACGTGTGGCCGGAGGACAACTGGCAGGTCCACTTCCGCGACACGATGCGCGGCGGCAAGATGCTCAACAACTGGCGCATGGCGCAGCTGCACGCGCAGGAGGCGCCGGAGCGGGTGCTCGAGCTCGAGCGCTGGGGCGCGCTCTTCGACCGGACGAAGGACGGCCGCATCCTCCAGCGCGACTTCGGCGGCCACCGCTACGCGCGCCTGGCGCACGTCGGCGACCGCACCGGGCTGGAGATGATCCGCACCCTCCAGTACCACGGCATTCACCAGGGCATCGACGTCTACATGGAGTGCACCGTCACGCGGCTCTTGAAGGACGGCGACCGCGTGTGCGGCGCCGTCAGCTACTGGCGCGAGACGGGCCGCGTGGTGATCTTCAAGGCCAAGGCGGTGGTGCTGGCCACGGGCGGCGTCGGCAAGGCGTGGAAGATCACCTCGAACTCCTGGGAGTACACGGGCGACGGCCACGCGCTGGCCCTGTGGGCGGGCGCCGACCTCATCGACATGGAATTCGTCCAGGTCCACCCCACGGGCATGGTGTGGCCGCCGTCCGTGCGCGGGATCCTCGTCACCGAAGGCGTGCGCGGCGACGGCGGGACGCTGAAGAACAGCGAAGGCAAGCGGTTCATGTTCGATTACATCCCCGAGTTCTTCAAAGGGGAGACGGCGGACAACGAGGACGAGGCCGACCGCTGGTACGAGAACAAGAAGGACAACCGCCGCACGCCGGACCTGCTGCCGCGCGACGAGGTCGCGCGCGCCATCAACGCCGAGGTCAAGGCCGGCCGGGGCAGCCCGCGCGGCGGCGTGTTCCTCGACATCTGCACCCGGCGTCCCGCCGACTACATCAAGAAGCGCCTGCCCTCGATGTACCACCAGTTCAAGGAGCTGGCGGGCGTGGACATCACCAAGGAGCCGATGGAGGTCGGCCCGACCTGCCACTACGTGATGGGCGGCGTGCGTGTGGACGCCGACACCACGCAGTCCACGGTGCCCGGGCTCTTCGCCGCCGGTGAGGTCGCGGGCGGCATGCACGGCAGCAACCGGCTGGGCGGCAACTCGCTCTCCGACCTGCTCGTGTTCGGCCGGCGCGCCGGGCTCCACGCCGCGCTCTATGCGAAGAACTTCGCGGGCGCGCTCGCGGTGGACTCCGGCCAGGTCGAGCAGGCGACGCGCGCGATGCTGGCGCCCTTCGAGCGGACGGCCGGCGAGAACCCGTACGCGATCCAGTCCGAGCTTCAAGACGTCATGCAGGACCTGGTCGGCATCATCCGCAACGAGCGGGACTTGCGGGAAGCCCTCACGCGGCTCGAGCGGTTCAAGGAGCGCGCCCGCAAGGTCCGTGTGGAGGGTGCTCGCCCGTACAACCCGGGCTGGCACACCGCGCTCGATCTCGAGTCGCTGCTGACCGTCGCCGAGTGCTCGGCGCTGGCCGCGCTCGAGCGCAAGGAGAGCCGCGGCGGCCACACGCGCGGCGACCATCCGTACACCGACGACACCTGGGGCAAGGTCAACGTCGTGCTGCGTCTGAGGGACGGCCGCCTCCAGGTCTCCCGTGAGCCGCTACCCGAGATGCCCGCGGAGCTCAAGGCGCTGTTCCAGGAGCGCAAATAATGGCCTTCGTCATGCACGTGTTCCGCGGCGACAGCCGCGGCGGCGACTTCAAGGAGTACCGGGTCGAGCCCGAGCCGGGCATGGTCGTGCTCGACGTGATTCACCGCATCCAGGCCACCCAGGCCACCGACCTCGCCGTGCGCTGGAACTGCAAGGCCGGCAAGTGCGGCTCGTGCAGCGCCGAGATCAACGGCCAGCCCCGGCTCATGTGCATGACCCGCATGGAGCTCTTCAAGGAGGGCGAGCCGATCTCGGTGGCGCCCATCCGCGGCTTTCCCTCCATCCGCGACCTCGTCACCGACGTCTCGTACAACTACGAGAAGGCCAAGCAGGTGCCGCCGCTGCGCCTCAAGCCGCCGGAGGCGGACGGCACCTACCGGATGATGCAGGAGGACATCGACCGCATCCAGGAGTTCCACAAGTGCATCGAGTGCTTCCTCTGCCAGGACGTCTGCCACGTCGTCCGTGACCACGAGGAGAACAAGCGCGCCTTCGCGGGCCCGCGCTTCTTCATCAAGCTGGCCGGCCTCGACATGCACCCGCTCGACACCGTGGACCGCTCGGCCTTCGTCAAGGACGCGGCGGGGATCGGGCTCTGCAACATCACCAAGTGCTGCACCGAGGTGTGCCCCGAGCACATCCACATCACCGACAACGGCATCATCCCGCTCAAGGAGCGGGTGGCCGACGAGTTCTTCGATCCGGTGGTGTGGCTGGTGCGCAAGTTCCGCGGGACGAAGAAGAAGCAGCCCGCGTGAGCGCGTGAAGATCCACGAGTACCAGGCCAAGGCGCTCCTGCGCGAGTTCGGCGTGGCGGTGCCGAAGGGTGAGGTGGCCGACACGCCCGAGAAGGCCGCTCAAATCGCGCGAGGGCTCGACGGCCGGGTCGTCGTCAAGGCGCAGATCCACGCGGGCGGGCGCGGTAAGGGCGGCGGCATCAAGCTCGCCGACGATCCCGCCGCCGCCGAGGCGGCCGCCGCGCAGATCCTCGGGATGATGCTCAAGACGCCGCAGACGCCGCCCGAGGGCATCAAGGTGCGCAAGGTCCTCGTGGAGGAGGCCTCCGCCATCGAGCGGGAGCTCTATCTCTCGATCACCCTCGACCGCGCGCGCGCCACCCACGTGGCGATGGCCTCGCAGGCGGGCGGCATGGACATCGAGGAGGTGGCGGCGAAGACGCCCGACAAGATCCTGCGCGAGTGGGCCCATCCCGCCCTCGGCCTCGCGGACTTCCAGGCGCGCCGCCTCGCCTTCGGCCTCGGGCTCGCGGGCGAGCAGTTCAAGCAGGGCGTGGCCCTGATCCGCAACCTGTTCGCCCTCTACCTCGCCAAGGACGGCTCGCTGGCGGAGATCAACCCGCTGGTGGTGACCAGGGACGGCCGCGTGCTCGCGCTGGACGCCAAGCTGAACTTCGACGACAACGCGCTCTACCGGCGCAAGGACATCGTCGAGCTGCGCGACACCAACGAGGAAACGCCGCTCGACGTCGAGGCCAGCAAGTACGGGCTCAACTACATCAAGCTCGACGGCAACGTCGGTTGCATGGTCAACGGGGCGGGCCTGGCCATGGCCACCATGGACATCGTCAAGCAGGCGGGCGGCGAGCCCGCGAACTTCCTCGACGTGGGCGGCGGCGCCTCACCGGAGCAGATCGAGAACGCG
>DASYTM010000136.1:0-11129 GCA_036002345.1 Candidatus Methylomirabilota bacterium | reverse complement strand
GCGCTGATCCACGAGGCGTCCGCGCGGCGCGGCGGCCCGTTCCTCGAGGTCAACTGCGGCGCGATCCCCGACGGCCTCGTCGAGGCCGAGCTCTTCGGCTACGCGCGCGGGGCGTTCACCGGCGCCGACGCGCGCGGCAAGGCGGGCCTGGTCGAGCTGGCCGAAAGCGGCACGCTGCTCCTCGACGAGATCGGCGACCTGCCGCCGGCGCTCCAGGTGAAGCTCCTGCGCTTCCTCGAGGGCGGCGAGATCCGCGCCGTGGGCGCACTGCGCGGCCGGCGGCCCGACGTCCGCATCCTGGCCGCCACCAACCACGATCTCGCCGCCATGGTCGCGCGCGGCGCCTTCCGCGCCGACCTCTATTACCGGCTCAACGTGCTGACGATCCACCTGCCGCCGCTCCGCGACCATGCCGACGACGTGCCCGCGCTGGTGGCGCTGATGCTGGCGCGGCTCGAGCCGCGGCTGGGCCGGCGCCTGCGCGTCACGCCGGCGGCGCTCGAGCGGCTCCAGCGCTACGCGTTCCCCGGCAACGTGCGCGAGCTCGGCAACCTGATCGACCGGCTCGCCGTGACCACGCTCGCCGACACGATCGACGTCGGTGACCTGCCCCCCGAGGTAGCGGCGCCCGCGCCGGCCGAGACCGCGCCCGGGCGGCTCCGTGACGCCGTCCACCGCGTGGAAGCCTCGCTGCTGCGCGACGCGCTGGAGCGCTACGGAACCCAGGAGCTCGCCGCGCGCCATCTCGGCGTCGGCCAGGCCACGGTCGCGCGAAAGGTCAGGCGTTACGGACTCCGCTGACCGCGCGCGCCCGGGCGGCGGCGCCCGGCGCATCACTCGGACCCTCGCCGTCGGAACGCTCCTGCTCACCCCTCCCATGGCGCGCGTGCAGACCGTGACGCGGCTCGCCCGTCAGGCGCGCGTCGAGCCGGGGATCACCGCGGCGCTGGCGGCACTGCTCGGACGGATCGCGGGCGAAGAAGCGCTGGTGGGCTGCTCGATCGGGCTCTACGAGGCGAGCGCGAACAGGGGGCTCTAGCCGGCGGGCGCGACGTCCACGAAGCAGGTGTTGAAGGTCGCGGCGGCCGCCGGCGAGGCGCGATCGGCGGTGAGGACGTTGGCGCAGCCCCGCGTGTCGGCGCCCGTCGCGTCGAGGGCGAACCACACGCCCTCCTTGATCGACACGACGCCGGGGGCGATGCGGTCGGTCACCCGGGCGGGCAGCATCGTCGCGCCGCGCTCGTTGAACACGCGCACGGTCTGGCCGTTCACGATGGCGCGCGCGGCGGCGTCGGCGGTGTTGATCCAGACGTCGTCGTGGTCGGCGCGCATCAGGACCGGCTGGTTGTCGTGGATCGAGTGCGTGCGCGCCCGGGACTTCGGCGTCACCAGCCGCAGCGGATGGCGCGGCGCGGCGGCGTCGGGGATCCACGTCGGGATCGGCGCGACGCGGCCGAGGCCGTAGGGATCCGGATTGGCCGCGATGGCCATCGAGTAGATCTCGATCTTGCCCGACGGCGTCGTGAACGGATGCCGCTCGGGATCGCGGATCTCTTTCGCGAACGCCACCGCGTCGTCGGGCGCGGGCAGCCGCGCCAGCCCGTGCTCGCGGAACGCATCGAAGTCGTCGATCACGTCGCGCGTCAGCTCGCGCAGCCACTGCTCTTCGTTCTTGTCGCTGTAACCCTCGAGGCCGAGCCGGCGCGAGAGATCGGCGCAGATGTCGAAGTCGTTGCGGCACTCGCCCACCGGCGGGATCGCCTGCTTCATGAAGAGGACGTAGTGGCCGGCACCCGCCCACGGCGTGTGGACGTCGTTGCGCTCCCAGAACGTCGTGGCGGGCAGCACGATGTCCGCGTAGCGCGCCGTCGGCGTCATGAAGTGCTCGTGGACGACGATGAACTCCACCCGCTCCGACGCGGCGATGGTCTTGGCCACGTTGGGAAGCTGGTTGAAGAGATCGCCGGCGGCCGAGTAGATCAGCTTGATGTCGGCCGGGTAGCCGCCCGCCTTCCCCCGTTCCAGCAGATCGGCCATGAGCGGCGTCGCCACGCGCGCGTTCGCCGGGTTGTGCGGAATGGGCAGGTACTTCACGCCCGAGCGCCCCGTCGCGCCGTTGCTCACGCCCGAGTTGCCGCCCGCGACGCCGACGTTGCCCGTCATCGCCGCCAGCGCGTACGCGGCGCGATGGAACTGCTCGCCGTGGATCGTGCGGCCGGGCGCGTAGCCGCAGTGGAGCGCCGCGGGCTTGGTCGTCGCGTACTCGATGGCCAGGCGCCGGATCGTCGCCGCGGGCATGCCGGTGATCTCGGCTGCCCACTCCGGCGTCTTGCGCACGCCGTCGGCGAGGCCGAAGAGGTACGAGCGATAGGAGGCGCCGGCCGGCGCGTCCGGCGGCAGGTGAGCCTCGTCGAATCCGAGCACGTGACGGTCGAGGTACGCCTGGTCGTGGAGCCCCTCGCTGGCGATCACGTAGGCCATGGCGATGAGCGCGGCGGTGTCCGTCGAGGGCCGGATGAAGACATGCTCGTCGGCGAAGTCGTGGCTCGTCCGCGTCACGCGCGGATCCACGCACACGATGCGCGTGCCCTGCTTCTTGGCGAGCTTGAGGTACTGATGCGTGCCCGTGCCGAACGTGCCGTCGGCCGGGCTCCAGCCCCACATGACGATGAGCGGCGAGTTCACGTAGTCCACCGGCTCGCGCCCGGCGCTCTTGTAGTCGGCCTTGGCGCCGAACGTCATCCGCACCGAGTAGACCTCCGCCTCCGCGGAGACGTTGGACCACAGCTCCGTCGAGCCGCCGAACGCGCTCAGCATCCGCTGCACGATGGTGCGGCCGTTGTGGAGCGCGGACAGGCTGCCCGTGCGCGAGCAGTCGAGGATGGCGGCCGGGCCGTACGTATCGCGCACGCGCCGAAGCTGCCGCGCGACCTCGTCGAGGGCCTCGTCCCACGAGATCCGCTCGAACTCGCCCGATCCGCGCGGTCCCCTCCGCCGCAGCGGATGGGTCAGCCGATCGGGATGGTTGACGCGCTCGGCCTGGCCGAAGCCCCGCACGCACGCGTGGAGCGGCGGGACCTCCGGCGTCCACCTGCGCGGGTCGGTGCTGATCTTGACGATCCGCCCGTCGCGCACGTGCGCGTTCACCACGCAGCGCCCGCCGCAGTTGTGGCCGCACGTGCTGGTGACCACGGTCTCGCCGGGCTGCGCGGCGACGCGCGGCGTCTCGTAGAGGATCGGGCGGCGGCTCATGGCCCGCTCAGGATACCATTGGCGCATGCGCGCCCGTCTCGCCGCCGCGCGCGAGCGCCATCGCGAGCGTCACCAGCCCTCGGGGTTCGGGATGGCGCTCGCCGACTCCGTCCACTATCTGAACGCCGCCGCCTGGGACACTGTCACGGCCGGCCGGAGCCTCTTCCTGCAGCGACGGTACCTCGACGTGCTCGAGAAGGCCGGTCCCGACAACCTCGAGCCGCGCTACGCGCTGATCTTCCGGGGCCGCGATCCCGTGGCCGCCGTCGTCATGCAGCTCGTGAGCGTGAGCGGCTCCCGGTTCATGAAGGCGCTGGCGCCCGCCGAGGGCCGCTCCGCCAAGGCGCTGTTGCGCCGCGCGCTGACGCCCGCCGTGCGCCGCGCCAGCGAGGCCGTCCGCGAGCGCGTGCTGGTGTGCGGCAACTTGTTGTCGTGGGGCTTCCACGCCGTGGCCTTCGCGCCCGGCGAGGATCCCGCCGAGATCTGGCCCGGCGTCGCCGACGCGATGTACCGCGTGCGCCGCGCCGAGCGCCTCGCGGGCGGCAGCGACTTCGCGCTGGTCAAGGACGTCACGCTCGCCGAGCGCGAGGGCGCCGAGGCCCTGCGCCGGTTCAGCTACCGGCCGGTGGAGTCGGAGCCCAACATGGTGCTGGAGATCCCGCCGGAGTGGCGGACCTACGACGATTACCTGGGGAGCCTCAACGCGAAGTACAAGAACGCCGCGCGCAAGGTCGGCAAGGACCTCGCCCAGGCGGGCTGCGTGGTGAGCCGGCTCACCGACGTCGGGCTCGAGGCCAAGCGCGTCCACGCGCTCTATCTGAACGTGGTGGACAACGCGCCCGTGCGGCCCGTGACGCTGCCGCCCGCGTTCTTCCCCGCCCTCGCCGAGGCGCTCGGCGACGACTTCCGCGCCACGGTCGTGCGCCGCGAGAACCAGCTCGTCGGCTTCATCAGCGTGCTGCGCGACGGCGAGACGGCGGTCGCCTACTATATCGGCTTCGACCGCGCGCCGGGCGTCGGCAACACCGTGTACCTGGCCCTGCTGCACTCGGTCATCGGCGACGCGATCGACATGCGCTGCCGTCGCGTCTCGTTCGGCCGGACCGCGCTGGAGCCCAAGGCGGGGCTCGGCGCGCGGCCCGAGCGCCTCTGGCTCTGGGCCCGCCACCGCAATCCCGCGCTCAATCTCGTCATCCGCAACCTGCTCCGCGCGGTCCCGCACGACGAAGCGCCGGACCGCAACCCCTTCAAGAACGCGCCGCGCGAGGAATGACGCGGGGGGTTGCCGCGCTGATGCTCGCGCTTTCGGTGGCAGCCTGCGCGACGGCGCGCCCGGCCGTCGATGCGAAGGCCGTCGAGGAGTGCCGCGACTTCGCCGAGACGACGGCGCCGCGCGAGCCCGTGCGCGGCAACGGCGCCGGCCGCTCGGCCGTCTACCCGTCGCAGGACGCGGAGTCGCTCACCACGCTGTTCGACCTGTGCATGCAGGCCAAGGAGGCGCTGAAGTGACGCGTCTCGTGCTCGCGGCGGCGGTCCTGCTGACCGCGTGCACCTCGGGCGGCCCGTACCCGACGCCCACACCCGAGTCCCGCTGCGTGAGCGATGGCGGGGTCTGGCGCGCCGCGATCCCCTTGTGCGAGCGCGCGGGCGGCGCTGGTGGCGGCGGGGGCGGCTCGATGTAACCCGTTCTTGAACTGGCGCGATGTCGCCCGTTGCAGTAGCCTACCGCCCCGTGGATCTGACGCCGCTCATGAAGCCGAAGAGCATCGGGGTGATCGGCGCCTCGCAGCGGATGGGCCGCGCCACGCGGGTCGTCCACAACCTCCAGCGCTTCGGCTACGGTGGCAAGATCTTCCCGATCAATCCCAAGTACGGCGAGATCCTCGGGCTGCCCTGCTATCCCGACCTCGCGTCGACGCCGGAGCCCCCGGAGACCGTCGTGGTCGCCATTCCCGGCGCCGAGGTGCCCGCGCTGCTCGCGACGGCGGCCGCGCGCGGCGTGCGCGCCGCCGTCGTCCTCTCGAGCGGATTCGGCGAGGCGGGCCCGGAGGGACGCGAGCGTCAGGCCGCCCTCGAGCGCCTCGCCGCCGAGCAGGGCCTCCTCATCTGCGGGCCGAACTGCTACGGCGTGCTGAACGTCCGCCTGGGCGCCTCCGCGTTCAGCGCCGACTTCGCCGAGCCGCCGCGCGCGGGCTCGGTGGCGCTCGTGTCGCAGAGCGGCGGGTTCAGCCACGCGCTCGCCGAGCACCTGATGCGGCAGCGCGCGGTCGGCGTGAGCTACATCGTCTCGTGCGGCAACCAGGCCGGGCTCACCGTCGAGGACTACGCCGAGTTCCTCGTGGATGACGAGGACACCGCGGTGATCGGCATGGTCGTCGAAGGCTTCCGGCAGCCGGCCAAGCTCCGGCGCGTGGCCGCGCTCGCGCGGGAGCGCGGCAAGCCCATCGTCGTGCTGAAATCCGGCCGCTCGGAGAACGCGCGGCAGGCCGTGCTCGCCCACACGGGGTCGCTCGCCGGCACCCCCGAGATCATCGACGCAGTGCTGCGGCAGCACGGCATCGTCCAGGTCGCGAGCCTCAACGAGATGCTCGACACGCTCACCCTGCTGGACGCCGCCCGCGAGCGCCGGCCCCGCGGCTGGCGCGTCGCCGTCCTCAGCGGCCTCGGCGGCGAGTGCGGGCGGATGGCCGACGTCGCCGAGCGCGTGGGCGTCGATCTCCCGCCCCTGTCGGGCGCGTCGATCGAAGCGCTGCGCCGCTTCATGCCCGACTTCGCCACGCCGCGGAATCCGCTCGACGGCACCGGCGCCATGTACGAGAACCCGGCGCTGTTCCCGGACATGATCGACGTCCTGCTGCGCGACCCGGAAATCGACGTGCTCGCCGTGAACTTCCGCGCCCACGTGCCGCCGCCGGGCGGTTGGGCGCCGTCGCGCCCGTTCAGCCAGGCGCTGCAGGCCGCGCTGCGCGAGCGGCGCGACACGCTCGTGGTCGCCTTCAGCTCGTTCGCCGGCGGCGACCTCGATCAGGAGGTCGTGCGCACGCTGGCGGACGCCGGCGTGCCCTTTCTGGAGGGCAGCGAGACCGCGATGCAGGCGCTGCGGCACGCGCGCGAGCACCGCCGCTTCCTCGACCCGGTCGCCGACGAGCCCGCGCCCCGCCCGGCGGCGGCGCCCGCCGTCGCACCCGACGCGCGCCGCGTCCTCGGTAACGCCGAGGCGATGGCCCTCCTGCGCGAGTTCGGCATCCCGCTCGCCGAGACCGCCGCCGCGAAGGACGCGGACGAAGCCGTGCGCGCCGCGGATCGGCTCGGCTATCCGGTGGCGCTCAAGATCGACTCGCCCGACCTCGCGCACAAGACCGACGTCGGCGGCGTGCGCCTGGGCTGCGCCGACGCCGCCGCCGTGCGGCGGGCGTTCGACGAGATGTGCGCGGAGGTGCGACGGCGCGCGCCCGCCGCGCGCCTCGACGGCGTGCTCGTGCAGCGGATGATCGCCGGCGGCACGGAGATGATCCTCGGCATCAAGCACGACCCCGCCTTCGGGCCCGCGGTGGTGTGCGGGTTCGGGGGCGTGTTCGTCGAGGTCATGCGCGACGTGGCCGTCCGCGTGCCGCCGCTGGACGCCGCGGAGGCGCGGGCCATGATCGCGGACCTGCGCGGCGCGGCGCTCCTGCGCGGGGCGCGGGGCCGGCCGCCGGCGGACGTCGCGGCCCTCGCGGACGCGCTCGTGCGCCTGGCGCGGCTGGCGGAGGCGCAGCGCGAGCGCGTGCGGGCGCTCGACATCAATCCCCTCGTCGTGCTCGACGAGGGGCGCGGCGTGGTGGCGGTGGACTGGCTGATCGAGATCGCGTAACGACGGAGGCAGCCCGATGCCCTACGAGACGATCCTCTACGAGAAGGCGGGCCCGGTCGTCACCATCACGCTGAACCGGCCGCAGACGCTCAACGCCATCAATCCCCAGATGACCGCCGAGCTGCACCAGGCCCTCGACGCCGCCGACGCCGACGCCGGCGTGCGCGCCATCATCCTGACCGGCGCGGGCCGCGCGTTCTCCGCGGGCTACGACATCGGCCGCCGCCCCGACGGCGGCTCGCCGCTGGACGCGCGCGGCGTGGAGGTCGCGGAGTTCCTCAAAGGCTGGTGGACGCGCGACGGCGACTCCAGCCGGCGGCTGATGCATCTCTGGCAGCTCGGGACGCCCGTGATCGCCGCCGTCCACGGCTGGGTCATGGGTGGCGGCTTCTGGTACGCGCTCGCGTGCGACATGACGCTCGCCGCCGACGACGCCGTGTTCGCGCAGCCCGAGGTCCGCCACGTGTCGAACACGACGTTCCTCTTCGCGGCCCTCGCCGGCTGGAAGGCCGCGCACCGCTACAGCCTGACCGGCGACCACTTCGACGCCGCCGAGGCGCTGCGCATCGGGATCGTCAACGAAGTGGTCCCCGCCGCCGAGCTGCTGCCGCGGGCGCGCGCGCTGGCCGAGCGGATCGCGCAGGTGCCCGAGCCCTCGGTGCGGCTCAACAAGGCCGTCACCTGCTACGGGCTGCTCGCCATGGGCATCGGAAGCGGGATGATGATGAACATCCCGCTCTCCAACCTCGCCCACGCCTCCTTCAACGCCGAGCGCGCCGAGCTCCTGGACGTGATGAAGAACGGCGGGCTCAAGGCGTTCCTCGAGGCCCGCGACGGCGAATTCATTCCCGAACCCTTCGGGCCCAAGTCGCGGCCCGCGAAGCCATGAGGCGCTGGCTCGTCGTCGCGGCGGCGGCCGCGCTGGCGCTCGGTCCCGCGGCCGCCGGCGCCCAGTCGGACAGCACGCTCACCTACGCCATGCACGTGACGATCACGCCGAGCTGGTTCGACCCCGCCGAGAACACGGGCATCGCGACGCCGTTCATGGTCCAGGAGGCCCTCCACGACGCGCTCGCCAAACCGATGCCGCAGGGCCCGATGGCGCCCAGCCTGGCCGAGTCGTGGACGGAAAGCGCCGACGGCCTGCGCTACGAGTTCGTCCTGCGCCGGGGCGTGACTTTCCACAACGGCGATCCGCTCACCGCGGACGACGTGAAGTTCAGCTTCGAGCGCTATCGCGGGGCCGCCGCGAAGCTCCTGAAGGACAAGGTCAAGGCCGTGGAGATCGTCGCCCCGAACCGGGTGCGGTTCGTCCTGCACGAGCCGTGGCCGGACTTCCTCACCTTCTACGCCACGCCCGCGACGGGCGCCGCCTGGATCGTGCCGAAGAAGTACGTCGAGCGCGTCGGCGAGGCGGGATTCAAGAAGCACCCCATCGGCGCCGGCCCGTACAAGTTCGTGAGCCACCAGGCGGGCGTCGAGCTGATCCTCGAGGCCAACGACCGGTACTGGCGGAAGGCGCCGCAGGTCAAGCGGCTCGTCATGAAGGTCGTGCCGGAGGAGCCGACGCGCCTGGCCATGCTAAAGAAGGGCGAGGCGGACATCGCGTATCTGATGACGGGCCCGGTGGCCGAGGAGATCAAGCGCACGCCGTCGCTGCGCCTGGTCCCGTCGGGCGGGCAATGGATCACCGCCGTCTGCATGCTCGACCAGGGCGACGCGAAATCGCCGTGGCACGACGTGAGGGTGCGGCTGGCCGCCAGCCACGCCATCGACCGCAAGGCCATCGCCGACGCGGACAGCCTCGGCGCCTCGCCGCCGATGGGCTCGATGATTCCCGCCGCGACGGAATTCGCGTGGCCCGTGGACCCGCCGCCCTACGACCCCGCCCGGGCCCGGCAACTGCTCCGCGAGGCCGGCTATCCGAACGGCTTAGACGCCGGCGAGATGATCGGCACCGTGCAGTTTTCCAGCGCGGCCGAGGCGGTGATCAACTATTTCGCGGCGGTGGGCATCCGCGCGCGCCTGCGCACGATGGAGCGCGTCACCTATCTCACGGCCTGGAAGGACAAGAAGCTCAAGGGCCTGCTCTTCTGCGGCGCGGGCGGCTACGGCAACGCCGCCACCCGGGTCGAGAACTACTTCGTCACGGGCGGCACGTACGCGGCGGGCGGCCATCCCGACATCGACGACCTCTTCCAGCAGCAGGCGCGCGAGCTGGACCGCGGCAAGCGCCAGGCGCTCCTGCAGCGGATCCAGCGCCTCGCGCACGAGCGCGTGCTGTTCCTGCCGATCTACGCGCTGTTCTTCAACAACGGCGTCGGGCCGCGTGTGCAGGAGTCGAGCCTGGGCAGGATTCCCCTGCACTACTACACGGCGCCGTTCGAAGACGTGCGGCTGAAGGCCAACTGACGGCGAGCGGCCGGCTCAGTTGGTCTTCGGCTTGGCCTGGATCGTCTTCGTCCCCGTGCCCGCCAGCGAGTACAGGCCTTCCTTCGCCTTCGCCTCGATCGTGCGCGGGCCGGTGCCCCCGCCCGCGCTGATCGTGTAGTTGAAGGAGACCTCGCCGCTGTCGTTCGTCTTGAACGTGCCGCCGGGGACCTGCACGTCCACGTTCTTCACGGGCGCGTCGTCCGTCGTGCGCCGCACGCGGGCCTTCATGGCGAGCGTCGAGCCGATCGAACCCTCGCCGGGGCCGCTGACGCCGACCGTGACCTCCGTCTTGTGCACCTTGAGCTGCGGATCCGACTTCTTCTCGACGTCGAAATCTTGAAGGATGCCGTCGGCGTGCGCGGAGAGCGTGTAGGGCAGCGCCTGGTCGTCGATCTTGAAGCTCACCTTGGCGACACCGTTACTGTTCGTGACGGCGGAGCCGAGCTGCTTGGCGTCGAAGTGCGGCGCCGCCCAGCGCGGCCCGCGGTCACGCCAAACGCGCACCGTCTTCCCCCCGATGCCCTTGCCCGGCGTCGGCACCGGATAGGACTCCGATAGGAAGACGTCGACGGTCACGGTCTGGCCGACCTTGCCCTCGGCGCCCGTCCACGTCAGGTACGCCTTCTTCAGATCCGCGTGCACGGAGAATCCGATGCTCGCCGCCGTCGGCACGTAGAGACCATCGCCCTCGAAGCGCGCCTCCACCGTGCCACTCTTCACTCCGTAGTTGTCGGGGATCTTGTAGCTGAACGAGAAGTTGCCGTTCGACGACGTGGCGAGGTTGCTGATGTGCTTGCCGTCCACCTTGACGGGGATCTCCCGGCCGTCCAAGCCGTCCTGGTCGGTGATGCGGACGATCTTGCCCTGCACCTGCACCGTGCTGCCTTCGCGCAGGGTCTGGCTCGGGTTGGAGAGCGAGAGCGTCAGCTTGGTGGAGGACTTGATGGCGCCGAAGTTCGCGTCGTCCTTGGAGCCGGCGCACACCGCCGAGCCGAGGTACGACGCCTCGATCTTCTTGGCGCCGACGGAGTTCGGCACCTTGTAGGGCAGCTTCGCTTCGCCTTTGGCGTCGGTCTTGTCCACGCCCACCGCCTGGCCGTCCACGCGGAAGTGGACGGTGTGAGAGGGCACAGGGGTGGCGCCCTCCTTCAGCGTGAGCGTCGCGCGCAGGTGGACGGTGTCGCCAACGGCGCCCAGCATGGGGTGGGCTTTCAGCTCCGTCGCCGTCTTCATCGCCACCACCGGCGGCGTGCTCGGCGTCGCGCGGGTCGGCCCCTGCTGCGGCACGGCCGAGACGATCGTCGGCTGCTGCTCGACTCCACACGGCCCGACCTGGATCCCGCTGGGCTGCGGCGACACGACGGTCGGTCCGGAAGCTTCGATCACACGCGCGCCAGTCGCGCCGAGCACCACCGCCAGGAGGATCGCGGGCAGGAAGCGGGCGTATCGCGTCATGGGAAGCCTCCGCGGGTGAGTCGAGTGTCTCGGCGAGTATAGCGGAAGAGGTTGGCTCCCCGGGCCCGTGAGGACAAACTGGCCAGGAGAGTGCGCGCGCGTGACCAATAAGTGCAATCCGTTTCAGCATCCGATG
>DASYTM010000135.1:0-29166 GCA_036002345.1 Candidatus Methylomirabilota bacterium | reverse complement strand
CGGCGCCGAGCCCGCGCGCCGCGCGCGTCACCGCCAGTCCTCCCGCGACGGCGTGATCGGCCGCAGCCGGTAATCGCGGTACGCGCCCGGATCGCCCGCGTGCCCGTCGCAGGCGGCGAGCGCGATGTTGACCATCTCGCGCGCGGTCACGAAGTGCACGCGGTACTCGCCGCGCGCGGCGTCGGCCACGAGCGTGGCGAGGAACCGCCGCATCGGGGTGCCGAGCAGCGCCGCCTCGTCGCGCGGCTCCATACCGTGGCAGTGGAGCTTCACGAAGAGCCACTCGGGGCGGCCCTGGACGGCGATGGCCGCGCGGCGCCAGAGGGCGAACCGCGCCATCCCCGGCGGATAGGCGGCGGTGAGCGCGCCGTTCTCGATGCACGGCACGCGCCAGCCGCGGATCCGCCGCTGCCAGTTCAGGCCGAGCGGGCCCTGGACGATGACGGGCATGGTCGCCGGCGGCCGGCCCACGCGGAGGTCGCGCCCGTGCCGGTGCGGCGCGCGCCGGTCGAGCGGCGCCGCGCACTCGTAGAGCGCGTTGATCTTCGCCGTTTGCGCGCGATCGGGCGCCGAGGGCAGCGTGAGGTCGGCGTAGCATCCGGTCTCGCCGAGGATTTGCATCTCGGCGTCCACGCCACAGCAGCGGCCGCCCGCGGAGTTCGCGAGGGCCCAGTTGCCGTGCACGAAGGCGTAGCGCGCGGGCCCGAACCCGTTCCAGCGCGAGAGCGCGCCGTGCGCGACGAGCCGGTCGCGGAACTCCACGAGCTGGCGCCGCGTGTTGTCCGCGGTGTCCGGCGCCGTCACGCCGTGATGGAGATGGATCTCGATCTCGCCCCAGCCCTCCTGGCAGTGCACGGCGAGGCGGTCGATCAGCCGCTTGTCGTACTCCTCGGCCGGGAAGAAGTACGTGTGCCGGAAGGGCCGGCCGTCGGCGTCACGCCACGCGCCCAGCGCGAGGGGATAGGTACGGCACCAGCGATCGACACGGCGCTCCTGCTCGTCGCGCGGCACGCGCGTGCCCGGCGCGCCGGGCACGATCGAGGGCTCGAAGTGGTCGGCGACCGCGAGCAGCACGTGCACGGGCCGCGCGTGCGGCGCCTGGCGGACGAGGCGCTGCCAGCCCCACGCCGGCAGCCAGCGGAGCGCGCGCAGCGCCCGCTCAGCTCGCACGCTCGTCCTCCAGCGGCGTCGCCTGGCACGACGCGCACCCGTCCGGAGTCGGCGTGAATCTCACGCGGACGAGGACGGGCGGCGCGACCGGCGCGGCGCCGGCCGCCGCCGGCGTCTCGACGATCCGGCTGCCGAACCGACGCTTGATCCGCAGCAGCGGGCGCTCGAGCAGGTAGAACGAGGCGGTCGCCACGGCGAGCGACGACGCCACGTGGATCGGCAGGAACAGCACCGCGGGCACGCCCAGACGCGCGAGCCGGCTCTCGTCGAACATGCCCGCGATCAGCGGGTAGTGCCACAGGTAGAGCCCGTACGAGATCCGCCCGAGCCACACGAGCGGCGCCCACGCGAGCAGCGTCGCGACGGGGCCGCCCGCCGTGAGCACACCGACCAGCACGACCGCCGTGCACACGGCCACGATGAGGCTGCCGCCGAAATAGAAGGCTTGATCGACGTGGTCGAAGTAGGCGACGGCGGCGAGCAGCGGCAGCGCGGCCAGGACCACGGCGACGCGCAGCGCGCGCGGGTGCGCGAGGCCCCGCGCGGGCAGCCGGGTGTAGAGCATGGCAGCGAGCGCGCCCACCAGGAGGGCGTCGATGCGCGTGTCGAGCCCGTTGTAGAGTCGGACCCACGCGCCGGCGCCCGTCCACAGCACGAGGCGCATGGCGGCGGCGCCGACGATGCCGGCGGTGGCCACGAGGATCAGCCACTCGCGGCGCAGGCCGAGGGCGACGACGAGCGCGACGACGGGCGGCCACACCAGGTAGAACTGCTCCTCGATGGCCAGCGACCACGTGTGGGCGAGGTTCGTCATGTCCACCAGGCCCAGGCCCTGCGCCCAGTTCGTCATGTACAGCGCCGCGACGCCCACCGCGGTGTTGGCCTGCTCCCGGGTCATGCTGAATGCGCGCGGGTACACGACCATCACGACGAGGAGCGCGGTGAGGGCCGGGACGAGGCGGAGCGCGCGCCGGATGTAGAACAGGCGCAGCGAGATGCGTCCCGCCTCCTCCGCCTCGCGGAGCAGGAGCGCGGTGATGAGGAACCCGCTCAGCGTGAAGAAGATGTCCACGCCGGCGAAGCCGCCCTTCGCGAACGACAGGTGCGCGTGAAACGCCATCACGCTGATGACGGCGATCCCGCGCACGCCGTCGAGCGCCGGCGCATACGTGAGCCGGGTGCTCACGGGCGCTCCTCCTGGGGGTATCGCGGCGCCTTGTCCCACGTGACGCGCTGGCGCCGGCCGGCGAAGCGCGCGAAGCCCACCACGGTCGCCCAGTTCAGCAGGCAGAACACGTAGGGCACGGCCAGGAGCGGCACGCGGCGCCGCGCGTGGCGCGACGCGTGGCCGGCCGCGGCGGCCGCGTAGAACGCGACCTGGGCGGCCAGCGTGAGGCGGTAGCCCGGCCGGGCGAGCAGCGTCGCGTTCGTCAGCGCCGCGGCCGCCAGCAGCGCCGGGCCGAGCAGGCGCAGGCCCTTGTGCGACACCGTCTGGAGCCAGAGCCGGTTCGCGCGAGGATCGAGCAGCCAGGGATGGCACGCGAAGAGCTGGAAGTTGCCCGCGAGGGTGCGGACCTTGCGCGTGAACTCCGCGGCGGCGGTGGCGGCGGGACGGTCCCAGGCGCGGGCCTCCGGCACGAACAGCACGCGGTAGCCGCGGCGCGCGATCGTCATGGGAATCAGCACGTCGTCGAGGATCGTGTCCGGCGGGATCGCCCCGAAGAGCGTGCGGCGGATCGCGTAGATGGCGCCGGTGGCGCCCACCGTCGAGTCCGCGAGACTCTCGTGACGGCGGATGAACTTCTCGTACCGCCAGTAGGCGCCGACGCCCGCGCCGACCGTGGCGGCGTCGGCGCGCAGGATCAGCTCACCGCTCACCGCCCCCACCCCCGGGTCGGCGAACGGCGCCACGAGCGCGCGGAGCGCGGCGGGCTCGAACGTCTGGCGCGCGTCGCCCAGCACCACGATCTCGCCGCGCAGCTTGGGCACCACGTCGTCGAGCACGGCGGCCTTCCCGCGGCGCATCTCGAACGCGACCACGCTGACGCCCTTCGGCTCCCACTCGCGCGCGCGCTCGGGCGTGCCGTCGGAGGAGCCGTCGGAGGCGATGACGATCTCGAGCCGCTCGGCCGGATAGTCGAGGGCCAAGAGATTTTCCACGCGGGCCGCGATCCGCGCCGCCTCGTCGTGGACCACGACCACCACGCTCACCGACGGCTCGCCGCCGCGCGCGTGCGGCCGCGGGAAGAGACGCGCGCGCGCCGCCGCCAGCGCCGGGTATCCGACGTAGGCGTAGGCCAGCAGTGTGAGCGCGAGCCAGAAGATCACTTCCATCGGGCGCCCCCACCGAACCGCTCGAACCACTCGGCGAGCATCAGGAGGTTCCAGAGCGTGGCGCCGTGCGAGCGGCCCGCGTCGTGCTCGGCGAGGAGTGCCTGCACGGCGCCGGGGGCCACGATCCCCGCCCCCGCGAAGACGCCGCCGAAGAGGCGCGCCTCGAGCCGCCAGCGCAGATCACCGCGCAGCCACTCGTCCACCGGCGCGCTGAACCCCATCTTCGGCCGGTCCAGGAAGCCCGGCGGGAAGAGCGGGCCGAACGCGCGCTTGAGGATCCGCTTGCCGGGCCGCATGGGCGACGCCAGCGCGAGCTCGACGACCTCGGCGTCGAGGAACGGCGAGCGGCCCTCGAGCGCGTGCGCCATCGTCATGCGGTCGACTTTCACGAGCAGGTCCTCCGGCAGGTAGGTCGTGATGTCGGTCAGCGCCATCGCGCGGAGGGCGTCGCCGCCCGCGTCGCGCGGATACGCCGCTTCCAGATAGGCGAGTGCGGCGTCGCCCACGCGCGCCGCGAACCCGGGCGCGTAGAGCGCCGCGCGGACGGGCGGCTCCAGGGTCCGGCGCAGCGCGGCGAAGCGGCCGGCGTCCTCGCGCGCGAGGAGGTCGAGACCCTTGGCGTACGCCCCCGGGAGCGCCGCGCCGAGCCGGCGGCCGAGCGGGCCGCGGAGCACCGCGCGCGCCAGCCGCGGGACGCGGCGCGCTGCGCCGGCGAGCCGGGCGCCCGTCGCGTACCACGGGTAGCCGCCGAAGAGCTCGTCGCCGCCGTCGCCGTTGAGCGCGACGGTCACCCGCGAGCGCGCGAGCTGCGCCAGGTACCACACGGGCAGCGCGGAGGAGTCGCCGAACGGCTCGCCGAACCGCTCGGCGAGGTCGGGCAGCACCTCGGCCGCGTCGGGCTTCACCACGAACTCCTCGTGCTCGGTCTTGAAGATCTCGGCGACCCGGCGCGCGTACGGCAGCTCGCTGTACGCCTCGCGATCGAAGCCGATCGAGAACGTCCGCACGGGCCGGCCGCTGATCATGGTCATGAGGGCCACCACGATGCTCGAGTCCACGCCGCCGGAGAGGAAGCAGCCGAGCGGCACGTCGGCGATCAGCCGGAGCCGCACCGCCTCTTCCAGCGTGCGCGTGAGCTGCGTGACGGCGTCTGCCTCGCCGATCTCCACCGTGCGCGCCGGCGGCGACCAGTAGCGGTCGACGCTGACCACGCCCCGTTCCACCACGAGGGTGTGCGCGGGCGGCAGCTTGCGCACGGCGGCCAGGACCGTGGCGGGGCTCGGCACGTACGAGTGCGTGAGGTAGAGGTCGATGGCCTCGGCGTCGAGCGTCCGCGGAAGGTCGGGCAGCCGGTCGAGCGCGCCGAGCTCGGAGGCGAGCGACAGCCGTCCGCCGTGCTCGGCGTAGTAGAGCGGCTTCTTGCCGACGCGGTCGCGCGCGGCGAGGAGCCGTCCCGCCCGCGCGTCCCAGAGCACGAAGGCGAACATCCCGCGCAGCTCGCTCACGCAGCCCACCCCGCGCTCCTCGTAGAGGTGCACGATGGCCTCGGTGTCCGACTGCGTCGCGAAGCGGTGGCCGGCCTGCTCGAGCCGGGCGCGCAGCGCCTCGAAGTTGTAGATCTCACCGTTCAGGACGACGGCGATCGTGTGGTCTTCGTTGAAGATGGGCTGACCGCCGGTGACGAGGTCGATGATGCTGAGCCGCCGGTGCCCGAGCGCGGCGGCGCCGTCGGGGGCCAGGTACTCGCCCTGGCCGTCGGGACCGCGGTGGGCCAGGGCACGCGTCATCGCCCGCACGGCATCGGGATCGATCGCGAGGTCGCGGCGCAGGCTCACCTGGGCAGCGATGCCGCACATCTCAGCGCACCGTCACGGGGCGCGTCCCGAGCCCGGGCCCGGCGGAAATCCCGCCCGGGCGCGGCCGAAGCAGCGCGGCATAGAGGGCCACGATCCGGTCCGCCCGCGCGCGCACCGAGAAATCGCGCTCGATCCGCGCGCGCCCCGCCCCGCCCATCGCCGCGCACGCCGCCGGGTTCGCCAGCACGCCGACGATCGCGCCCGCGAGCGCCGACGCGTCGGCGGGCGGCACGAGCACGCCGGTCACGCCGTCGTCCACCGCCTCCGGCACCCCGCCGACCCGCGTCGCGACGACCGCGCGGGCGTGGGCCATCGCCTCCAGGACCACGTTGGGGAGGCCCTCGCTGAGCGACGGCAGCACGAGCAGGTCGATGGCGCGGTAGATCCGGTCGAGGTCGCGACGGTACCCGACGAAGCGGACGGCGGCGGCGAGGCCGCGCGCCGCCACCCACGCGCGGAGCGCGGCCTCGTCCTGCCCGTCGCCGACGATCACGGCCTGCACGTCCGGCCGCGCGTGGGCCACCGCGGCCATGGCGTCCACGAAGTGCACCTGGCCCTTCTCGGGGCTCAGGCGTCCGACGACCGCGATCAGCGGGCCGCCGGCGGCGACGCCCAGCTCACGGCGGACGGCCGCGACGTCGACCGGTCCCGCGTCGGGCGCGGCCACGGCGTTGTGGATCGTCGTCAGCTTCGCGGGCGAGCAGCCGAGCCGGACGAGCGCGGCCCGCCGCGCGGCGGACACCGCAACCACGCGGTCGGCGCGGCGGAGGACGAAATCGCCGAGCCGATGATAGAGGCGGGTCAGCGGCCCTTCGTCGGTGCGGCCGTGGCTCCAGCCCACCCACGGCACGCGAAGACGCCGGCGCAGCCGCCAGCCCACGAGGTCGGCCTTGTAGCCGTGGGTCTGCACGAGGTCGGGCGCGAAGGCCTCGGCCACGCGCGCCGCGCGGCCCGGCATCGAGGGATCGTAGCGGCAGCGCTCCCACACGCGCGCCATCGGGATGCGGCGGCGCTCGCACTCGAGCGCGAGCTCGGTCGGCACGCGCGGGCCGCGCTGGAAGGCGACCACGAGCGGCTGGACGCGGCCGCGCGCGGCGTCGCAGAAGTCGAGCAGGCCCTTGGCGGGGCCCGAGACGCGATACGTGTCGATCGCCATGAGCACGCGCAGCACGCTCAGAGCACCTCGGCGAGCTCGGCGGCCCGCGACGCCCAGGTATGGTCGCGCACGCTCGCCATGCGCCGCGCCGGCAGCGCGGGGTCCTCGGCCAGGCAGCGCGCGATCCGCGCCACGAACTCGTCGCCGTCCGCGGCGACCTCCACGAGGCCGCCGAACTGGACGACCTCGGGCAGCGGCGTCGAGACGATCGGCTTGCCCGCGGCGAGGTACTCGCGGAGCTTCACCGGGTTCATGTAGGTCGCGGTGGGGACGCGGCGGTACGGCATCAGGCACACGTCGAGGCCGCGGAGGTAGCCCGGGATCTCGGCATAGGGCCGCTCGCCGAGGTAGTGGAGGTTGGGCCGCCGCGGCAGCGGCGCGGCGTCGAAGTTGCGCCGGCCGATCAGCACCACCGACCAGTCCGGGCGCCGGCGCGCGATCGTGTCGAGGATCTCGACGTCCACGAGGTCGCGGATGAGCCCGGTGAAGCCGACGATGGGGCGCGGGAGCGCGGCGAGGTCGGCGGGCACCGGCGTGGCCGGGTCGCACGCGCGGGCGAAGTGCTCGACGTCCACCGCGTGCGGCAGGTAGACCACGCGCGGGTGGCGCGCGGACTTCGCCTCCTGGAGCGCGCGCGAGGTCGCGACCACGACGTCCACCGTGTCCATCAGCCGCCTCTCGAGCTCCGCCACCAGCGCGGGCCGCAGGCCGGGGAAGGTCGTGTACTCGTCGGCGCAGTAGTAGATGCGCCGCACGCCCGGCATGCGCCGGAACACGCCCTCCGTGGCGGGATAGGTCGTCATCAGCGTGTAGTCGGAGAAGCCGTGCCGGCGCGCGAGCCGGCGCACCGCGCGCGCGAGCAGCGCGGCGTTCAGCCCGCGCGCCGCCGCGCTGCCGTACCACGGCAGGACCAGCGGCGTGTAGACGGCGAGGTCCGGGTGCGGGCACGTCACGCCCGCGGAGGCCGCGCGCAGCTTGGCGAGCGCGCGCCGGAAGTCGGCGCGGGTCGGCCGCGGCGTGCGCCAGCCGATGGAGTTGATCCAGATCACGCGGAACGACCCGAGCAGGCGCTGCGCCAGGAACTGCGCGGTGCTCGGATGCCGCCCCCAGTCCTCGCCGAAGCAGATCAGCTCGCGGGCACTCACGCGGCGACTCCCGCGCGCGCGCCGCCCACGCAGAGGGCCAGGTACGAGCCCACGGTCTCGCGCAGGTCGTAGCGCCGCTCGACGAGCCGGCGCGCCCGGCCCCCGAGCAGGGCGGCGCCCTCGCGATCGGAGAGCAGGAACGCGATCGCCGCCGCGAGCCCTTCCGCGTCCTTGGGCGCGACCACGAGGCCGGCGTCGCCGTCGCCGACGACCCCGGCCGCCGCGCCCACGTCGGTGACGACGACGGGCCGCGCGCAGGCCATCGCCTCCAGCAGCGCCAGCGAGAGGCCCTCCTGGATCGACGAGAGGACGAACACGTCGAGCGCGGGCAGGAGCGCGGCGACGTCGAGGCGCTCGCCCAGCAGCACCACGCGGCCGCGGAGCCCGTGCGCGCCGATGGCCGCCTCCAGCTCGCGGCGCCGCGGGCCGTCGCCGATGATGACCAGCCGCGCCTCGGGGCTCGTCTCGAGCACACGGCGGAAGGCGCCGATCAGCGTGCCGTGGTCCTTGGCGGGATCGAGCCGGCCCACCGTGCCGATCACGGGGACGCCCGAGGGGACGCCGAGGGCCGCGCGCTCGCCGTTCCGCGGCGGCGCGAAGCGCTCGGTGTCCACGCCGTTGCGGATGAGCACGACCTTCGCGCGGGGCAGCCCGACGTCGCGCACGAGGAAGTCCACGACTTCCTCGGAGACGCCGACGACGCGCTCGGCCAGCCGCGCGGCCAACCGCAGGCGCCGCCGGTCGCGCGGCGCCCCGAGCGTGAAGTACTCGTGCTCCACGTGGATGAGGCGGCAGCCGGCCAGGCGCGCGCCGGGCGCGCTGTAGAGGAGCTGGCCGAGGTGGTGCGTGAGCACGACGTCCACACGCTCCCGCCGGAAGAGCCGGTACATCCGCGCGAGCACGCCCGGCTGGAAGCCGTCGGCGCGGTTCACGACGTGCGTGGCCACGCCGCCCGCGCGCAGGAGCGGCTCCAGCGAGCCGTTCCGGTGGAGCGCGGCGACCGACATGCGAAAGCGCCGCGCGACGCCGCCGGCGGCGATGGCGCGCGCGACCATCTCGGAGCCGCCCGCGGCCAGGGCGTAGACGACCTGCATCACGTGGGGCGTCACAGCGTCTTCACCACCCGCGCCGGGTTGCCCGCCACCACCGCGCGCGGCGGGACGTCGGCCGTCACGACGGCGCCCGCCCCGACGACGGCGCCCGCGCCGATGGTCACACCTTTCAGAATCACGGCGGCCTCGCCGATCCAGACGTCGTCCTCCACGACGATCACGCCCGTGCCGCGCCCGGGCTGGGTGCGCCGCGCCAGCGGGTCGGCGGGATGGCCGTCGTCGCCCGCGAGGAGGACGCGGTTGCCGATCAGCACGTGGCGGCCGAGCGAGACGCGCGCGCCGACCATGATCGTGACCTGGTAGCCGACGTAGGAGTGGTCGCCGATCGTGAGGCAGGGGTCGTCGGCCAGCCGCGCCGCCGTGAGCGTGGTCACGCCGCACAGCCGCACGTCGTCGCCGATCCGGATGCGCAGATGCCCGCTCACGTCGGGAATACCCTCGAAGAGGTAGAAGTTGCGGCCGACGTGCTCGCAGCGCGATTTGAAGAGCGGCTCGTCGTAGAGCACGCGCTTCAGGGTCGCCCAGGCCCCGCGGCGCGCCGCGCGCTCGTAATAGAGGAAGCGGTGGAGCGGCCGGATGGTCGGCACGCTGAGCGTCCGCGCGCGCTTGGCGGCGCGATAGAGCCCGCGCGTGAGCGGCGTCTCCTGCCGGCGGATCGAGAGCGCGACGCGGTCGATCATGGGGCCAGGCTCGGCCGCAGCGCGCGCGGCGCCGGCACCGCCCGCGCGGGCACGGTCGCGGGCGCCGGCCGCCGCGCCACCAGCAGCCGGAGCGCCACGGAGATCCCGAGGAGGAAGTAGAGCATCGGGGAGTAGGCCTGCGACAACGCGAAGCCCTCCACGACGTAGGCGTAGAGCGCGGTCTCGACCGCCCGCGCGACCCACGCGATGTCCTGGGTGCGCGCGCGCGCGCCGGCCGCGCGGATCGTCCGGCGCGCGTTGCGCAGGCCCAGGGCCAGCAACGCCACGAACAACGCGAGGCCGGCCAGGCCGAGCTCGGTGCCGATCTGGATGAACGAGTTGTGGGCGGCGCTCCACTTGCCGCGGCCGCCGTGCGAGAGGCCTTCGGCGACCTCGTACATCCCGGCGCCCGCGCCCGTGACCGGATCGCTCAGGAAGAGATTGATGCCGCGCTTCCAGAGCTCGATGCGCGGCAGGATCCCGCCCTCCACGTACTCGCCGCCGGACGTCGGGCTCCAGATCGTCGCCATGAGGTCCCAGTACTTCGCGGGCGCCGCCCCCGCCAGGAACGCGCCGACGGTCACCAAGATCAGGATCCGGGGCGCGAGCGAGGCCCGGCCGAGCCGGAACAGCAGGACCACGGAGACGAAGACGAGGCCGATGAACCCGCCGCGGGACATCGTCATGATGGTGGCGAGCACGCAGATGCACGCCACGCCGAAGGCGAGGACGCGGCGCACCCCGTGCAGGGCGAGGCCGGCGAAGACGGCGAGCGGCAGCGTGCAGACCATCATCATGGCCACGTCGTTGGGGTCGTACGTCGTGCTGGCGAACGCGCGCCCGGCGTAGAGCTTCTCGGAACCGCCCGTGATCGTGAAGAGCCCGAGGAGGGCGATGCCGACCAGCACCGACCACACGAGGCTCTTGACGACCCGCGTCGAGGTGGCGAGGGCGACGACCAGGAGGAGGAAGATGATGGCGCGGCTGTAGGTGTCGAGGAGGAAGCTCCAGGTGCCGCCCGGCCACGCGCTGAACGGCGCGAACAGCACGGCGATCGCCGTCATCCCCAGCACCAGCCGGACCTCGGGCTGGCGCAGCACACGATTGCGCCGGTCCGGCGGCAACGCCAGCGCCAGCACGACCCCGAGGACGCCGAAGAGGAGCACCAGGCGCAGCGGCCGGAGGACCTCGAAGAGCTCGTGGATGCGCCCGAGATAGAACGCCGTGTAGACGCACATGACCAGGTGCGCCATCAGCCGCGGCCTCCGTCCAGCAACGCGGCGAGTCGGCCGGTGAGCTGGCGCCGATCGAAGCGGCGCGCTGTCTCCGGGCACGCCGCGGGCTCGCCGGCGCGCCGCCGGCGCCACTCGCCGTAGGCGCCGAGCAGCGCGGCGCGCATGCCGCGAACGTCGTCGGGAGCCACCACCCAGCCCGCCCCGGTCTCGCCGATGAGGTCTGACGTCGCGCCGTCGCCCGTGACGGCGATGATCGGCGCGCCGGCCGCCACGTACTCGAAGGCCTTGGCCGGGACTTGCAGGGGCTGAGCCTGGGCCAGCAGCACCAGCGCGCCGGCCGACATCATGAGCTCGAGGGCCTGGCGGCGCGGCACCTGGCCGCGCAGGCGGAGCAGGTCGTCGATGCCGTGGCGCCGCGCCAGCGCCGCCGCGTCGATCCCGTCGCGGCACATGCCGGCCAGCAGCACCTCGACCTCCTCACGCGGCACGGCGTGCTCGCGCACGAGGGCGCCGAGCCCGGCGAACAGCGGCTCCGGCGAGCGGCGATAGTAGAGCTCGCCGATGTGGGCCACCGTGAACTTCTCGGGCGGCACGCGCGGGATGCCGTCGAAGTCCGCGGCGTCCACGCCGGCCGGAATCAGGTGCAGGCGGCCCGCGAGATCGGGATGACGCCGCGCGAGCTCGGCGCGAAAGCGCTCGGTGCCGACGACGATCGCGGAGGCGCGCGCGAGCACCGCGCGCTCGCCGCGCCGGTCCAGCGCGTCGCTCAGGGCGCTCCGGATGATCCGCGGCTTGCCCGGATTGCCCGCCCACGGGTCGCGCAGGTCCGCGATCCACGGCAGGCCCGGCCGGGCGAGGGCCAGCCCCACCAGGTGCGCGGTGTGCGGCGGCCCCGTCGTGATCAGCGCGTCGAAGCGGTGGCGGCGCAGGAGCCGCCGGCCCGCGAGCACCGCGGGCGGCCACCAGCCGCTGACCTCGTCCGGCCACCACAGGAGCGAGAGCGCCGCGCGCTTGAGCATCGCCGCCGCGCCCGGCGCCGCCGCGTCCTTGTCCTCGAACGGACGGTCGCTCGCGTCCATCGCCGGCGCCGCGGCGCCGGCGGGGCGGGCCCGGCGCGCGCGCAGCGCCTGGTACAGGTCGCGCGGGCCCGGCCACACGGCCGTCCGCTCGACGTCCGCCGTCTCCGTGGTGGCCGCGCCGCGCGCGGCGCCACGGGCGACGGTCAGCACGTGGGCGCGCCAGCCGAACTCCGGCAGGTACTTCGCGAACTTCTCGCCGCGCAGCGCCCCGACCTCGGCCGCGGGCGGGAAGTGATAGGTGACGAGGAGCACCCGGCGCGGCGTCGTCATCGCGCGGGCACCCAGCGGCGCGCCGTCCCGCGCGTCCAGTCCGCCAGCTCGCCGAGCAGCCGGTGGCGGTCGGCGATCGCCTTCCGCGCCGCGATACCGAGGAGGGCCGCCTTCTCGCGTGGGGAGCACGGCGCGCCCGCGATCGTCACGAGGCGCTCCCGCAGGTGCCGCCAGCCGACCGGCGCGGAGGGGCGCCGGATGGTGGGATCGAGATAGGCGAGGCGGCTCACGGTGGATCGCAGGCTGCTGGCGGCGCCGGCGTGGAGCCGCCGGAGGAACAGGCGCTCGGGCAGCTCGTGAAAGCACCCGTGGAGCGTCAGCGTCTCGATCAGCAGCACGTCGGAGGCGAGATAGCTGCCGAGCAGGCGCGTGCGCCGCAACGCGCTCGAGCGCACGAGGCCCTGGAACACGTTCACCAGCCCGATGCCATAGAGGGCGGCCCGAAAGCGGTCGGGCGCGCTCGGCGAGCGGAGATCGAGCCCGTCCTCGTAGGGACCGATCGCGTCACCGCGCTCGTCGATCAGCGTCGCGCGCGCGTAGCACAGCACGGTCCCGGCGTGCGCGTCGAGCACGGCGGCGCAGCGCGCCACGAGCTCGGGAGCGCACAGGTCGTCGGCGTTGGCGAGCTTGTAGTACTCGCCCGCGGAGAGGCGGAACACCCGGTTGAAGTTGCCGGCTGCGCCGATGTTGGTGGCGTTGCGGACGTAGCGGATGCGGCGATCGCGAGCGGCGTAGGCGCGGCAGATGTCGGGCGTGGCGTCGGTGGAGGCGTTGTCGGCGATGACGAGCTCGAGGTCGCCGTACGTCTGCGCCAGCACGGCCTCGATGGCCGGGCCCAGGAAGCGCTCGCCGTTGTAGACGGGCATGCCGACGCTCACGCGCGGAGTCTTCATGTCAGACGACGAGCTTTCGGGCGTAGAACCCTTCCGCGTAGCGGCCGGGCGCGTTCGCTTCCATGCCGCGCAGGCGCAGCACGGCGCGGAAGGTGTCCTCGGTGAACCACGCCTTCGCGTGCTGGGTCTTGAAGCTCTCGACGATGTAGCGGATCTTCCGCTCCGCGACCGTCTCGTCGAGCTCGACGAGGACCGCCGGCGAGCCGAAGTCGCCGTCGTACTTCGGAATCTCGTACTCGAGGATCGTGTGGTCGCGGAAGGTGTTCCAGGTGAGCTCGGAGATCAGCCGGTGGTCCTGGTGCCGGTCGCCGCCGTGGTGGGTGAAGATCAGGTCGGGCGCGACCTCGTCCTTGAGCGCCTCGAACCGCTCCTTGATGCGGCCGCCTTCGTACGGGAAGAACCCGTCGCGGAAGCGGTGCACGGTGACGCGGGACGCGCGCGCGGCGGTGAGGAAGAGCCCGGCGCTGGCGCGCGCCTCGCGCTCGCGCGCGTCGTCGCCGCTCCACACCACCCACGTCACCGCCACGTCGCGCCGCCCTTCGGTGAGGCGCAGGATGGCGCCACCGCAGCCGATCTCGATGTCGTCGCAGTGCGCGCCGAGGCAGAGCAGCGACAGCGGCGCGCCCGGCCCGCCGAGCCCGAGTCGCATCATCGGCCGTGCCCGTTCCCGGCGGCCACGACCGCGCGCGGCGTCTTCCACACCTCCCACGGCGAGTCGCCGCGCGCGTACATGTCCTCGAGGACCTGGCGGTCCTTGAAGGTGTCCATGCACGCCCAGAAGCCGTCGTACTTGTAGGCGTGGAGCGCGCCGGAGAGGAGGAGGCGGCCGAAGGGCGGCCCGAGCAGGTCCTCGCCGGGGCGGAGGTGGTCGAAGATCTCGTCGCGCAGGACGAAGAAGCCGCCGTTGATGCGGATGTCGTCGGAGCGCCCGCCGTCCTTGATGGCCTCGATGCGGCCGTCGGAGCCCAGCGCGATGAAGTGGCAGGAGAGGTTCGGCTTCACGCAGAGGAAGCTGGCCACGGCGTCGCGGCCCTGGAAGGCCTCGATCTGCTCGTCGAGGGGCAGGTCGGTGAGGCCGTCGCCGTAGTTGGCGAGGAACATCGGCTCGCCCTCGAGGTACTTCTCCACGGCCTTCAGCCGCTGGCCGACGCTGGCGTGGGCCCCGGTGTCGGCGAAGGTGATCCGCCAGTCCTCGATGTCCGTGTGCAAGAGGTCCAGGCGCTTGCCGCCGTCGGCGAGCACGAAGTCGTTGGACATGCACTCGCTGTAGTCGAGGAAGTAGCGCTTGATGGCGTCGCCCCCGTAGCCGAGGCAGAGGACGAAGTCCTTGTGACCGAAGTGGGCGTAGTACTTCATGATGTGCCAGAGGATCGGCCGCGGGCCGATCGTCACCATCGGCTTCGGCACGTCGTCGGCGCCCGCCCGCAGTCGCAGTCCCAGCCCGCCGCAGAACAGCACGACCTTCATGGCGCGGTCTCCTTGAGCATCGGTCGAATACGGATGTCGGTGATCTCGGCGGTGCGCGCGACGCCGAGCGCGGCGATGACGATCGCCGCGACGTCCTCGGGCTGGGCCAGCCGCTCGGGGCGGTAGGGCCGTCCCTCCAGCGCGTGCAGCTCCGCCTGGCGCGGCGACGCCGTGCGGCCCGGGTAGACGCTGGTCACCCGGACGCCGTCGGCGTTCACTTCGTCCCGCAGCGTGTCGGCGAGGGCCCGGAGCGCGTGCTTCGTCGCCGCGTACTGGCCGGCGCCGGCGCGCGTGGCGAGCCCGAGGCTCGAGTTGACGAAGACGACCTGGCCGCGGCGGGCGCGGAGCATCGGCAAGAGCGCCTGCGTCAGCGCGTAGGGCGCGCGCAGGTTCGTCCGGTAGTGCGCGTCCAGGCCCGCCGCGGGAGCGCCGGCGACGGCGCCGTAGTCGATCACGCCGGCGGCGTGCACGAGGATGTCGACGCCGCCGACCTCACCGGCCACCCGCGCCGCCAGCGCGTCGATGTCGGCGTCCACGGCGAGATCGGCCCGGTGGCCGACGACGTGGGGCGAGGTCGCCCGCGCGCGTGCCGCGGTGTCCTCGAGGCGCGCGGCGTCGCGGCCGACGAGGACGACGGCCGCCGCCTGCGCGGCGAGGCCCAGCGCGATTCCGCGGCCGATTCCCGCGCTCGCGCCCGTGACGACGGCGACCTGGTCGCGAAAGGCGCCCATCGCCTACTCCCCGGCCTCGCGCCGGCCGGCCTCGGCGAGGAGGCCGTGCTCGACGAGGACGCCGGCGGCCCGCGCCAGCGTCGCGAACGGCTGGCCGGAGCGCTCCGCGATGTCGAGGAGCGAGTGGCGGCCATCCGAGAGGTTGAGCGTCCACAGCATCGCCATCTCGTTCCGCCCGGCGTCGGCGGGGCCGCCGATCATCCGGTACAGGCCGCGGCGGCCGAGCTGCGGCTCGCACTTGGGATTCAGGCTCACGAAGGTCCGGTCGCCCTCGAGCACCTCGACGACGGCCAGCGCCTTCGCCAGCGAGTCGGCGAGCGCCTCGGGCGTCACGAACGCGAGGTCGTCGCCGGAGGTGTGATACTCGGGGAACCGGCCGTGCGGCGTCCGCATGAAGCAGCCGACGGGCAGGTCGAAGCCCGGCGAGCAGAACTGCCGCTCGTCGTAGCCGTACGGCGCGAACGGGAGCACCTGGTAGGGCGCGCCCGAGTGGCGCAGCACGTGCGCGACGGCGCGATCGATCACGGCGTCGCCGCGCCGGCTCTGCTTGTAGGTCGAGTGGCCCGCGTCGCCCACGCAGGCGACGACCAGGCCGTGCTTCACGCGGGCGGCGCGGGCCTCGTTCAGCGCCAGCCAGGTGATCGAGCCGATGGTGCCCGGGATGAAGAGGAAGCGGTACGAGTAGCGCAGGCGCACGCCGCCCAGCGCGCGGGCCAGGAACGTCAGCAGCGCGATGCCCGAGAGGTTGTCGTTGGCGAGCGATGGGTGGCACACGTGGGCGGACAGGAGCACCTCGTCGCCGGTGTCGCCCTCGAGGACACACTCGCCGTACGTGAGCGAGCCGTCGGCGAGGGTGGCGTCGATGCGCACCTCGTACTCGCCGTCGGGCAGCGCGCGCAGGCGGTCCTCGCTCAAGCAGAAGCCCCAGCGCTCCGCGTAGTACGAGGTCCGCCACGGGATCAGCCCGGGCTGCGCGGGCAGCGTGAAGAGGTGCGGGCGCAGCGCCGCGAGCGGCATCCGCGCGTGGACGGGGACGCTGTAGCCGAGCACGTGGAGGCTGGAGTCGCGGACGTCGATCACGCGCCGGCCGTCGGGGCCCTTGACCCACGCCTCGCGCAGGTTCCACTCGCGCGGGACGGTCCAGTCGAAGACGCGCGTGCCGCTCGGCACCTCGTGGACGGCGAGCGGGATCTGCCGCTTCACCAGGGCCAGCGTCTCGCGCACGCCGTCGCCGGTGATGCTGCGGCCGATGGGGAACATCTCGGCCATCCAGTCGTGCATCTCGCGGCCGGCGCGGGCGGCCTCGAGGGACGCGCGCAATTCAGCGAGGCTCACGAGGCCACCTCGAGAAGGTCGGGCGGCGCGTAGTCGGGATAGCAGCGGTCGCGCAGCGACATGATCGGATTCGCGATCGGCCACTTGATGCCGAACCGCGGGTCGTTCCAGCGCACGCCGCGAGCGGCTCTGGGGGCGTACACCTCGGAGATCTGGTAGAAGACCTCGCACCCGTCCTCGAGGGTCTGGAAGCCGTGGGCGACCCCGCGGGGGACGTACACGGCGCCGTGGGTCGCGGCGCTGAGCGGGACCACCGAGTGGCGAAGATAGGTCGGTGAGTCCGGCCGCAGATCGAGCACCACGTCGACGATCGCGCCGCGCGTGCAGCGCACCAGCTTGACCTCCTCGAAGGGCGCGACCTGGTAGTGCAGGCCGCGCAGCGTCCCGCGCCGCGTGTTGAACGAGACGCTGCACTGCGCGAGCCGGCCCTCGAGGCCCTGCGCGTCGAACTCGTCACGGCACCAGCTCCGCGCGAAGAAGCCGCGCTCGTCGTCGCGCCGCTCGGGCTCGACGACGAAGGCGCCCGCGATGGCGAGCGGATGGAAGCGCATCAGAGCACCGTTACTTCCGGGATCGGCACCACGAACCGGCCGCCCCAGCCGCGGATGGCCGCCATCTGCGCCACGATCTCGTCGCGGAGGTTCCACGGCAGGATCAGCACGTAGTCGGGTTTGGTCTCCGCAATCCGCTCCGGCGGAAAGATCGGGATGTGCGTGCCGGGCAGGAACTTGCCGTGCTTGTAGGGGTTGCGGTCCACCGTGTAGTCGACGAAGTCGGTGCGGATCCCGCAGTAGTTGAGCAAGGTGTTGCCCTTGCCCGGCGCGCCGTACCCCACCACCGCCCGGCCCTGCCGCTTGGCGTCGATGAGGAACTCGAGCAGCTTGCGCTTGGTCTCGTAGACCTGCTCCGCGAACGTCTCGTAGCGCTTGAGGGTGCGGAAGCCCGCCGCCTCCTCCACCGCGGCCAGCGCCGACACGCGCTCGCCGACGGGCTTCGACGTATCCGCGGTGTGGCGCGCGTAGATGCGGAGCGAGCCGCCGTGGGTCGGCAGCTCCTCGACGTCGAACAGGGTGAGACCGTGGGCGGCAAAGATCTTCTGGAGCGCCAGCAGCGAGAAGTAATAGAAGTGCTCGTGGTAGATCGTGTCGAACTGGTTGCCCTCGATGAGCCGCATCAGGTGCGGGACCTCGATCGTGACGACGCCGCGGGGCGCGAGCAGCGCCTTCAGCCCCGCCACGCAGTCGTTCAGATCGGGGATCTGGGCCAGCACGTTGTTACCGACGATGAGCTCGGCGCGCTCGCCGCGATCGGCGAGATGCTGGGCCGTCTCGCGCCCGAAGAAGCGCACGAGCGTCCGCACGCCGCGCGCCACGGCGGCGGCGGCCACGTTCGCGGCGGGCTCGATGCCGAGGACGGGCACGCCGGCCTGCACGAAGTACTCGAGCAGGTAGCCGTCGTTGCTCCCGACCTCGGCCACCAGGGAGCGCGGGCCGAGGGCGAAGCGCGCGCGCATGGCCTCGACGTAGCGCCGGGCGTGCTCGCGCCAGGACGTGGAGTACGAGGAGAAGTACGCGTACTCGGTGAAGATGTGCGAGGGCGTCACGTACTCCTCGAGCTGCACGAGGAAGCAGCGCTCGCACACGTAGACGTGCAGCGGATAGAACGGCTCCATCTGGTTCAGCTGCTCCGCCGCGAGATAGCTCTCGCAGAGCGGCGACATGCCGAGGTCGATGAGGATGTGGCCGAGGGGAGCGGCGCAGAAGCGACAGGCCGGCGCGGGCATGGTGTCAGGCCGCCTGCCGGCGGGAGGCCACCGTCCAGCGCAGGCTCGCGTCGAGGCGGCCGGCGGCCAGGAGCGCGCGCACGTGGTCGATGCGCTTGTAGCGCGGGCCCTCGAACTCCTCGAGCCGCAGTCCCACCGCCTGGTACGCGGTGTAGAGCTCTTGCGCCCCGCGCCGGGCCGTCCACGCCGGCTTGAACTCGGGGAGCACGCGCGCGATCTTGCCGAAGTCCACGCGGTAGGAGCGGCCGTCGGGCTGCGCCCCCGGGGCGAAATCCACGCGCGCGCCCGGCACCGTCCCGGCCACGATCGCGGCCAGCCCGCGGATCTGGTAGTTCTCCTCGGTGACGCCGACGTTCAGGGCCTGGTTGTGCACGCGCTCGCGCGGCGCGGCGAGCACGGCGATGAACGCGCGCGAGATGTCCTCGATGTGGACGATCGGCCGCCACGGGCTGCCGTCGCTCTTGATGTGCACGCGCCCCGTCGTGAAGGCCCAGGCCACCAGGTTGTTGAGCACGAGGTCGAAGCGCAGCCGCGGCGACACGCCGTAGGCGGTGGCGTTGCGCAGGAAGATCGGGCTGAAGCTCGCGTCCGCCAGCTCCGCCACGTCCTGTTCGACGCGGACCTTGGAGGTCGCGTACGGCGTCAGCGGGCGCAGCTCGCCGTCCTCGGCCACCATCCCCTCGCCCGCCGCGCCGTAGTTGCTGCACGACGAGGAGAAGACGAACCGTCTGACGCCCGCGGCCTTGGCCAGCCGGGCCAGCCGCACCGAGGCCAGATGGTTGATGTCGAACGTCGTGGCCGGATCGAGGTCGCCGAGCGGATCGTTGGCAAGGCCGGCCAGGTGGATCACGGCGTCGAAGCCTTCCAGCGCCTCCGGCGCCACGTCGCGCACGTCCACGTCGAGCGTGGGGATGTCGAGCGCCGGCGCGCCGAACGTGCAGGCGGCGAACAGGTCGCTGTCGAGGCCGACGACGTCGTGGCCGGCCGCCAGGAGCATGGGGACCATGACCGTGCCGATGTAGCCGGTGTGCCCGGTGATCAGGACTCGCATCGCGTCGTCTCCGCCTTTCTTGCCGTGGCCACGAGGAAGGGCCCGTTGTCGATCTCCGTCTCGTCGAACCCGGCGCCGAGGGCGCGGCGCATCGCGCGGCGGGTCTGGAACGACTCGCAGCGGCCGGGCGTGAACGGCGAGCGGAACACCGTGCCGAAGCAGTGCAGCGCCAGGCCGTTGCCGAGGACGTAGAGGCGGTCGAGCGCGGCCTTGGCACGGCCCGCGCGCACGGCGCGGCCGAGGTCGCGCAGCACGCCGGAGGCCGGATGCAGGACCAGCCAGAGCCGCCCGCCGGGGGCGAGCACGCGCCGGAACTCCGCCAGCGCGCGGGGCACGTGCATGTACGGGAGCGCCACGCGCGAGAGGACGAGGTCGAAGCTCCCGTCCCTGAACGGCAGCGTCTCGCCGAGCGCGCAGACGAAGCCGACGCGGCCGGTGAGCCGCCGTCCGAGGCTGAGGGCGGCGAAGTCCACGTCGACCCCGGCGGCCGTCACGCCGGCGCCGAGGTCCGAGGCGATCAGGGTCTGCCCGGCGCCGCAGCCGACGTCGAGCACGCGACGGCAGGCGGGTGGCACGGCGGGCATGACGCGGCGGGGATCGCCGGGCGTGCGGGCGATCTCGAGCTCGACGAGGTGCGCCGCCTCAGCGCCCATCCGCGAGGACCTCCACGATGCGCTCGGCGGCGCGCCCGTCCCAGAGGGGCGGCGGAGCCGGCGGGGCCGCGGGATGCTCGAGGCTCGTGAGCGCCTCGTGCACGATCTTGCCGGGATCGGCGCCGATGACCCGGTTGGTGCCGTGCGTGACCGTCACCGGCCGCTCGGTGGAGTCGCGCAGCGTGAGGCAGGGCACGCCGAGGATCGTGGTCTCTTCCTGGATGCCGCCGGAATCGGTCAGCACGAGGCGGGCGCGGCTCATCAGCGCGACGAAGTCGAGGTAGCCCATCGGGTCGAGGTAGCGGACGCCGCCCTCGCCCCGGCGCCCGAGGGCGGCGCGTACGCGCGGGTGCACCGGGAAGACGATCGGCAGGTGCGCGGCCAGCTTCTCGAGCGCGTCGAGCAGCGCGGCCAGCGACGCGGGATCGTCGACGTTCGAGGGCCGGTGGAGCGTCACCACCGCGTACGGGCGGCGCGTGTCCAGGCCGAGCCGGCGGAAGATCGGCGACGCCGTCCACCGGGGCCGCGACGCCTCCAGGGCGTCGATCATGACGTTGCCGACGACGTGGATCCGCCGCGGGTCGGCGCCCTCGTTCAGGAGGTTCGTCAGCCCACTCTTCTCGGTCACGAAGAGCAGACGCGACACGGCGTCGGTGACGACGCGGTTGATCTCCTCGGGCATCGTGCGATCGAAGCTGCGCAGGCCGGCCTCGACGTGGGCGACCTCGATGCCGATCTTCACGGCGGTGAGCGCGGCGGCCAGCGTGGAGTTCACGTCGCCGACCACGAGCACGAGGTCCGGACGCAGGTGCTCGAGCACCGGCTCGAGCCGGCACATCACCTCGGCGGTCTGGACGGCGTGCGAGCCCGAGCCCACCCCGAGGTTCACGGCCGGGCGCGGGATCTCGAGGTCGTCGAAGAACTGCTCGGACATCGGGCCGTCATAGTGCTGGCCGGTGTGGACGAGCAGCGGCTCCAGGGCCGGCTTCCGTGCCATCGCCCGCATGAGCGGCGCGATCTTCACGAAGTTGGGCCGGGCGCCGACCACGGCGAGGACGCGCAGGGCGCTCACAGCCGCACCCAGCCCGCCGGCAGCGCGCCGGCGCCGGGCATCGCCTGGCGCGTGTCCACGCCCCGGCGCGCGTGACGCGCCACGGCCGCGTAGTCGAACTCGGGATGGTCGGTGACGATCACCACGCAGTCGGCCTGGGCCAGGGTCTCGGGAGTGGCCTCGACGGCCTTGAGGGCGCCGAACATCGGAACGTGCGGGTCGGCGTAGGCGACGTCCGCGCCCATCCGGGCGAGGTCCGCGATGATCTCGTGGGCGGGCGACTCGCGCGTGTCGCCCACGCCGCGCTTGTAGGCCACGCCCAGCACGAGGATGCGGGCGCCGCGCACGGCGAGCGCCGCGCCGTTGAGCGTCTCGACGATCAAGTCCAGCACGTGGCGCGGCATCCCGCGGTTGACGTCGTCGGCGAGCGCGATGAACCGCGACTCGAACCCGTTGGCGCGCATCTTCCACGAGAGGTAGAGGGGGTCGACGGGAATGCAATGGCCGCCGATGCCCGGGCCCGGATAGAACGGCATGAAGCCGAACGGCTTGGTGGCGGCGGCGTCGATGACCTCGCGGGTGTCCACGCCGAGGCGCCGGCACATCAGCGCGAGCTCGTTGGCGAGCGCGATGTTGACGTTGCGGAAGACGTTCTCGTAGAGCTTCACCAGCTCGGCCACGCGCGGGCTCGACACGGGGTGCACGCGCGGCACGACCTGCCCGTAGAGCGCGGCCGCCAGCGCGACGCACGCCGGCGTGACGCCGCCGACGACCTTGGGGATGTCGCCCACCTTGAACACGGGGTTGCCGGGATCGATGCGCTCGGGCGAGAAGGCGACGAACACGTCCTCGCCGACCCGCGCGCCGCGCGCCTCCAGCATCGGCAGCAGCAGCTCCTCGGTGCTCCCCGGGTACGTGGTGCTCTCCAGCACGATCAGCTGGCCCGGGCGCACGTGGGCGGCGGCGCGTTCGGCGGCGGCGACGACGTAGGAGATGTCGGGGTCCTTCGACTTTCTGAGCGGCGTCGGGACGCAGATGACGATCACGTCACTCACGGACAGCACGTCCGCGTCGCTCGCGGCCCGGTAGCGCCCCGCGCGGAGCAGCGCCTGGATCGTCTCGCTCGGCACGTCGGGCACGTGCGAGCTGCCGCTGCCGAGCGCCGCGACGCGATCGGGATCGTTGTCGAGGCCGGTGACGCTGAATCCGGCCGCGGCGAAGGCCACGGCGAGCGGCAGGCCGACGTAGCCCTGGCCGATGACGCTGATGGGAGCGGTGCGGGCGGCGATGCGCTCGCCGAGGGCCTGAGCCTCAGACATGGGAGGACTCCTCCTGGAGTGGACCGAGATCGAGGATGGCGTGCGCGAGCGCCTCGGGGTCGTGGCGGATCTTGCGGCCGGCGGCCAGGAGCGGCCGCGCCACCACGCGCGTGCCCCGCGCCTCGATGGCCGCCGGCGTCGGCGGCACCGGCGCGGAGCGCCCGGCCGCGTAGGTGGCCGCCTGCTCGCGGCGGAGCGGCGTCGAGTTGAGCAGCGCGTCGTGGATGCGGAGATCGGGCACGTGCGCGCGGATCGCGTCGAGGTGATCGACGGCCGTGTAGCGGTCCGTCTCACCGGGCTCCGTCATGAGGTTGACGACCAGCACGACCCGCGCGCGGGAATGGGCGATGGCGTCGGCGATCTCCCGCACGAGCAGCACGGGCAGGAGACTCGTGTAGAGACTGCCGGGCCCGATGACGATGAGATCGGCGGCGTCGAGCGCGGCGAGCGCCTGCGGCAGCGCCCGTGCCCCCGCCGGCTCGAGGTGGATGCGGCGGATCCGCCCCCGCGCCTCGGCGAGGCGCGACTCGCCCTCCACCGACGTGCCGTCGGCGAACTCCGCGCGGAGCGTCACCTGCTGCACGGTGGCGGGCACGACCTGCCCCTGGATGGTGAGCAGGCGGCCGCCCTGCTCCACCGCGTCGTCGAAGCCGCCGCCGAGCTGGCTCAGGGCGGTGAGGATCAGGTTGCCGAGGCTGTGTCCGGCCGGCTCCGCCTCGCCGCCGAAGCGGAAGTCGAAGAGGCGGGCGAGCACCGGGTTGCCGTCGGAGAGCGCGACCAGGCAGTTGCGCACGTCGCCCGCGGCGGGAATGCGGTACGCGCGGCGCAGGCGGCCGGAGCTGCCGCCGTCGTCGGCGACGGTCACGATCGCGGTCAGCCGCCGCGGGTCCATGGTCCGCACCCACGCCGGGCCCGTCGGAAACAGCTCGGCCTTGAGCCCGCGCAGCACGACGGGCAAGCCCGTCCCGCCGCCGAGGGCGACCACCTGGAGATTGCGGCGGAGCGCCTCCGCCGGCGACTCCGCGAGGAGCCACGCGCCGTCCTTGACGTTCCAGCGACACCGCTCGAGATGCGCGGCGAACTCGGAAGACTGGCTGGTCATCGCGTCACCCGTCACGAGCTCAGAACAGGGTCTGCGGGACGATGACGACGTCGCCGGGCTCCAGCGCGACGTCGGGGTTGGCTCGGGGATCGCGCTCGATGGCGTTGACGTTCACGCGCAGGCGCGTCTGCGTGCGAGATCCGTTCTTGCCGTTCTCGCGGATCAGCGTGATGCGCGAGGGGGCGGCGAACTTGCCGAAGCCGCCCGCCATCGACACGAGCTTCATCAGCGTGAGCGCCTCCGCCCGCGGGTAGGCGCCGGGCTTGATCACCTCGCCCATGATGAAGACGGCGTTCTGCACCTCGCCGCCTTCGGGCACGACGATGGTGTCCTCGTGCCGGATCATGAGGTTCTGCGAGAGGTCGCCGCCCTGGATCAGCCGGCGCAGGTCGACGGGCAGCCGCTCCTTGCCGCGGATCACGAAGGCGCCGGCGAGATCCGCCTGCGGCTCGATCAGGCCGCCCGCGAGGAAGATCGCGTGGAGGATCGGCACCTCGTTGCGGATCGTGTAGACGCCGGGCTTCTGCACCTTGCCGAGGACGTAGATGCGCCGGTCGAGGACCTCCTGGGGATTGGCGCCGGACACGATCTCGGGGACGACCAGCGTGTCGTCGGTGCGCAGGGGCAGGTTCTGCGAGAGGTCGGCCTCCTGGATCAGCGCGCGCAGGTTGACGGGGATCCGCTGGCCGTTGCGCACCAGGTACGCGGCGGGGAGGTCGGCGCCCTCGGTGAGCCCGCCCGCGAAGGTCAGGGCCTGGAGCACGGGCAGCCCGGGCTTGATCGCGTAGGCGCCGGGCTTGGCGACGCGGCCCAGCACGAAGACCCGGAAGCTCCGGATCTCCTTCACCACGATGGAGACGTTCGGGTTGCGCACGGACTTCCCGAGCTCTCGCGTGAGGACCTGGGTGAGCTGGGTGGCGGTGAGACCGGCCGCGGTCAGCTCGCCGACGAGCGGGAACGAGATCTTGCCGTCGAGCCGGACGGCGACCTCCTTGTCCATCTCCTTCTTGTCGGAGGCGGGGTCCCAGACCTCGATCTGCAGCAGGTCCTCGGCGCCGATGACGTGCTCGTCCTCGGCGCGCGCGGGCCGCGCGGCGGGCGCGAGCGTGCTCGTCGCGAGCACGAGGACGAGGAGCGTGGCGATCCGCTTCATCCGACGTTCGAGCGCTGGCGTACGGGCCACCATGACGTTGCACTCCTGAGGCGACGGCGCGCGGACCCGCCCTCGCCGATGCCGTAGTACCCGGAGTAGCTGCGGTAGTAGCGGCGCGTCTCGCGCGGCGAGACGCGATTGAGCACGGCGCCCACCACGGGCGCGCCCACCTTGTCGAGCAGCGCCTTGGCGCGCACGAGGTCGCGGCGCTGCGTGACGCCGGCGCGGACCACGAGGATCACCGCGTCGACCATCGACGCCAGCGCGAGGTTGTCGGCCACGGCGAGCACCGGGGCGGAGTCGAAGACGACGGTGTCGGCCTGGCCCTTCACGAGCTCCAGCAGGCGGCGCACGTTGTCCGCGCCGAGGAGCATGCCGGGGTCGCTCCCGTCGGTGGCGCCGGCGGGCAGCAGGTGGAAGCGCTCCTTGATCGGCTGGAGCGCCTCCTCCAGCGACACCTTCGCCTCCAGCACCTCGGCGACGCCGGGCGCGACCGGGCGCCGCAGCGGCCGGTTCAGCGAGGGGCGCCGCAGGTCGCCGTCGATCATGACGAGCCGGCGGCCGGCCTGCGCGAAGACGTAGGAGAGGTTCAGGACGACCGTGGACTTGCCCTCGCCGGGCCCGGCGCTGGCCAGCATGATCGTGCGCACCTCCTGCTCGCGCGGGAGCGAGAGGAGCGAGACGCGGATGGAGCGGCACGCCTCGATGGGCAGCGTGTTCGGCGCGAACACGTCGATGAAGCTCAGAGGCTCGCGCTCGGGGCCGCGGTCGGGACGGGTGTTCTGGATGGTCGGCAGCCAGCCGAGCACGGGCAGGCCGGTGGCCGCCGAGATGTCCTCCTCGGTCTCCATCGGCTGGCGGACGTACTCGAGCACGCCCGCGAGGCCGAGGCCGAGCCCCAGCCCCGCCATCATCCCGAGGAGGACGACCTTCATGGCCGGCACGCTCGACGGGCGCTGCGGCATCGACGCGAGGTCGATCAACCGCAGGCCGCGATCCTCGCCCTGCTCCTGGATGCGCGCGGTCCCGAGCTTCTCCGAGAGCGAGGTGAGGAGATTGCGCTGCGCGTCCACGCTCTGACGCAGCTTCGCGACCTCCATCTCCTCGGCGCCGAGGCTCGACAGGCTCTGCGAGACGCGCGCGAGACGCTGCTTCACGACGTCCTCGCGCGTCTCCAGCGCCACGATCTCCTGCTCGAGGTCGGCGATCTGCTTGGCGCCGGCGGCGCGCTCGGCGGCGCCGAACGGCCCGGCGGCCACGCGCTCCGGCGCGGCCTGCGGCCCGGCCGCGAGCATAGCTTGCGTGTCCTTGATCTCCGCCTGCGTGGACTTCACGAGCGGGTGGCCGTCGGTGTATCGCTCCTGCAACCCGGCGAGCTTTTCCTGGAGCTGCGCCAGGCGCCGGACCAGCTGCTTGCCGGACGGGTCCTTGCCGCGCAGCGTGGCGAGGCGGACCTTCGCCACTTCCTTGCTGCCCTGGATCTCGGCCAGGCTGTTCTCGAGCTGGCTCACCTGCGCCGCCTCGACGCCGCTGCGATCGGGCAGGCGCGGCGAGCGCCCGCGCGCGGCCTTGGAGAGCTTGTCCTCGGAGGTCTGCAGCGAGGCCTTGGTCTGGTTCAGGAGGTTCTCGATGAACTCGCGGGAGGCGCGCGCGTCGTCGCGGATGTTCGAGCGGCTGCGTGTCTGCAAGACCTCGACGTAGGTGTTGGCCAGGTCCATGGCCACGCGCGGGTTGTAGGCCACCGCGCGAATCTCCACCTCGCCGGAGGGCAGCGGGTTGAACGTCACGCGCGCCGACTGCAGCTCGGTCACCGCGCGCTGCTGCGGGCTGTAGACGATCGCGTCCTGGCCCATCACGCGCCGCAGGAGGTTGCGTGCCTCGAGCAGGTAGTCGCGATGCATGCCCCGCGCGAGCATCTCCTCGGTCGTCTCGCGCGGCAGGTTCTCGACGACGGCCTCGGCCAGCGAGCGCGATTTCAGGATGGCGAGCTGGAAGGCGGCGTCGCTCGTGGGCATCCAGTCCCGCATCAACCCGGCCTGCTGGCGCCGTGGATCCTCGAGGAAGATCTTGGCCACCGCCTCGTAGGTCTTGGGGATGAAGATCAACCCCCAGGCCGCGATGGGGAGCGCGACGGCGAGGAACACGGCGGCGACGAGCCGCCAGCGGCCGGCGATCCGGCGCAGGAGCCGCAGGTAATCGACGTCCGCCGACGTCGTGGAGTCGTCCGGCATGAAGCGGCAGCCTTTCTCCGGTGGTGGGTGTGTCGCGCGACGGGCTTCGCCCCCTTCGGTTTCCGGCGCGAGGTCGGGGGCGCGCGGCGCGACCGAGCCTTGCAGAGCGACATCCGTGCCAGGGATTTCCGAGCGGTCGCGCGCGCAAAACACGGGCGTTTCCCGCGGCGGCGGCGGGGCGCGCGCACGGTTTGCGCCGGCAAGATTTGCGCGGTCGGGCACGGCTTGCCGGGGCCGCGCGGCGCGAGGCGCGTCGCGGCGCGCGGCGGGACTGGCACGGCGCGTGCGAGGACGTCACGCATGCGCCTGGCTCGCGCCGTTGCCGCCTCGATGCTCCTGCTCTGCGCCCACGCGGCCCTGACCTCGGCGGCCCCGGGCACGCCGCCGCGGAGCGCCGGGATTCCCGAGGTTGGCCGGTGGGAGACCCAGATGGTCCGCTTCGGGCGGGCCACCTGCGACTACCTGGCCGGGGCGCACACCCCGGACGAGCTGCTCGCGGCCGTGTACTACGACGCGCTCCGCGTCTTCTACCGCATCGGCGACTACACCCGCGACGCGGCGTGGACGGCGTGCGCGCAGCGCGCGCGGGCCATCTATCGCGACCGCTACGTGCTACGGAACAAGGGCGTGGTGCCGGGGTACTGGAACTTCACCGACGGCCTCACCATGGACCACCAGCGCACCGGCGATCCCGCGTCGAAGGAGGCCGCGCTCCTGCTGTCCGAGCGCGCGGCCTACGCGGCGGACTCGACGGCGCTCGCCGCCACGCAGTCGCCCGTCCGCAGCCGCGAGGTGGCCTACGCGATCATGAGCTACATCAACGCCGAGACGCTCGGCGCGCCGCCGCGCGCGCGCCTGCCGCGCCTCACCGACCAGGCCCTGGGACATCTCGACCAGTGGTTCGGCAGCAAGAGCTACCGGTGTCCGCGCGACTGCGATCCCGCCCAGGCGGCGGGGCAGTACTACATCCAGCCGTTCATGGTGGCCCTGACCTCGGAGGCGCTGATCAGGCAGTTCGAGCGCACGGGCGACCCGCGGATCCCGCCCGCCATCAAGACGGCGCTCGACTGGCTGTGGGCGAACGCCTGGGTCCCCGCGGACCGCGCCTTCTGGTACGAGAACTGGGCGCCCGATGGCTCGCGACCGCTGGCGCCGCGGCCGGGCGCCCCGGACCTGAACCTGCTCCTCGCCCCGGCGTACGCCTGGCTCCACCGGCAGACCGGGGACGCCGCCTACCGCCGGCAGGCCGACCAGATCTTCGCGGGCGGCGTCACGCGCGCGAACCTGGGCAGCGGCAAGCACTTCAACCAGAACTATCGCGTCAGCTTCGACTACGTGGCGCTGCGCGCTGCCGCTGGCCCGCCCTCATCGCGCGCCTCGATGCTCAGCGCGCCGCGCGGGCGCTGACGCGCCAGCTCTGGAGCGCCAGGCCCTGCAGCAGCGAGAGCGCCAGCAGGGCGATGTCGTTGAGGACGTAGAGCGACAGGTGCCCGGGCACGAACGCGCGCAGCCCGAGGACGATCGCGATGCCGGCCGCGAGGTTCACCCCGTAGCAGACGAGCCCGGCCCCCACCGCCTCGAGCATCGCCACCAGGCCCGCGCCCAGCGCGCGCGCCGACCACGCGGGGCCCTTCAGCGCGAGCGCCGCGCCGGCGAGGGAGGTCAGGGCCACGAGGCCGAGGATGAACAGTCCGTCCATGCGCGTCTCCTTCGCTCAGAAGTGGCCGGCGGCGTGGTAGTAGACCCGGGCCGCGAGCTCCTGGAGCCCCGAGCGCGTGAGCGCCAGGCGGTCCTCGGGCGTCGCCGCCACGTCGTAGAACTCGAATACGGGCGCGGGGAGCACCTCGAAGCCGGCGCGCACGAAGAGCCGCTGGGCGCGCGGCATGTGCTCGGAGTCGGTGACGAGAAGAACGCGCCGCACGCCCCGCGGCCCGAGCAGGGCGGCGATCGCGACGGCCTCCTCGCGCGTCGTCTGCGCCGTGCGCACCGTGAGGATGGCCGCGGGCGGCACGCCCATGTCCCGCGCGATCTGGGCACGCGCGTCCGCCTCGACCGGACCGCCCGGACGCGCCGCCGGCCCCGACAGCACCATCAGCGGGGCCAGCCGCTGCTTGTAAAGCCCGACGCTCCGCAGCAGCCGGCGCATCGAATGGTTGGCGAGGGTGCCGTCGGGATCGATCCCGGCGCCGAGGACGACCAGCGCCTCCGCCGGCTCGAGCCGGGCGGGAATGCTCAGCCAGTGGTCCACGACGTTGGGCGCGGGCGTGAAGGCCGCGGTCAGGAACCCCGCGACCCCGGCGGCCCCGACGACCCGGAGGAGCCAGGCGTTTGACACGGCCCCTCTTTACCTCGATGCTCGC
>DASYTM010000134.1:0-13149 GCA_036002345.1 Candidatus Methylomirabilota bacterium | reverse complement strand
CGCCGCCGGCGACGTTACCCCACTCGTCGATCGCGCCCTCGAGCCGCTCCGGTCCCAACTGACCGCCGCGCGGCGCGTCCTCGTCTACGGCTGTGGCAAGGCGAGCGGCGCGATGGCGGCCGCGGCGGAGCGCGCGCTCGGCGACCGCATCGCCGAGGGGCTCGTCGTCGTCAAGGACGGCTACACGGTGCCCACCCGTCGCGTGATGCTCCGCGAGGCCGGCCACCCGGTGCCGGACGCGCGCGGCCAGGCCGCCGCGGAGGAGATCGTCAGCCGCGTCCGTGCGTCCGGCGCGGACGACGTCGTGCTCTTCCTCGTCTCGGGCGGCGGCTCGGCGCTGACGCCCGCGCCGGTCCCGCCGATCACGCTGGCGGAGAAGCAGGCGACGACGCGGTTGCTCCTCGACGCCGGCGCGACGATCAACGAGCTGAACGCCGTCCGCAAGCACCTGTCGCTCCTCAAGGGCGGCCAGCTCGCGCGCGCCGCGGCGCCGGCGACGCTGATCGCGCTGCTCCTGTCGGACGTCATCGGCGACCCGCTCGACGTGATCGCCTCGGGACCGACCGCGCCGGACCCGACCACCTTCGCCGACGCCCTGGCCGTGCTCGAGGTCAAGGGGCTGGCCGCCCGCGTGCCCGCCGCGGTGCGCGGAAGGCTCGAGGCGGGCGCGCGCGGCGAGGTCGCCGAGACGCCGAAGGCCGGCGACCCGGTGTTCGAGCGCGTGACCAACGTGGTCATCGGCAACAACGCGCTGGTCGTGGACGCCGCCGCCGCCGAGGCGCGCCGGCTCGGCTACCGCGCCGAGGTGCTGACGCGGAGTCTCCAGGGGGAGGCGAGGGCCGTCGCGCGCGACCTGGTCGCCCGGGCGCGCGCGCTGCCGCCACGGACGTGCCTGATCGCGGGCGGCGAGACCACCGTCACGGTGCGCGGCCGGGGCCGCGGCGGCCGCTGTCAGGAGTTCGCGCTGGCCGCGGCGCTGGCGCTCCGGCCGGAGGACGGAATCGTCGTGCTCGCCGCCGGCACCGACGGCACGGATGGTCCGACCGATGCAGCGGGCGGCTACGCGGACGCGGGCACGATCGCGCGTGGTGAGCGCGCCGGGCGCCCGGCGACGGCGGCGCTCGACGACAACGACGCCCACACGTTCCTCGCGGCCGCCGGCGATCTCGTCGTCTCCGGTCCGACCAATACGAATCTGCTCGACGTGTACGTTTTGCTGCGCGAGTGACCGCTCTGCGAGACGTTTGCTTATCGAGTAGGCGAAGCGCTCTAACTGATCGAGATTCCATGGCCGGCACCGACTTCCGCACACGGTTATCCACTGCTCGTTCACGATCTCGGTGGAAAACCGAGTGCCCGTTTTTGCATGTTATTCTTCCTCCGATGTCCGCTCCCAACCTCGCCGGAATGCTTCCCTCGGAGCTCGAAGACCTCGCCGTGGAGCTCGGCGCGTCGCGCTATCGCGGTCGCCAGCTCGCGACGTGGATCTATCGCAAGGGCGTCGTGGACCTCGACGCGATGACCGATCTGCCGAAGGAATTCCGCGCGACTCTCGCCGAGCGCGCCGTCCTGGTACTGCCCGAGGTGGAGCGCGCGACGCCCTCGCAGGACGGCAGCCAGAAGCTGGTCTTCCGGCTCGAGGACGGGGCGCGCGTGTCGAGCGTGGTGATGCCCGACGACGGCCGCGTCACCCTCTGCCTGTCCACCCAGGTTGGCTGCGGCTACGCGTGCGCCTTCTGCCTCACGGGGACGATGGGGCTCGCCCGGAACCTGACCGCGGCCGAGATGATCGGCCAGGTGATGCGTGCCAACGCGATCGAGCGCGCGACGCACCTCGTCTTCATGGGCATGGGCGAGCCGCTGGCGAACTACGCGGAGGTCGTGAAGACGCTGAAGATCCTCATCGACCCCAAGCTCGGGCTGGGGTACTCGCCGCGGCGGATCACGGTCTCGACGGTCGGCCTCGTGACCGGCATCGAGAAGCTCGGGCGCGAGAACCTCAAGGTCAACCTCGCCATCTCGCTCCACGCCGCCTCCGACGAGGTGCGCTCGCGGCTCATGCCGGTGAACCGCGCCTGGAACCTCGCGGCCCTGATGGAGGCCGTGCGCCGCTATCCGCTCGCGTCGCGGCAACGCGTGTTCTTCGAGTACGTGCTGCTCGACGGGGTCAACGACACGCCGGAGGACGCGACGCGCCTGGCGCGCCTGCTGCGCAACGTGAAGGCGAAGGTGAACCTGATTCCGTTCAACGACTGGCCGGGCTCGGAATTCCAGCGGCCGCCGCTCGCGCGCATCCTCGCCTTCCAGTCGATCCTGCTGGACGCGGGGATCACCACCACGGTGCGCTGGAGCAAGGGCGAGGACATCGGCGCCGCCTGCGGCCAGCTCAAGGAAGCCGTCGCGTGACCCGCGTCGCCTTCGCCACGCTCGGCTGCCGGCTCAACCAGGCGGACAGCCAGCAGATGCAGGCGGCGCTCGAGGCGCGCGGCTTCGCGACGGTGCCGTTCGGCGAGGCCGCCGACGTCGTCGTCGTCAACACGTGCACGGTCACCGCGCGCGCCGAGGCCTCCGATCGCCAGGCGATTCGCCGCGCCCGCCGCGCCAACCCCGACGCCCGGGTGGTCGTGACGGGCTGCTGGGCCCAGACGAGCGCCGCCGACGTCGCGCGCGTGCCGGGCGTCGATCTCGTGATCGGCAATGCCGACAAGGACCGGCTGCCCGCGCTGCTGGCCGAGGTGCTCGGGGCGCCACGGGCGGCGGCGCCGCGCGTGGCCGTCGGCGACATCGCCCAGGCGCGCATCGCCGCCGTGGAAGGGGGCGGCGCGACGCTCGGCCGCTCGCGGGCCTTCGTCAAGGTCCAGGACGGCTGCCAGCATCGGTGCGCCTTCTGCATCGTGCCGCGGGCCCGCGGCGCGAGCCGGAGCCTCGAGCCGGCGCGGGTCGTCGAGCAGGTGCGCCGGCTCGTGGAGGCCGGGCAGCCGGAGATCACCCTGACGGGCGTGGACCTGGGTCACTACGGCGCCGACCTGGCGCCGCGCACCTCGCTCGCCGCGCTGCTGCGCGGGCTGGTGTCCATCGGCGGGCTGCGCTGGCTGCGGCTGTCGTCGCTGCTGCCCGCGTACTTCACCGACGAGCTGCTGGAGGTGCTCACGGGCGCGCCGGCGATCGCGCCGCACTTCCACGTGCCGCTTCAGAGCGGAAGCGACCGCATCCTGCGCGCGATGCGGCGACCGTACAACGTGGCGCGCTATCGCGCCGTCGTCGAGCGCCTCGCCGGCGCGCGACCGGCGCTCGGGCTCGGCGCCGACGTGATCGCCGGCTTCCCCGGCGAGACCGAGGAGGACGCGGCCGCCACGGAGCGACTGGTCGAGGCGCTGCCGTTCACCTACCTGCACGTGTTCCCGTACTCCGACCGCGCGGGAACGGAGGCGGCGGCGCGGCCGGGCCACGTGGACCGCGCGACGATCGCGCGGCGGGCGGCCCGGCTGCGCGCGCTGGGCGCGGCGAAGAGCGCGGCGTTCCGGCGCTCGCTGGTCGGCCGGACGGAGGACGTGCTGGTGCTGGAGACGCGCGACCGCGCCACGCGCGGCCTCGTGGGCCTCACCGGGCACTACGTCGAGGTCGTGTTCGACGGACCCGACAGCCTCAAGCGGCGGGTGACGCGCGTGCGCGTGACGGGGATCGGCACCGGCGCTCTCAGCGAGGCCAAGGTGGCGTGACGACCCCGGCCATCGGCATCATCGGCGGCAGCGGGCTCTACGAGCTCGAAGGGCTCGTGAACGTCCGCTGGCGGCGCGTGCGCACGCCGTTCGGCGATCCCTCCGACGAGCTCTGCACGGGCGAATTCGAGGGCCGGCGCGTGGTCTTCCTGCCGCGCCACGGCCGCGGGCACCGGCTCACGCCCACGGAGCTGAACTTCCGCGCCAACATCTGGGCGCTGAAGTCGCTGGGCGTGGAGTGGGTGCTCTCCGTCTCGGCCGTCGGCAGCATGAAAGAGGACATCCGCCCCCTCGACCTCGTCATCCCCGGCCAGTTCGTCGACCTGACGAAGCGCCGCGCGGGGTCGTTCTTCGGCGAGGGCATCGTGGCCCACGTCGGCATGGCCGATCCGGTGTGCGGCCAGCTCGGCGACCTGCTCGAGAAGGCGTCGCGGGGGACGGGAACGCGCGTGCATCGCGGCGGCACCTACGTGTGCATCGAGGGGCCGCAGTTCTCGACGCGCGCGGAGTCGCGGGTGTACCGCTCGTGGGGCGTGGACGTGATCGGCATGACCAACATGCCCGAGGCGAAGCTGGCGCGGGAGGCCGAGCTCTGCTACGCCACGCTGGCGCTGGCCACCGACTACGACGTCTGGCACGAGACGCACGAGGCGGTGAGCGTGGAGGCCGTGATCGCCAACCTCCTGAAAAACGTCGAGACGGCCAAGGGCGTGCTCCGCCGCGTGATCCCGATGATCGGCGGCCCGCGGACCTGCGAGTGCCCGACGCTGCTCAAGAACGCCGTCATCACCAGCCCGTCCGCGTTCCCGCACGGGACCCGGCGGCGGCTCGACCTGCTGCTCGGCAAGTATTTCCCCCTCGACAAGAAGAAGGCGCGACGTGCCTGACCTGGCCCCCGACGAGCTGGACGTCGTCGGCGTCGGCAACGCGCTGGTGGACGTCCTCTGCCAGGAGTCCGACGCGTTTCTCGAGCGCCACGGGCTCGTGAAGGGCACGATGCACCTGGTGGACGAGGCCCGCGCGCGCGCCGTCTACGCCGCGATGGGGCCCGGCGTGGAGATCTCCGGGGGCTCGGCCGCGAACACCATCGTCGGCGTGGCGTCGTTCGGCGGGCGCGCGCACTACGTGGGTAAGGTCCGCGACGATCAGCTCGGCGAGGTCTTCAGCCACGACCTGCGCGCGACGGGCGTGAGCTACACGACGCCGCCGGCGACGTCGGGGCCGTCCACGGGGCGCTGCCTGATCGTGGTCACGCCCGACGCCCAGCGCACGATGAACACGTACCTCGGCGCCTCCGTGCAGCTCGGGCCGGCCGACGTCGACGCGCGGCTGATCGCGCGCGGGCGCCTCCTCTATCTCGAGGGCTACCTGTTCGACCCGCCCGCCGCCCAGGAGGCCTTCCGGGTGGCCGCGGACCTGGCGCACGGCGCCGGGCGCAAGGTCGCGCTGACGCTCTCGGATCCGTTCTGCGTGGATCGCCACCGCGCCGCGTTCCAGGAGCTGGTCGAGCGCCACGTGGACGTCGTCTTCGCCAACGAGGCCGAGATCTGCTCGCTCTACCAGGTGAACGACTTCGACTCCGCGCTCCAGCGCGTGCGCCGACACTGCGAGATCGCCGCGCTGACGCGGAGCGAGCGGGGGTCCGTCGTCCTCCGCGGCGACGAGATGCACGTCATCGACGCCCAGCCCATCGACGCCGTCGTGGACACGACCGGGGCGGGGGACCTCTACGCGGCCGGGTTCCTCTTCGGCCTGAGCCGCGGGATGAGCCTGGCCACCTGCGGCCGGCTCGGCTCGCTGGCGGCGGCGGAGGTCATCTCGCACGTCGGCGCACGGCCGGTCGCGCCCCTGGGTGAGTTGGCCGAGGCCTTGCTGGCATGACCGCCGAGCTCGACGCGAAGTACGCACGTCTGCTGGCCGAGCTCCGCGAGCTCGAGAGCGTAGTGGTGGCCTTCTCGGGCGGCGTGGACTCCACGCTGCTGGCGCGCGCCGCCGCCGATGCTCTCGGGCAACGCGCTGTTCTCGTCACCGCGGACTCGGAGACGTACCCGGAGGGCGAGATGGAAGAGGCGCGCCGGCTCGCCGCGCTGATCGGGCTCCGGCACGTGGTCGTCCGCACCGACGAGCTGGCGAACCCGGAGTACGCGAAGAACGGCGCCAACCGCTGCTTCTTCTGCAAGGAGGAGCTGTTCACGCACCTGGCCCCGATCGCCCTACGCGAGGGTTGCCGGGCGCTCGTGTACGGCGCCAACGTGGACGACCTCGGCGACCACCGGCCCGGCATGCAGTCGGCCAAGCAGCGCGGCGTGCGCGCGCCGATGATCGACGCGGGGCTGACCAAGGCGGAGATCCGCGAGCTCTCGCGGGCGCTCGGGCTGCCCACGTGGGACAAGCCCGCCTTCGCCTGCCTGTCGTCGCGCTTCCAGTACGGCGACCGCATCACGGCGGAGAAGCTGCGCCAGGTGGACGCCGCGGAGGCGTTCATGAAGTCGCTCGGCTTCCGCCAGTTCCGCGTGCGCCACCACGAGCGCCTCGCGCGGCTGGAGATCGCGCGCGACGAGATGGCGCGGCTCTGGGAGGACGGGCGCCACGAGGCGATCGTCACGCGCTTCCGCGAGCTGGGCTACCTCTACGTCGCCGTCGACCTGGCCGGCCTCCAGTCCGGCTCCGCCAATCTGCTCTTGAAGCTAGGGCGAGGCCATGGATAAAGAGCGCCTGCGGGAGCTGCTCGAGGCCGTCGCCTCGGGCCGCGTGAGCGCGGGCGACGCGATGGCGCGGCTACGCGACCTGCCGTACGCGGACCTCGGCTTCGCCAAGGTGGATCTGCACCGCGCGCTGCGCACCGGGGGCGCCGAGGCCGTGTACTGCCCCGGCAAGACGCCCACCCAGGTGGTGGAGATCGTCCGGCGCCTGGCCGTCGAGCACGCGAACGTCCTCGCCACGCGCGCCGACGACGCCGTGGCGGCCGCCGTCGCCGCCGCCGGGCTGCCGCACGCGTGGCATCCGCTGGCCCGGCTGATCGTCGTGCGGCCCGAGCCGCGCGAGGGCGTCGGGCTCATCGTCGTCGCCGCCGCGGGCACCGCCGACCTTCCCGTGGCCGAGGAGGCCGCGCTGGTGGCCGAGGCGCTCGGCAACCGCGTGGAGCGCGTGACCGACTGCGGCGTGGCCGGCCTCCACCGGCTGCTCGTGCATCGCGAGCTCCTCGCCGAGGCGAACGCGATCATCGCGGTGGCGGGGATGGAGGGGGCGCTGCCCAGCGTGATCGGCGGCCTCGTGGACCGGCCCGTGATTGCCGTGCCGACGAGCGTCGGCTACGGCACGTCGCTCAACGGGCTCGCGGCGCTCCTCGCCATGCTGAATTCCTGCGCGCCCGGCGTGTCCGTCGTCAACGTGGACAACGGCTTCGGCGCCGCGCATCAAGCCTCGCAGATCAATCACCTCGTCGCGAAGATCCGGTAGCGCCGCGTGAAAATCGCGTACTTCGACTGCCCGAGCGGCGCGGCGGGCGACATGATCATGGCCGCGCTCGTCGACGCGGGTACCCCGTTCGAGGCGCTGCGCGACGGGCTCCACGGCCTCGACCTCGGCGGCTGGGAGCTGGTCCGCCACGAGGTGCGCCGCGGCGACTTCCGCGCGACGAAGGTGGACGTCGAGATCGACGCGGCGGCGCACCACGAGCACCGCACGCTCGGCGACATCGTCGCGATCCTCGAGCGGAGCCGCCTCCCGGCGCCGGTGCGCGACCGCGCGCGGGCGATCTTCGAGCGCCTCGCCGACGCCGAGGCTCGCGTGCACGGCACCACGCGCGACCGCGTGCACTTCCACGACGTCGGCGCGGTGGACGCCATCGTGGACGTCACGGGCGGCGTGCTCGGGCTCCACCTGCTCGGCGTCGAGGCGGTGTACGTCTCGGCGCTGCCGCTCGGCGGCGGCTTCGCCGACGGGCCGCACGGCCGGATGCCGATCCCCGGGCCGGGCACCGCGGAGCTGCTGCGCGGCTTTCCCGTCGTCGACACCGGCGTGCGGCTGGAGCTGGTCACGCCCACGGGCGCGGCGATCCTCACGACGCTCGCCAAGCCGGCGCTCCGCCCGCCCGCCATGACGCTCGCCGGCGTCGGCTACGGCGCCGGCACGCGCGACATCCCCGGCACGCCGAACGTGCTGCGCTGCTTCGTCGGCGAGGCCGTCGAGGGCGGCGGCGCCACGGAGACGATCGTGCAGGTGGAGACGACGATCGACGACATGTCGCCGCAGCTCTACGAGCCGCTCATGGAGCGCCTCTTCGAGGCGGGCGCCCTCGACGTGTTCCTGACGCCGGTGGTGATGAAGCGGAGCCGGCCGGGCACGGTGCTGACCGCGCTCTGCGCCCCCGACCGTGTCGCTCACCTGAGCCGCGTGCTCTTCGAGGAGTCGTCCACCATCGGCGTGCGCTGGTCGGAGTGGCGCCGCGCCGCCCTGCCGCGCGAGATCGTCACCCTCACCACCAGCCACGGGCCGATCCCGTTCAAGGTCTCGCGGCTCGAGGGCCGCGTGGTGACGGTGACGCCCGAGTTCGCCGACGTGGCCCGCATCGCGAAGGAAAAGGGCCTGCCCGTGCGCGAGGTGCTCGACCAGGCGCGCGCGGAGGGCCGCCGCTTGCTCGGCGACTGAGGTAGATTCGGGGGCATGGAACTCGTCGCGCCCATACGGCGACGGCTCGTCGCCGTGGCATTTGCCGACGTCGCGGGCTGGACCCGCCTCATCGAGCAGAGCGACGTCGAGACGTCGCGCGCCTGGAAAGCCCTGCGCGCCGAGCAGATCGAGCCGAAAGCCTTCGAGCACGGCGGCCACGTCCTGGAGATCGCGGGGGATGCCGCCCTCCTGGAGTTCCCGAGCGCCGTCGCCGCCGTCACCTGGGCCCTGGACACCCAGCGGGCCCTCGCCGGGGCCGGCGAGGGAACGGCGGCCGCGCTGCGGCTGCGCATCGGTATCAACGTCGAGGACGTCATCGTGGACGAGGACAAGCTCATCGGCGACGGCGTCAACATCGCCGCGCGCATCCATCAGCTCGCGGCGCCCGGCGAGATCGTCGTCACCCAGGCCGTCCGCGAGTACATCTGGAACAAGATGCCGGTGGCCTTCCTCGATCTCGGCGAGCGCGAGCTGAAGAACATCAGCCGGCCGATTCGCGTCTACCGCGTCGAGACACCGGACGCGGCGGGCGGGATCCCGATCCGCTCGCAGCCGCACCTGTCGTGGACGAAGCGGCCCGCCGTGGCCGTCCTGCCCTTCCGCAACCTGGGCGGCAATCGAGAAGAAGACTATTTCTGCGAGGGCATCACCGAGGACATCGTGAGTGGCCTGTCGCGGAGCCACTCGATCTACGTCATCGCGTGGCCCTCCACGCTGCGGTATCGCGACCGGCAGAAGGATCCGCGCGACATCGCCGCCGAGCTGGGCGTCCGCTACGTCCTCGACGGCAGCGTGCGGCGGCACGCGTCCCGGCTGCGGATCTCCTCGGAGCTCATCGACGCCACCACCGGCCGCGCGGTGTGGGCGGAGCGGTTCGACGGCGCCGACAACGAGATCTTCGAGTTCCAGGACCGGATCACCGCGCGCATCGCCGGGACGCTGGAGCCGAAGCTCTACGAGGTCGAGGCGGCGCGGGCGGCCAGCAAGCCGACCGAGAGTCTCGACGCGTACGAGTGCGTGCTCCGCGCGCTGTCGCTGCTCTACACCTTCAGCTCGATCGACTTCCCCGAGGCGGGCAAGTACCTGGAGCGCGCGGTGGCGCTCGATCCCTCCTATGCCCAGGCGCACGCGTACCTCGCGTGGTGGCTGAACCTCGCCGCCGGCGAGGGCCGCTCCGCCGACCTCGCCGCCGACGCGGAACGGGCCACCCGCGCCGCAGCGACGGCGGTGGAGCTCGATCCCAACGACGCCTTCTGTCTCGCCGTCGCCGGCCATATCCAGGCGTTTCTCCAGAAGAACCTCGACACGGCCACCGACCTCTTCGATCGCGCGCTGCGCTTGAACGAGAACTGCGCGTTCGCGTGGGGCGTCAGCGCGTCCACCTACTGCTTCCTCGGGCGTCCCGACGAGGCGCTCGAGCGCCTGCGCAACGCCTGGCGCCTGAGCCCGTTCGATCCGATGAACTTCTTCTTCTACACGGTGGCGGGGATCGCGGAGTTCGTGGCGGGCCGCTACGATCAGGCGCTCGGCTGGCTGCGCAAGGCGCATCGGCTGAACCCGCGCTTTTCGGCCTGCATACGCACGCTGACGGCGACGCTGGCGCTCTCGGGGGATCTCGAGGGCGCGCGCGCGTCCGCCGCGCAGCTGCTCGCGGTCGAGCCTCGCTTCCGCGTGGCGGCGTTCGCCGCCCGCTATCCGCTCGTACGCAAGGAGGATCTGGAGCGCCTGACGACGGGGCTTCGACTGGCGGGTCTTTCCGACTAGCGCGCAGCAGGTCCACCTGGGGAGGGGTGCAATGGGCACCGGCACGAGCGCAGGCACGGGCACAGGGACGGGCACCGGGACGGGAACCGGCACAGGCACGGGGACGGGCACCGGCACCGGAACCGGCACGGGCACGGGGACGGGGACGGCGATCGGAACCGGCACCGGGACGGGCACGGGGACCGGGACCGGCACGGGCGGCGGAACCGGAACCGGTGGTGGAACGGGAACCGGCACCGGGACGGGAACGGGCGGGACGGCCCCGATCCCGTGGGTCTACTACGCGACGCCGCCGGAGTTGGGCTTCAAGCCCTGGGCGCTCGACTTCGCGCCGGACAACTACGCGGGCCCGGCGTTTCCGATGGACATCGTGTCGAACGCCTATGCCCTTCGCTGGCAGACGAAGGACTGGGATCCCGCGCTGCGATTCTGGACGCTGGCCTTCGATCCGAATCTCGGCGCGTGGCTCTCGGGTGAAGACACGTCACGCGCCTCGATCATGGCGGCGCGCGAGTTCGCCGCGCAGCACACGCTCTGGCGCCTGGATCAGCCGACGCTGCTCGCGCGGGGCTGGCTGACCGCCGGCCATCTGGCCTGGCAGGCCCCGCCGGGCGGCGGGGCGGTGGGCCTGATCGAGCAGGAGATCACCGAGCTGTTCGATCTCATGGAGGACGAGCGTGACCAGTACCTCGCGGAGACCAACGCGCAGGCCGACGGGCTGCCCGCGTACTTCATGCACTTCATCTGGGCCGACGAAGAGCGCTACCCGTGGACCGTCGAGCTGATCCGGTGCGGCCTCGCCATCGGCAACCTCGTGTACATGAACTACAAGGCGCTGTTTCGCCGCGTGCGGCCCTCGACGGTGTGTCCGGGGCTCGTGCCGTCCTTCGGCCCGCCACGCCATCCCGCGTTCCCGAGCGGGCACTCGTTTCTCGGCCACTTCATCGCGCTGCTGCTGCTGGAGATCCCGGAGATCGCGGCGGCCTACGGTGAGCCCGCCGCCGCCGGCGCCGCCATCGCCGCCGCGGCCATTCCCGGGGCGCCGGCGCGCCAGGCGACGCTCGCCGAGATCATGTCCGCGAACGTGCTGCGGGGCCCGCTGCTCTGGCTCGCGTGGCGGCTCGCGCGCAACCGCGAGCGGCTCGGCGTGCATTACCCGTCGGACTCGGCGGCGAGCCGGTACCTGGCCGGCGCGATCTGGGCGCTCCTGACCATGCGCGCCAACCTCGCCAACGCGACGCCGCCGGGCGCGGCGGCGGTCGTGGCGGCCAACCTCATCACGTGTCCGACGCTCTCGACCGTGCTGCAGCTCGCGCGGGCGGAGTGGGTCCGCGTCTGACGCGGCCGGCGTCTACACGACCTCGTAGAGGCGCAGCCCCAGGTTGTTGTCGCCGGCGACGAGATCGACGATCGGCGTCGGGCCCGCCGCGCACGGCAGCGAGGTGAGGACGGAATCGGCGTTCGATGCGTCCTGCGGGCAGGTCGCCTCGGCGAGAATGAGGTAGCGGCCGCTGCTCGGCGGCGTGTTGGTGAACGGTCCGAACTGAACGAGCGGCGCGCCGCCGGCGCCGGCTCCGCCCGGGACCGGCGCGGTGTCCGCGCCGCCGCCCGCGAGCGGTAGCTGCGTCCACTTGGCCGGATCCCACTTGGGCGGCGGCGGATTCCCCGGTTTCGTCCATTTGATCCGCCAGACGCGGACCTTCACGTTGTTGGCGCCCTGCGGGCCGCGGTTGCCGACCCAGACCCGGACCTGGTTGCCCACGGCCAGGGCCGCGTCGGCGGCGTGCCACGGCGAGGGCTGGCCCGCGGCCCAGTCGAGCGGCACGGGCGTGTAGACGCCGGGCTGACGCGCGCCGGACTCCGCGGGGCGCCGGTTGTCGATGAAGATGTCGACGTCGGGCGGCGGGCCGGGCGCGTCGATGACGGCCGCGGGATCCCCCTCCTCGTGAAGGCCTTGCTGGTGGAACGCCCAGCGCACCACCTTGTGCGCCCAGCCGCCCACGCGGTCTTTCAGGAGTCCCGACGTCTTGTGCGGCGTGCCGACGTCGGCCGCCACCAATGCCTGCATGAACTGCTTCGGCGTCTCCCCGGGCATCACGATCGCCGGTCCCAGCAGGTTGATCGCCTGCACGATCAGGTAGGCGCTGTAACGGGCGGCGATCTGGCGTCGTGCCGCGTCGGCCGAGTCGCCGCCCAGGGCGCGGTAGACGCGGAAGAGCGACGTCGAGAGGATCTGCTCGGACTGATAGCCCTTGTGTCGCGCGTTGTCGCCCACGGGGGGAAGACGGTTCTGACGGTGGTAGCGGCCGTTCCAGCTCCAGCCGTGGAAGACCGAGCGGTCGTGACGGCGGTGCAGGTATACCCAGGGAAACGTCAGGCCGCGATCCCAGGTCATGCCCGACCAGGGAGTCGCGAGCGCCGATTCCCAATCGCCCATGATCGCCGCGAGCGCGTCGCCCGGGCTGTGGGCGAAGTGCAGCTCGAGCGAGCCCGTGGACGCCGCGAGCAGGACATGCGCGAACTCGTGCCAGCTCCAGCGCTCGTCGGTGGCGATCCCCAGCGGCTTGGCGCGCGTGCGGGACCAGCGGAGGTCGGCGAACGCGAAGCGGACCTGCAGCGGCTGCGGATTCACCGCGCCTCCGAGGCCGCCGCCGATCAGATTGTTGCCCGGCGGATCGTAGTCCACCTGGGCGTTGACCGTGCGCCCCGTCTTCCCGCGCCCGGGCCGGGGCTTGAGGATGGTCGCGCGATGCCGGACCAGGAGCGGCAGCCTCGCGAAGCGGAAATAGTCCTTCGGCGACAGTCCGACGCCCCAGAGGGTGTCGAAGAGCGCGCGCGCATGCTGATACGCGCTGAGCGCGGCGAAGTCGTTCGTCCGCGGATGCGGCACGTTCTTCGGGTTGACGGCCATGGTGAGCGTCTCGTCGGCCGTCTTGTCCGCGAGCCTCGACCGCATCACCTGGACCTCGTTGCGGTTGTCGAGGAGGGGCGTCGG
>DASYTM010000133.1:0-32949 GCA_036002345.1 Candidatus Methylomirabilota bacterium | reverse complement strand
GGGCAACGGCAAGATCCTCTACGAGGTCACCAACCGCGGCCGCAAGCTCCTCTTCGCCTGGCTCCACGACGCCACGAGCGTGCCCGCGGACGCGCTGAACGACCCGACGCGCGCCGCGCACGTCGGCAACGGTTTCGCGCTCCGCCAGGGCTACACGCTCGTGTGGAGCGGCTGGGACCCCGACGCGCCCGCCGCCAACGGCGGCATGCGCATCCGCGTGCCGGTGGCGACGGACGGCGACAAGCCGATCATGCGGACGATCCGCGACGAGTTCGTGTTCGGCCCGCGGGTGCCCGTCGCGTCGCCGACCGCGCCGCTGTCCTACGAGCCGGCCAGCCTCGACCAAGCGCAGGCGCGGCTCACCGTGCGCGCGCGCGAGGCCGACGCGCCCGTAGAGGTGCCGGCCGCCGAGTGGCAGTTCCGCGGCCCGCGCGCCATCGCGCTCCTGCCCGACGGCACGGCGTTCAAGCCGGGCTTCATCTACGACTTCCGTTACGTCGCCAAGGATCCGAAGGTGCTCGGCATCGGGTTCGCGGCCACCCGCGACCTCGTCGCGTTCCTGCGTCACGAGACCGCCGACGGCGCGGGGACGGCGAATCCCGTGATGGCCGGGCCCAAGGGCGTTCGCGCCGTGCTGGCGATCGGCATCTCCCAGGCCGGCCGCTACCTGCGCGAGCACGTCGAGCGCGGCTTCAACCGCGACGAGGCAGGCCGCCGCGTCTTCGACGGCGTGCTCTCGCACATCGCCGGCGCCGGCAAGATGTTCATGAACGCGCAGTTCGCCCAGCCGAGCCGCACGGCCACCCAGCACGAGGACCACGCGTTCCCGGAGGTCACCGCGCCGTTCATGGTCCTGCGCGGCGGCGACGCCGATCCGAAGATGATGGAGGTCAACACCTCCACCGAGTACTGGCAGAAGGGCGCCTCGCTGCTCCACACCGACCCGCTCGCCAAGGCCGACGTGGCGCTGCCCGAGAACCTGCGCATCTTCTTCATCGCGGGCACCCAGCACGGCGGGCGCGCCGGCACGGCCAGCGACGTCGGCCTCTGCCGGGTGCCGCGCAACCCGCACAGCGCCACGCCCGCCCTGCGCGCGCTGCTCGTGTCGCTGGACGCCTGGGTCACCGAGGGCACGCGGCCCCCGCGCAACCGCATCCCGCAGCTCCGCGACGGCACGCTCGTGGAGGCCGCCAAGCTCGGCTTCCCCGCCATCCCCGGCGTCGAGGCGCCGCGCGCGGCCAACCAGGTCGGGCCCGTGGACAACTGGGTCGACCCCAAGCGCGATGCCGCCAGCCCGTGGGTCTCGCTCGTCGTGAAGGTGGACGCCGACGGCAACGAGATGACGGGCGTACGCCTGCCCGACGTCGCCGCCGCCCTCGGCACGCACACCGGCTGGAACCTCTACGCCGCGCCGGAGCTGGCGGGCGAGCTGTGCGACCGCGACGGCCTGTTCGTGCCCTTCGCGGTGACCAAGGCCCAGCGCGACGCCGCCAAGGACCCCCGGCTCTCGCTGGAGGAGCGCTACCGCAATCGTGCGGGCTGGGTCAGCTACGTCAAGGCCGTCGTCTACGACCTCCTGCGCGAGCGCCTGCTGCTGAAGGAGGACGCCGACCGCTTCGTCACGGCCGCGGAGGCCGCCGACCCGTTCAAGAAATAGTCAGCTCATCAGGCCGAGCGCCGGGCCGCCGGTCCATCCCGGAAACAGTGACGCCGGCTTGGCGATCCCGAGCTGGCGGCCGGCCACCTCGCTGAAGAGCGCGCGGAAGTCCGTGGTCACCGCGAGGTCGCGGCCCTCGAAGAGGCGCTCGCGCGCCAGGCCGGGCCAGCGCCCGTAGACCTTGCCGCCGCGCACGCCGCCGCCGAAGACGAGCATCGCCGTCGCGTGACCGTGATCCGTCCCGCGGTTGCCGTTCTCGGCGACGGTGCGGCCGAACTCCGACATGGTGAGGACGACGACGTCCGCCATGCGGTCGCCGAGATCCTGGGCGAAGGCCGCCAGCGCGTAGGCGAGGTCGCCGAGGCGGTTGGCGAGCTGACCCTGCTCGGCGCCCTGGCCGACGTGGGTGTCCCAGCCGTCGGCATCCGCGAAGCCGATCTCGAGGCCGACGTCGCTGCGGACGAGCTGCGCGATCTGGCGGAGAGCGTCGCCGAGGCGTGAGCGCGGGTACGCCGCGCCGTTGGCGGGGCTCAGGCGCGCGGCATTCGCGCTCTTGAGCATGCGCACGGCTTCGAACGTCTCGCGGCCGGTGCCGTGCAGGAGGTCCTTCACGCCCTGCTCGTAGAGCGACTCGAAGCCCTTGCGGGCCACCGCGGCCTCCGCCACCGAGCGGACGTCGAAGCGCTCGAGCGACGCCACGGAGATCGCTCCCGCGTCGCCGCGCAGGGCCCGGGGCAGGGTTGGGCCCAGCGCGACGGCGCGGAAGGGCGAGCGCGTCGCGGGCAGGTTTGAAGCCGCGCGCGCCAGCCAGCCGTCGGGCGTGGATTTCACGCCCGGCGTTCCCGATTCCATGTAGTCCTGCGCGTCGAAATGCGAGCGGGTCGCGTCGGGCGAGCCGCACGCGTGCACGACGGCGAGCGCGCGCGACTGCCAGAGCGGGAGGAGTGGCGCCAGCGCCGGATGCGCGCCGAAGAAGCCGTCGAGGTCGAGGGCGGCGCCCGCGTCGCCGGCGCGCGGCGGACGGATCGCGATCGAGCCGCGCGCGGCCGCGTAGTCGCGGTCGGCGTGGGGCACGATCATGCTGAGCCCGTCCACGGCACCGCGCTGGAAGACGGCCACCAGCACCTTCTTCCTGGCGTCGGTGGCGGCGGCGGCGCGGGCGAGAAAGCGCGGCGGGGCGGCCACGGCGGCCAGCGCGCAGGCGCCGCCCTTGAGGAGCGCGCGTCGGGTCAGCATGTTCATCTCCGCTGGAACTCGGGCGAGCCGATCACCAGCGCCGCCAGCTTGGCGACGTCGGTGTTCGCGGGCCCGCGATCGTCCGGCGTTTGGCGCCGGATCTCCGGATGCTCGAGCTGCGCGGCGAGGACGGCGCGCGTCTGGGCCGAGGCCTCGCCGTGCAGCAGCGTGGCGAGCAGGCGGTCCAGCGTGGCCTCCGGCGAGGCGCGCTCGACGGTGAGCGGCGCCAGGTCGAGTGTCACGCCCGGCACGCGCCGCTGGGTCAGCGCCAGCGCGAAGTTCATCCGCGCCAGCAGCGTGCCCGCGTTCACCCACGCCTCGGCGCGGTCGGGATGGCCTGTGGGCGGCGTGGCGATGTAGAGGCCCTCGCCCATCTCGGCGGCCGCGCGCGCCAGGAGGAAGGCGGCCTTCGCGTCCACGTGGCCGTCCACCGCGCGCACCGCGCTGGCCACGAACTCGAACGGCTTCTTGATCTTGGCGCGCCGGGCGTCGGGCGCCCAGAACTCCGGGGCGGCCACGAGCGTGCGGAGCATGGCCTTGACGTCGCCGTCGGTGGCACGGAACGTCGCGGCCACGCGCTCGACGAGGGCCGGGGGCGGGTCGTCGGCGACGAAGCGCCGCACGAGCTTGGTCGCGACGAACTTCGCGGTCGAAGGGTGCCTGAGGAGCAACGCCAGCACGCGCTCGCCGTCCTCGCGGCCGCCGCCCGCCGCCAGCCGCGTGCCGAGCACGGTCTTCTCCCCGTTGTCGTGCACGAGGGGGCGGAACACGAAGCGCGCGTCCTCGCGCGGCCGATCGATGGTCCAGCCCGTGAACGCGCGCGCCACCTCGGTGACGTCCTTCTGCGTGTAGCCGCCGTCCACGCCGAGCGTGTGCAGCTCCATCAGCTCACGCGCGTAGTTCTCGTTGAGCCCGGCCTTCTTGCCGCGGTTGCGCCCGAGGGGAATCGTGAAGTCCGGCCGCGCGCTGAGCCAGTTGTCGAGGTAGAAGAGCATCGCGGGATGGGTGGCCGTCCCGCGCAGCAGGTCGCCGAACTTGCCGAGGGCGTGGGGCCGGATGACCTCTCGCTCGTACGACGGCAGGTACCACTTCACCTCGCCCTTGCCGGCGAACACGTTGAAGTGGTTGAACCAGAAGTCGACCATCACTTCCTCGAGCTGCCGCTCGCTCTCGATGGCGCGCACGAGCCGCGCCGCCTGCATCTCGGCCACGATGCGGAACGGCCGCTGCTCGAGCGGGCGCCGCAGCATCTCGCCCGGCACCATCTGCGGGTCGTTGGTCTTCTGCCGCTCGGACGGCCGCGGGTACGCGCGGCGGAGATCGGCCAGCGACATCGTCAGCGTGGGCAGCGCGGCCAGGGCCTGCTGCGCGGCGCGGTCGTCGAGGCGCTCCGGCGCCAGCTGGCGCTCGATCCAGGTCGCGAGGCCCATGGCCTTCGCGCGCTCCACGTCGCCCGGCCGGGGCCCGAAGCCGAGGCGCGCGAGCGCGTGGACGATCGCCGCGTCGTCCGGCGGCGTCGGAGTCGCAGCGGCGGCGGGGCCGGCCGCGAGGGTCAGGATCAGGACGAGGGCGAACGCGCGTCTCATCGGTCGACCTGTTCCCGGGGCTCGCGCGGCGGCCGCTGGGGCGGCCGTTGCGGGCGCTGCTGTCGCAGCTGCTCGCGCGCCTGCGCGCGCTCCTCCGGCGTCATCTTCTGCCAGCGCTCCCAGTTGCGCATGACGCGCTCGCGCTCCGCGGGCGGCAGCTGCTGGAGCTGCTGGAAGCGCTGCATGATCCGCTCGCGCCGCTCCGGCGGGAGCTTCTGGAACCGCTCGTAGGCCTGCTGCAATTCCTGCCGGCGCGACTCGGGCAGCTCGTTCCAGCGCTGCAAGTCTTGGAGGATGCGATGGCGCTCCTGCGGCGGCATCTGCTGGAAGCGCTGGAAGTTCTGCCGCGCGCTCTGGCGCTCGGCGGGGGTGAGCTGCTGGAACTGGCGGTACCGTTCGAGGACGCGCCGGCGCTCCTCGGGGGGCATCGTCTTCCAGCGCTCGAGGTTGCGTTCGACGACGGCGCGCTCCGCGGGCGACAGCCGGTCCATGCCCTCGATCGGGGGCGTCTGCCCGTAGGCGACCTCCAGCACGCCGCCCGCGAGCAGCACGGCGGCGGTGAGGACGAGGGCGACCCAGCGCATCGTCATGGTCACTTCACTCCCCTCTGAGCCGGCGGCGGCGTCGGGCGCGGCGCGCCCGGCGCCTCCCCGGCCGGCGTGGCGGCTGACGGCGTTTCCAGCAGTCGCAGCAGCTCCAGCATCTGGGCCCGCTCGGCGGCACCCTGCTCGCGGTAGCGCGCGGGATCCTCGCGCAGGAGGTCGAGGTCGAGCAGCATCTGCGCGTCGAGTTTCTCGGCGGCGCGGGCGGTCGCCGGCGCCGCGACGGCGGCGAGGACGGCGAGCCCTGCGAGCGCGCCGCGCATCAGCCGTTTCTCGACGCGACGCTGTCGAGCTGGCGGATCACGTCCAGCTCTTCGAGCAGATCGAGGCGCTCGACCACGCGGTAGTGCTCGAGCAGTCCGAGCCGCGCGCCGAGGACCGCCTCGTCGAGCGCGGCCAGCTCGATGGGCACGGGGCGCCGCGCCACCGGCACGAGCGCGAAGAGCAGCAGCGCGGTGGCGAGCGCGGCCGAGAGCGCGATCGGCGCGGGCCGCGCCCACCACGCGCGGAGCCGCGCCCCGAGCGTGCGCCGCGCGTCCAGGCGGGCGCGCACCTCGGTGCGGTACTCGCCCCAGGCGGGCTCGGGCGGCGTGGGCGCCGCGGCGGCGGCGCGCGCCAGCAGGTCGCGATCCTCGGGGGTGAGATCGTCGGGCCGCCGGTCGGTCATGGCTGAAGCTCCCGGCGCAGCGTGATCACCGCGCGGTGCAGGTGCACGCGCACGGTCGGCTCGGCCACGCGCAGGACCTCGGCGATCTCCGCCGTGGAGAGCTGCTGCTGCGCGTGGAGGATCACCGCCGCCCGCTGCTGCGGCGCCAGCCGGTGCACCGCGTCCCAGAGCCGTGCCATCGTCTGCGCCTCGCTCACGCGGTCACCGGGATCGGGGCCGGGCGCGGGCTGGCGCTCGACGAGCGTGCTCTCGGCCTCGGGGTCGTCGCCGCGCGCCACGAGCTGCGTCCACCACCGGCCGCGGCGCTTGTGATCCAGGCAGAGGTTGACGAGGATCCGATAGAACCACGTCGAGAAGCGCGCGTCGCCGCGAAACCGGTGCGCGCTCTCCCAGACGCGGATGAACGCGTCCTGCGAGACGTCGCGCGCGTCCTCGCCGTTGCGGAGGAACGACCAGGCCAGGCGGTACGCGCGGGACTGGTAGCGCGCGACCAGGAGGTCGAACGCCGCGTCGTCCCGCGCCGCGATCCGTCGGCACAGCGTCTCATCGGAGGTCGCCTCCCGCTCGTCGGTCACTCGACCCTCTGCCGTCCACCATCGCACTCCCGAATCGCCGGCGGAAGAACTTCGGCGCCCGGGGCCGGCCGGCGCGGCCCCGGGCGCATGGCTCGCCGCTTATGGCCGGAGATCGCGGCGATCGCGCCGCAGCTCACGCCGATCGGCCTTGAGCTCGCGGATGTCCGCGCGCCGCTCTTTCAGATCTTCCTTCAGCGCTTCCGTGTCGCCCGCCTTCCGGTCGGCGCGGATCTCTTTGGTGTCCTGGCGGATCTCGCGCCGGTCCCGGCGGATCTCGCGGCGGTCGTGGCGCAGCTCGCGGCGCTCCTGCTTGACGTCGTCGGCCCTGACGTCCGGTACCAGCGCCGGCGCCGTCAGGAGCGCCGCCGCCACCGTCGTGATCGCGATCACTGTCGTGAAGTTCATCGTCGTCCTCTCTCGTCCGAATGATGACTGCCGCCCCATAGGACGCTGGCCGGCACTCCCGGCGTTTACGCTCCGATACAGTTGGTCTAAGTGCCGGAAAAGACGGTAAAATCTGATCGATCCGCTCGGTGGCGAGGACGTTGCACACTTCCAGGGCGAGGAGGTGCGCCATGGTCGAGCGCGAGAGATTCCCCACGGCGTGGCCGGGCTGTGAGATCTCCGTGGTCACGGAAGAGATGCGCGACGGCCGATGGGCCGTTGTCGCGGCCATCACGGAGAACTCGCCCGAGCGCACGCGCACGGTGGACCTGCCGGTGTCGAGCCAGACCTTCGAGAGCCACGAGAAAGCGCAGGCCTTCGGCGTCGAGCAGGCGCAGCACTGGCTCGACGAGAACATGCCGCGGACCGAAGCCGCCTAATCGAGAATGACGAGGCCGCGGTGGGAGCGATTCATCGACGTCGCTCCCGTCCGCGTCACGAGCACGGTCTCCCTGACGTTGACGCCGAACGCGCCGAGCTCGTAGTAGGGCGTCTCCGCGCGAATGACCATGCCGGCCTCGAGGGCGCGGCCGCCGGGCTGGAGCCACGGCGCCTCGATCGGATCGAGGCCGATGCCGTGGCCGACGTGGTGCCGCTTGAACTCCGGCAGACCGGCGGCGCGCACCGCCGCCACCGCCGCGTCGAACACGGTGCCGCCGTCCACGCCGGGGCGGATCGCGGCGAGCGCGGCTTCCACCCCGGCGTCCACGGCGTCGTGGGCGCGCTGCGCGCGCGCGCTCGGCTCGCCCAGCACCGCCATGCGCGCGACGTCGCCGCGATAGCCCTTGAACACGCAGCCGAGGTCGAAGCGCACGAGATCGCCGGGGCGCAGGCGCCGCGCCGTCGGCGGCGCCGCGGGCAGCGCGGTGTTCTCGCCGAAGGTGAGCGTCGTCGCGTACGCCGTCCCGTCCTTGACCGCGACGGCGTGCTCGTAGGCGTCCGCCGCCTCGCGCTCGCTCGTGCCCGCGCGGAGCGCGCCGAGCACGGCGTGGATGGCCTCCTCCGCGATGCGAAGGGCCTGCGCCAGGCAGTCGATCTCGTACGGGCCCTTCACGAGCCGCGCGCGCGCCACCGCGCCGCCGCTGAAGGCCAGGCGGCTGCCCGCGAAGCGCGCCTGGAGCGCGGCGGCCTCGGCGCGCGTCAGCGCCGTGTCGTCCAGCGCGATGCGCGCCTTGGCGAGCCCGAGGGTGTCGAGCACGCGCTTGAGCGCCTCGGCGGCTGATTCCGCCGGCTCGGCGGCCAGACGCGCCGCGCGCCGTGCCGTCTCGTCGGCTGTGTCCGCGAGGTTCACGAAGAACCGCCCGTAGCACGCGACGTGATCGGCGTTGGCGTCGCTCGTCGCGACCGTGGGCGCGTCGATGGTCGGGATCACGAGCGCGGTCCCGGCCTTGGAGTACACGGCGAAGATCTCGACGGGGTGAACCGCGCGCGAGAGGCTCCAGAAGCCGGTCAGGTAGGCGACGTCGGCGGCGGAGGTCGCCACGAGCGCCTCGACGCCGAACTCCTCGAGGGCGGCATCCAGCCGCTCGACCTGATGCGGATACATTTCGCTAGATCGCGAGGAGCGTGCCGGTGATGTGCGCGGACCCCGGCGCCGCGAGGTAGACGATGGCGTCGGCGACAGCCTCGACGGGCACCCAGGTCTTCGGATCGACGTCGGGCATGGCGGCGCGGTTGGCGGGCGTGTCCATGGTGCTCGGCAGCACGGCGTTGACGGTGACGCCCTTGCCGCGCGTCTCGGCGGCGAGCGCCTGCACGAAGGCGATCACGCCGGCCTTGGCGACCGTGTAGGCGATGAAGCCGCCCGCGGGCGGCACCACGGCGCGCGAGGCCACCGCCACCACGCGCCCGGCGCCCGCCTCCAGCATTGCGGGCACCACGGCGTGGGCGGCCACGTAGGCGGTGGTGAGGTTGAGCGTGAGCTGCGTGTCCCACGTCGCGCGGTCCGTGTGGACGAGGTCGCCCATGGCGAAGCCACCCACGGCGCTGACGAGCACGTCGATGCGGCCGTGCCGCGCGCGCAGCGAGCCGGCCAGGCCCGCCATGGCCGCGTCGTCCGCGACGTCGCAGCGCTCGAGCACGAGCCGCGCCTTCGCCTCGCCGCTGACCGACGCCTCCAGCCGCGCACGCTCCTTGTCCACGATGTACGGGACGCAGACGACGGCGCCCTCGCGGAGGAAGCGCTGGGTGATGGCCTGGCCGAGCGCGCCGCTGCCGCCCGTCACGAGGGCCACGCGGTCCACGCGCCTACTCCGCCGCCGCCGGCGCCATCATGATGGACGAGCGCTGGATCTCGTCGTAGCGCACCTTCGACACGTCGAACTCCTCGAGGTTCTCCTTCAGCTTCTTGAACGTCTGGTCGAACGAGGGCAGCGTCTTGCGCGCGCGCGTCAGCGGCGTGGTGCGCGCGAGCAGGAAGTTCTTCACGTAGGGGTGATTGATCCCGCGCTTCTTCACCTTGGCGACCACCGCGGCCAGCGCCTCGTCCGCGGCGCGCACCAGCGCCGCGCGCTCCTCGCGGTCCTCGAGGCCCTTGCGCAGCGACGTCTTGAGGAACTTGTCCACGCGGCGCAGGATCGGCGCGAACGCGCCGCCCGCGAAGCGCTTGTTCTGCTCGTAGAGCAGGCCGAGGGTGATCAGGTGCGCGGACTCGAACTGGAAGGCCCAGTCCTCCTCGCTGGAGCCCGGCTGCTCGGTCAGCGCGCCGCGATACATGCGGATGACCTCGAGCGACTTCTCCTTGAGGTTGTGCGCCTTCTCGGTGTTCAGGGCCAGCACCTGAAAGGCCACGTTGGGCTCGGCCACCAGGATGGCCGGGACGAACTCCGCCTTCAGCTTGTCGAGCGCCACCCGGCGGTGGTTGCCGTTGGGGGTCCAGTACACGCCCGGGCCCGGCGAGACGACGATGATCGGGTCGACGAAGCGGTCGACGCGCTTCACGGCCTCGGTGAGCCGCTTGACGTGGGTCGGCGAGACGTCGCGCTGGTACGGGCTCGCCTCCACCTTGGCGCGGGGCAGCAGGCAGAAGACCTGCCAGTGCTCGCCGACCGGCTCCTGGTAGATGGCCAGCACGTGCCCGCCGTCGCGCGCGACCTGCTCGGCGAGGGTGCGCGCGGCCCTGGAGGGCTCCTTCTCCGGGTAGATCGCGTAGTCAGCCATGGCCCCGATCCTACGCCGCCGCGGCTAGGCCGTCGCGGGGGCCGCCGGCGCCGGCCGCCGCCGCAGCAGGTCGCGGATGCTGCCGTAGATGCCAGCGGGGAGGAAGATGATGAACACGATCAGGAGCAGGCCGTAGATGGTCTCGGCCATGCCCACGTAGGTGATGCCGAACACCACGCGCAGCACCTCGGCGAGCGCGATCGTCAGCGCGGTGCCGACGGTCGGGCCCAGGAGCGCGTACATGCCGCCCAGCACCACCGCGAACACGATGCGCAGCGACACGCCGATGCCGGCCAGCGTGTCGGGGTTCACGTAGGCGATGTACTGCGCGTAGGCGATCCCGCCCACGGCGGTGAGCACGGCCGAGAGCACGGTGATGGCGATCTTGAAGCGCGTGACGTGGATGCCGACGGAGGCGGCCGCCGTCTCGTCCTCGCCGATCGCCTCCATGGCCGAGCGCGCCATCGAGCGATCCACGCGGTGCCAGACCCAGAGGCCGGCCGCCCACAGCACGAGCGAGGCGTAGTAGAAGACGCGCTTGTCGGCGAACTGGACGGCGAGCAGGCTGTCGGCGCCGACGGGGCGCACGGTGAGGCCGAGGGAGCCGCCCGTCCAGTCGCGCTCCGCGATGATGAGGAGCCGCACCACCTCGCCCACGGCGAGGGTGACGAGGCCGAAGTAGTGGCCGATCACCTGGAAGCGCGAGCACGGGTAGGCGACGACGACGGCGAGGATCGCGGTGAGCACGACGGCCGCGACGGCGCCGACCCACGGCGTGAGCCCGAAGAAGTTCCACAGCAGGGTGGTCGTGTAGGCGCCCAGGCCGAGGAACGCCCCGTGGCCGAGCGAGACCAGACCGAATCGGCCCATGAGGGCCCACGCCCCGCCGATGAACGACCAGATGAAGATCTGGATCAGCACGTGGAAGACGTACTGGCGCATGCCGCCCATGGGGATGAAGGGCGCGACGGCCAGGGCCGCGAAGAGGACGCCGGCGCCGACGCGGCCGGCGCTCACGCGCGCCTCGCGAAGAGGCCGCCCGGCCGGACGAAGATCATGATGACGAAGATCACGAAGGCGATCACGTAGCCCATCTCGGTGGACCACACGACGCCGCCGATCGAGATGATCTCGCTCATGATGAAGGCGGCCGCGAAGGCGCCCACCATGTTCCCGAGCCCGCCAAGCACGCAGATCATGAACGTCAGCGGGCCGAAGGCCGCGCCGAAGAACGGGTGCACGGAGTACTGGATGATCAGCAGGGCCGCCGCCACCCCCGCGAGCGCGCCGCCCACCGCCGAGGTGACGATGTACACCCGCTGCGGATTCGCGCCCATCAGCGCCATCGCCTCCCGGTCCTGCGAGACGGCGCGGATGGCCGTGCCGATGTAGGTGTGGCGCAGGAACAGAAACAGCCCGAGCATCACGAGCAGGGCCACCCCGAAGGCGATCAGACGCGCGAACGAGAGGAACATGCCACCCCACTCGATGGTCGGCAGCGTGAGACGCACCGAGCGATGGTCGGTCGTCCACAGGAAGGTCGCGAACGACTGGAGGAAGAAGAGCAGCCCGCCCGTCGCGAGCAGCTGGTTCACGGGGGCGCTGCCGAGGATCGGCGAGATGATCAGCACGTGCACGCCGATGCCGAGGAGCGCGCCGAGCCCCACGCTGGCGATGCTCCCGACCCAGATGGGCCAGCCGTAGACCTGCACCAGGAAGTAGACCGCGTACATGCAGATCATCACGAGATCGACGTAGGCGATCCACACGATGTCGATGACGCCGAAGATCAGGTTGAGCCCCAGCGCGAGCAGCGCGAGCACGCCCCCCAGGAGCAGGCCGTTCACGGCGGCCTCGGCCAGGAAGATGGGATCGATCACAGGCCGACGTACGCCTTGCGCACGAAATCCTGCTCGGCGAGCTGGTCGGCGCGGCCTTCCATCTTGAGGTGGCCGGCCTCGAGCAGGTACGCGCGATCCACGAGCTTGAGCACCTGTCGAACGTTCTGCTCCACGACGAGGATCGTGTAGCCCTCCTCGCGCACGCGCCGGATCAGGTCGAAGAGCCGCAGCACCATCACCGGCGCCAGGCCCATGGACGGCTCGTCGAGCAGGACGAGCTTGGGCCGCGACATGAGGGCGCGGCCGACGGCGAGCATCTGCTGCTCGCCGCCCGAGAGGCTGCCCGCGCGCTGGCGGCGCCGCTCGGCGAGCGCGGGGAAGAGGGCGAAGACGCGCTCGAGATTCTCGGCGTAGGCGCGCCGCGCCGGCTTCAGATACGCGCCCATCTTGAGGTTGTCGCCCACGGTGAGCATCGGGAAGATGCGCCGGCCCTCGGGCACGTGGGCGATGCCGTGCGCCACCACCTCGTAGGCCGGCCGGCCCGTCAGGGCCGCGCCCTCGAAGGTCAGCGTGCCCGCGCGCGGCGCGATCATCCCCGAGATCACCCGCAGGAGCGTCGTCTTGCCCGCGCCGTTGGGGCCGACGACGGCGACGGCCTCCCCCGTCGCGACGTCGAGGCTCACGTCCCAGAGCGCGGTGAACGCCCCGTAGCCGGCGGTCACGTTGCGCAGCGCGAGCATGGTCAGGCGAGCACGACCTTCTCGCCGAGGTAGGCCTCGACGACCTTCGGGTCCTCGGCGACGCGGCGCGGCTCGCCCTCGGCGATCTTCTCGCCGTGATCGAGGACGACCACGCGGTCCACCACGCGCATGAGGGTGGCCATGATGTGCTCGACCCACACGATGGTGATGCCGAGCTCGCCGCGGATGCGGCGCAGGAGGTCGGCGGCGCCCGCCATTTCGGAGGAATCGAGCCCGCCGAGGCTCTCGTCGGCGAGCAAGAGCTTGGGCGCCGTGGCCAGCGCGCGCGCCAGCTCGAGCTTCTTGAGGCCGCCCGCGCCCAGCAGCGTGGTGGAGGCGTCCTCCGTGGTGGGGAGCCCGACGAGGCCGAGGATCTCGACGGCGCGCCGCCGGGCGTCGGCTTCCGTGGAGCGCTGGGCGGCGCCGAAGTGCGCGGCCACCGCGACGTTCTCGAGGATGGTGAGCTTGCGGAACGGCCGGGGAATCTGGAACGTGCGCGCGATCCCGAGGTGGCAGATCGCGTCCGGCGTGAGGCCGGCGATCTCGTGATCGCGAAAGCGGATGAATCCTGCCGTCGGGGCGAGGGCCCCGGACACGCAGTTGAAGCAGGTGGTCTTGCCCGAGCCGTTCGGGCCGATGAGCCCGAGGATCTCGCCCTCCTTCACCTCGAAGGAGACGGCGTTCAGCGCCGTGAAGCCGCCGAAGCGCTTCGTAAGTCCCGCGACCCTCAGCACCTGGGGTACATGGCGGGCCTCGAAGGGCCCCCCAAGCCCCCCTGAATGCTCGGAGCGCCCCTGCGAAGCCGGGGCGCTCCTCGACGTCGCAATGCGGTGCCGGCGCTCAACGGGCCGCGAACGGCGAGGACGCCGCCAGCGGCAGGATCGGGTTGGCGGTCTGCACGGTCTTGGGATAGACGATCTCGAACTTGCCCTCGACGATCTGGAACACCGCCGGGAAGGCGCGCTCGTTCTGGCCCGCCATCGGATTGCCCGGCGGCAGGAACTTCACGCCGTAGCCCTGCATCGTCCCGCCCTCGGGGATGTCCGTCTCCCGCGCGGCCCTGGCGAGCGCGTCGGGCGTGATGCCGCCGTGCTTGCCGATGGCGCGCGGCAGCACGTCGTTGAGGAGGATCCACATGTTGTTGAAGCCCATCGAGACGTGCGGCGCGATGGCCTGCGGCTGGATGTTCGGCTCGAAGGCCTTGTAGCGCTTCACCATCTCCGCCGTCATCTCGCCCACGCCGGCCTTGAGCTTCTTGGCGTCGAGGAGCTGCGAGGCGATCGGGTCCACGGTGTGGAAGCCCTCGATCTCGTTCCCGAAGCCTTCCTTGAGCTTGTCGATCTGGCTGTGGCCCGCGCCGTGGCCCACATAGGCCTTCACGCGGAAGCCCTGCTCCTTCGACTGGCGCAGGAACAGCGCGATGTCCGGCGCGTAGCCGGTGTGGAAGAGCACGTCGGGGCGTGCCGCGCGCAGCTTGGTCACGAGCGAGGACAGGTCCGGGGCCTGGATGGAGAAGCCTTCCTTGAGCACGACCTGCATGCCCTGCTTCTTCGCCTCTGCCTCGTTGGCGGCGGCCACGCCCGCGCCGTACGGACCGTCCTCGTAGATGATGGCCACGCGCAGATCCTTGGGGGCCTTCTTGAAGCGCTCCTGCGAGTAGGACGCGATGTACTGGACCGAGTACGCGCCGAACATCCCGCCGTTCGGCTGCGGGCGGAACGTGTACTGGAGGTTGCGGTCCTTCAGCACGTTGTCGGCGATCGCGGTGGTGATCCAGAGGAACTTCTTCTGCTTGTCCACCTTCTCGGCGAGCGGCACGGCGTGGGCGCTGGAGTACACGCCGGCCAGGATGTCGACCTTGTCCACGTTGAGCAGGCGCTCCGCCTCGTTGATGGCCACCTCGGCCTTCGACTGGCTGTCGCCGTCGACCTGGACGATCTTGTACTTGCCGAGCACGCCGCCCTTCTCGTTGACGTAGTCGATGATCATCTTCGCGCCGCGCCAGCAGTTGAGCGAGCCGGCCGCGGAGAACGGTCCGCTGTGGTCGTACAGGAGTCCGATCTTGATGGTCTGGCCCTGCGCGTCGGCGCGCGGGCTCCACACGGCGAGCGCGCCGACGGCGAGGGCCAGCGCGACGGCCAGGAAGATTCGTGCTGACTTCATCGGAAGAGCCCTCCTCGGGGCAAAAGTGGGGCCGAGGGTATCACGCGCCGGTGCGACGCGCGAGGACCATCCACTCGCGGCCCTGCCGCCCGCGCGGTGAGCGCAGCGGCGGCGCCGCGCGCTCGATGCGGAACCAGGGCGCGAGCACGCGCCGCATCTCCGCGGGGGCCAGCGCGAACGGCGGGCCCGCCGTGAACGCGCGGAGCGGGAAGAAATTGGCGAGCAGCCAGCCGCCCGGCCGCACCGTGCCCGCCAGCGAACGGGCGTACTCCCCGCGCCGAGCGGGATCGATGGCGCAGAAGCACGTGTAGTCCCACGCGCCGTCGAAGGCGTTGGGCAGGTCGCGCCCCAGGGTGAAGATGTCGCGCGCCTCGAAGCGCACGTCCACGCCGTCGCGCTTCGCCAGCGCGCGGGCGGCGGCAAGCGCGGCGGGGGCCCAGTCGAAGCCGGTGACGTCGTAGCCGCGCGAGGCGAGGTAGCGCGCGTCGTGGCCGCGGCCGCAGCCGGGAACGGCGACCGTGCCGCGCGGCGGCGGCGTCGCCTCCACGAACTCCACGAGCGACGGCGCGGCGCCGCCGAGCTCCCAGCCGTCGCCGCCGCTCTCGTAGAGGCCCTGCCAGAACTCCGGTCCGCTCACACGGGCCATGTGACCTCCTCGAAGTCGGCGAGGGCGCGCTCGGCGCCCGCGGCCACCAGCTCGTCGGCGGTGTGGGCGGTCGTGATGCCGACCACGCGCATGCCGGCTGCGCGCGCCGCCTGCACGCCGACCACGGCGTCCTCGAACACGAGACATGCCGCCGGAGCCGCGCCGAGGGCGGTCGCGGCGGCGAGATAGACCTCGGGGTCCGGCTTGCCGCGGCGGACGTCTTCCGCGGCCACCGCGACGTCGAAGTACCGGCGCAGGTCGAGCAGGCCGAGCAGGCGGTCCATGTCCGCGCGCGACGCGGAGGTGGCGATGGCGCGCGGCACCTCCTCGCGCACGAGGCACTCCACGAACGCCGGCGCGCCGCGGATGGGCATGAGGCCGCGCCGCGCCAGCCGCACGTAGTGCTCGCGCTTGAGGTCGGCGAGCCGCCGGTGCTCGGCGGCGTCGCCGTCCGGCATGAGCCGCGCGGCCGCCTCCTCGCCGGGCCGCCCGATGGTGAGCCGCCAGAATTCCGGGGGCAGCGTCACGCCGCAGTCGTGGCACGCGGCCACCCAGGCGTCGCGATGATGGACGCCCGAGTCGAGGAGCACGCCGTCCATGTCGAAGACGACGGCGCGCGGAGCCGGACGGCTCACCGCAAGCGGTAGAGGGGAGCGAGCGCCCGAAACGTCTCCAGGGCGGCGTCGCGGTACTGCGCCTCCGTCCAGCGCGCCGCCTGCTCGGAGGGCACGACGCGCCCGAGCACGAGCTGCCCGTCGCGCGTGCGCGTGAGCTCGTCGGCCAGCTCGCCCAGGCGCTCGGCGCTGAGGTCGGCCAGCGGCGCGGCCGGCTCCTCGTCGTGCTCGTTCTTGAACCACGCCAGGCCCTTCACGCGGCGCAGGACGGGCGCCAGCCGCGGCGCGTTGCGCTTCCAGGCCGCCGCCCAGCGCTTCTTCTCGGCGTGCTCGGGGCCGACCTCGAAGAGGAAGCGGACGGCGCGACGGGAGACGGCGACCTTGAAGTGGCAGTGCTTCTTGTAGCCGCGCGCGTCGGGTCCGAAGGCCACCCACGTGTCGTCGGGCGGGTTGACGGTGCGGCGCGCGTGCTTGGCGACGTGAGCGAAGGCGTCGCCGCCCGTGGCCCGGCCCACCGCCGGCGTCAGGGTGTGGCCCACCGCCTCCAGCTTGGGGCGGATGCGCTCCTTGATCGCGCCCATGCGCGCGCGGAATCCGGCTGCGTCGAAGACCTTGAAGTCGGTGGCGCAGAACGCGGGAGACGGCATGGCGGCTCTCCTCGGAATCGGCGACGCGCCCGTGACGGGCGACGAACAGCGGGGCATAGTGTAATTGGTCGGGTGTCACGAGGCAATGACGAATCGCGCAGTGCGAGCCGAGGCGGTGCGTCCGGCGAGGCGAGCGGTGAAATGATCGAAAGGAGGAAGCGAATGAGCGACGCGTCCTGTTTCCACAGTCTCGAGGAGGGCGGCATCGCGCGCCAGCTCGCGCCCGGCGTGAGCGCGCGCGTCTTCCCCGGCGTGCACGCGATGCTGTCGGTGGTCACCCTCGAGCCCGGCGCCGTCTCCCCGGTGCACGCGCACCCCAACGAGCAGTGGGGCGTGTGCCTGGAGGGCGAGTGGATCCGCGTGCAGGACGGCGTCGAGCACCACGTGAAGGCCGGGGAGTTCTGGCAGACGCCCCCGAACGTGCCGCACGGCGGGCGCGCGCTGAGCGTGCGCTGCGTCGTGCTCGACATCTTCGCGCCGCCGCGCGAGGAGTACCGCACGGCGGGCGCGGGCCTGGGCGCCGCGACGCTCGCGCGCTAGCCGCTCAGGGGCCGCGGCACCACAGGCAGAGGTCGGCGCCGGTCAGGGCGTAGGCGACGAAGGCGACGACGGCGAGGAGCGCCACCAGGGGCAGCCACGTGGCCGCCGTCATCCGGCTCCAGGGGTTCGGCACGCGTGCTCTATCATACGGCGATGCGCCTGCCCGCGATTCTGTTGTGCGTGGCCTACGTGGTGGTGGCCGTCTTCTTCGCGTGGACGCTCGTCAACCACGACTACGAGGCCGAGTACCTCGCCCTCGGCGACCTCGCCCTGCGCGGCGAGATCAGCCTCTACCAGGACGAGATGACGGGGCAGTGGGTTCCGCTGCCCTTCGTCTTCTACGGCGCGGTGCAGGCGCTGGCCGGGCGCGATCTCCTGGTGCCCCGGCTCGCCTCGGTGGCGCTCGGGCTCGGCGTGCTGGTGCTCGTGTGGGCGCTCGCGCGCCGCGCGCACGGCACGCTGGCGGCGACGGTGGCCGTCGGGCTCTTCGTCACCAACGGTCTCGTGGTCGGCTACTTCTCGACCGTCCACTTCGCGGGCCTCGCCGCGCTCTGCCACCTGCTCGCGCTGTGGATCCTCTTCGGCACGACGTGGCCGACGCGCGACGTGCTCGCCATGCTCGTGGTCTCCGTGCTGTTCCTCGTCAAGCCGAACTACTGGCCGACGATCCCCATCGTGCTCGTCTACCTCGCGGCCCGCGCGCCGGCGCGCCGGTGGCCGGCGCTCGTCGCCGCCGCGGTGGCGATCCCGCTGCTGTTCTTCGTCTCCGCGCGCGATCACCTGAAGCTGCTCGCGTTCGTTCCCGTGGCGCGCGACTGGGTCGCCCCGCTCGGCTACACGAGCTGGTTCTCGCTCGTGGCCGACCCGGGCTCGTTCTGGGGCTCCGACTACGTGGACATCAAGGTGGGGAGCGGCGTCACGGGCCGCCTCGTCCAGATCGCCTCCAGCGTGCCGCTCCTGTTCAAGCGCTACGCGCTGTGGACGGCGCTGCTGGCCGTGCTCGGCGTGGCCGCGCTCGCCACGCGCCGCCGGGCGAGCCTTCCCGACCCGGGCCGGGGCGAGCTGGTGCGGATGGCGGCGTGGCTGTTCGGGCTCGTGACGGCCGCGCAGTTCGTCCTCATGGGGCCGTTCACCAAGCAGGCGTTCGGCTACGTCGGGGCCATCGCGCCGCTCTTCTGCGTCGTCCTCGGCGTGCTCTACGCGACGGTGTGGGATCGGTTCGGCGGCGCCCCCGCCGCGCGCGCGGCGATGGTGGCCGGTCTCGTGGCGTGCCTCGCCGCCTCGCCATGGGTGCACCGCCATCCGAACCTCCCGCGCCGGGTGCGCGTCGCGGAGGCCACCATCCCCGACATCCGGCGCGTGTCCGGGGAGCTGGCCGCCGCGCTCCCCGCGGGCGAGTCGCGCATCTTCCTGCTCGGCGACCCGCTGGCCCTCCATCTCGCGGGCCGGCGCAGCTATCTTCGCCAGTTCCACCAGTGGTGGATCGTGTTCACGAGCGAGGCCGACGCCTCGAAATACGCGCGGGCGGGGCTCTGGGGACGCGCGGAGCTCGAGCGCTGGCTCGGCGGGGACGCGCGGTACGCGGTCGTGGAGCGCCGGGCGGAAGAGTATTACCGGCGCCGCGCGCCGTATCGGGAGGTCATGGCGCGCATGGACGCGCTGCTCGCCGAGCGCTTCGCCGTGCGGCGGACGATCGACACCGCCACCGGGGACCGCTTCGTCGTCTACGCGCGGCGGTAGGGATTGCCGCCGAGCGCGTCGCGCATGCGCTCGAGCCCGCGCCGCACGCCGGCGAACGCCGTCGACAGCTCGCGCTGGGCGCGCGCCGTGACGAGGGTGGCGTCGAGCGGGCGCGCGGCGCGCTGGGCCAGGTCGGCCGTGCGCTGCCGGACGAGCAGGCCGGCGTCCTCGCCGAACACCTCGCAGACCGTCCGCGCGAACGCGTAGCGGTCCTCGCGGTCGGGCGCGCTCAGGTGCCACAGGCCATGGCGCTCGCGCTCGGCCAGCTCCACGCTCGCGCGCGCCAGGTCCTCGTTGTAGGTGGTGCTCGCGACCTGGTCGGCGGCCACGCCCAGCCGCTCGCCGCGCGCGGCCGCGCGCAGCACCTGGTAGGCGAAGTTCTTGCCCTGCGCCTCCGGCCCGTAGACGACGATCGTGCGCGCCACGATCCAGCGCTCGACCTCGGCGGCGATGCGCCGCTCCGCGGCGACCTTGCACTCGCCGTACACGTTGATGGGCGACGGCGGCTCCGCTTCCGTGTAGGCGCCGGTCTTGCCGTCGAAGACGTAGGCCGACGAGTAGAAGAGGAATCCGCTCCCCACCCGGCGCCCGGCCTCGGCCAGGGCCAGCGGGTCGTCCACGATCTCGCGGCGGGCGTCGGCCGGCCGCTCCTCGCACAGATCGGCGCGTGTCATGCCCGCCGTGCAGAAGATCCAGTCCGGCCGCAGGCGCTCCACGAGCCCGGCGGCGCGGGCGCGGTCGCGCAGGTCGAGGGGCTCGAGCCCCTCGACGCGGAACGAGCGCCAGGTGCCCACGGCCTCGTGGCCGCGCTCGGCGAGGGCGCGCAGGAGGGCGCCGCCGACCTGCCCCGACGCGCCGATGACGAGCGCGCGCACGTCAGCGCCCGCGGAGCCGGTAGCGGAGCATGTTCCGGACGAACTCGAAGGACGTGGTCAGGCGGACGTTGGAGCTGCCCTGCTCGCGGGCGGTGAAGGTCACCGCCACCTCGCCCACGCGCCAGCGCTCGCGCGCGGCGGCGATCATCAGCTCGGCGTCGATGAACCAGTCGCGCGACTTCAGATCCAGGCGCTCGTAGCGCGTCCGGCGCATGAGCTTGGGCGTGCCGTTGATGTCGGCGTAATGGCCGCCGAAGAGCAGCCGGAAGAACGCGTTGTAGACGGCGGACATGACCCGCCGCTGCGGCCCGTCGCGCCGCACCACGCGGCTCACCTTGCAGAGGTCGAGGTTCTCGTCGAGCATCCGCCGGCACACGCGCACGACGTCCTCGTCCGCGATCTGGCCGTCCCCGCACATGAAGCCGATGACGTCGCCCTTGGCCTCGCGGAGCCCGCAGAGGATCCCCCAGCCGTAGCCGTCGTTGACGGCGACGTGGGCGACGCGGACCGTCGGGTACGCGGCCTCGATCTCGCGCAGCACGGCCGCGGTGTCGTCCGTCGAGCCGTTGTTCACGAGGACGAGCTCGTACGCCAGGCCCGCGCCGCCGAGCGCGGCCGTGAGGGAGGCGACGGTGGCCCGCACCCCGTCCGCCTCGTTGTAGAGGGGCAGGACGAGCGAGATCACGGCAGCGCCGCCACGGCTCCGAAGCGCCGGAGCAGGTAGAGCAGGTCGCCCACGCACCCGGTGCAGAGCTTGCCGGTCCGGATCTTGTCCGCGAGCGGCCAGCGGCCGTCCTCGCAGGCGAGCCGCAGCTCGCCCACCGTGAGGTCGGTGCAGTAGCAGAGAAGATCGCCGTCGCGGGGCATGGGGGTCGTGACGCTCACTTGAAGTAGGTGAACATGTGGTCGTAGAGGAGGAGGTCGCCGCTCGTCGCGTGGCGCCCCATCACGTACGTGGCCAGCCGGAACAGCGCCTTGACCTCCACGCGCTCCAGCCGCGCGCCGTCGTGCTGCTCGGGCAGCGCGACCTCGACGTGGGCCTTGGGGCCGAGCTCGACCCGCTGGGTCAACCGCGCGCCCCCGACGTAGTAGGTGAACACCTGCGCCTCCGCGGTGGAGAAGCGGGACACGTTGCCCACGAGGACGGCGTAGCGCTCCGCGACCGGGCGCCGGAGGAAGACGTAGGTCTCGAAGTTGTTGAGCGCGGTGGCGCCGATCCGGTCGGGCACGCCGCCGAGCACGGCGTTGACGGCGTAGTAGAGCGGCGCCGAGGCCGAGCCGCGCCGGTGCAGCCACGCATAGTGGTGCGGGCGGTAGGGAAAGATCCGCACGTCGTAGCGGGCGTCGAAGGTCACCATCAGCCGCTCGCCCTGGGCGTGGCCGGCCAGCAGCGTGTCGAGGTCGAGCGTCTCGTCGCGGGGGTCGACGCTCACCTCCGCGCGCAGCTTGCCGCCGGCGTCCCACGCCGAGAGGTCGAGCGAGGCGAGGCGGCGGCGCGACGCCTCGTCGCGCTGGTGCACGAGCTCCACGACGTGCCGGTGGCCCGCCTCGTAGAACGTCGCCGAGAGCAGGGCGGAGAGGTTACTTGACATGCATCAGCGAGAGCGGGCCCGCGAGATCGCGCGGGCCGACCCCGACGAGGTACAGGTTGAACCAGGCGTTGCCCGTGAGCCGCACGCGCCGCACGGCGCCCGCGTCCACGGGGCCCAGCGCGGCGACGTCGACGAGTCGCGCGCCCATGGCGGGCAGCGCGTACAGCGCCACGCCGAGCGTCCGTTGCTCGGAGCGGACGGTGACGCGGATGCGGTTCACGACGTTGGACAGGTTCAGCAGCAGCACGTGCGAGCGCGTCTCGTCGTCGGCGTAGACGTACTGGTCACGCGCGAAGGCGGGGATCGTGCGCCCGATCAGCGCGAGCAAGCCGCCCACGAGAGCGAGACCCGCCCGCGCGACGGCGGGATAACGCTCGACGAACTCGCCGCGCCCGTGCGTCGCGCTGTACGTCTCGCCGTTCGAGAGCGTGACGTAGAGATCGCTGTGCACGCCGCTCACGGTGACGAACCCGCAGCCCGCCGCCGTCGGCTGGAGCGGGATCTCGACGGCCTCGGTGCTGTCGCGCAGCGTGAAGTCGTAGCCGCGCACCGTCGTGCCGTCGGCGTCGTACTGCACGACGCGCACGGGACATGGCCCGCCGGCGGCCGTGAAGCGCGATTCGACGTTCGTGACGATGAGCGCGCACTCCAGCCCGGGGCGCGTCAACCACGGCAGGTAGTAGGTCGATGGCCGCTCGACGGCGAGAAGTCTTCGCGCCAGGGCCCGCATCAGCCTCGGCATCTGGTCACAGTAACGTGCGGACGCTGAAATATCAATATCCTGCGGCACGAACCCGCGCCAGAAGGCGCGTCAGGCACGGGGCCCGGGCGTGGTTGCCGTCGAGGAATTCCGCCTCCGCGCACGGCACCGAGGCCGGATCGGAGAAGTCGAGCACACGGGCGCCGTGGCGCGCGGCCAGATCGTCCAGCACGGCTCGCGTCCGGGCCAGCCCGGCCATCGCGCGGGGATCCTTCTGGAGCGTGCCCCAGACGAGCGGATGGTAGGGCGGCAGGTAGGCGACGACGCGGACACCGTGCGCGCGCATGTCGCGCCAGAGCAGGGCGAGCCGGCGGGCGCGCTCGGCGTCCCACGCGAACTCGCGGAGCCCGCCGTGGTCCTTCAGCGCGAAGTCGAGCGCGTCCACGCGGACCTCCGCCGGCCCCCGCGCCCGGTACTCGGCCTCGTAGACGAGGCTGCCGTCCGCCCGCAGGGCGCGCCGGCCGTCGATGCTGCGCTCGTCCACCAGCCGCTCGCCGAGCGTGCGCACGATCTCGGCGCCGCGCGCCTCGCGGCCGCGGAGCCGGCGCGCGAGGTCGGTGAAGGACGTCGTCAGCACCGAGTACGACGCGAGGTCCTTGAGCTGGTACCAGCGGTACAGCACGGCGTCGGCGCGGCTCCACCACGCCGCGCCCTCCGTCGCCTCGACGAATCGCGTGACGTCGCCCGCCCAGGTGAGCCAGCGCACGCGCGGGTGCGCCGCGTTGAACTCCCAGTTGTCGATGGCGAAGACGGCGACCTGCGGGACCTTGCCGGCGTCGCGCAGCGTCGTCCACAGGACGATGAAATCCTCGACGGTGCCGCCCGACAGTCCGGCGTTGTAGAACTCGCCCGGTGCCGCGCCCACCATGGCCGTGGACAGCGTCATCACGCGGCTCGAGCCGAACGCGACGACGCGCGGCGGCGGGATGGCGGCCAGGCGCGCCTTCTGGAACCGCCGCTCGTCGGTATCGCGGTAGCCGAGGAGAGCCTGGCCGGGCCGGAACGCCGCGGCGGCCCGCGCGATGCGCGCCTCGTGGCGGGCGCGCTCCCACGTCGCGAGACCGTTCACGGCCACCGCCAATCCCAGGAGCGCCGCGACGACGACGAGGAACGGCCGCACTAGAACTGGAAGTAGAGGAACTTGGAGCCGTAGTTCATGAGCAGCACGGCCATCGCCGTGGCCGCGGCCAGGCCGACCTGGGGGAGCGCGCCCAGGCGCTCGAGCGGCAGCTCCAGGCTGTTGCGGAAGGCGCGCACGATCACGAGGCACGCGGCCACGAGGGCCAGGAGCCGCGCCGTCTCCAGCGTCCACGGCGTTCCCGCGCCGTGCAGCCCCGCCAGCGCCGCGAACCACGACGCCGCGTGGCCGAAGTCGGGGGCGCGGAAGAACACCCAGCCGAGGGTGACGAGCAGGAAGGTGACGTTGCGCTGCCAGAAGGGCGGCATGCGCGCCCACGGCGGGGTGGCCTGGTGCGCCACGAGCAGCAGGCCGTGCCACGCGCCCCACGCCGCGAACGTCCAGTTGGCGCCGTGCCAGAGGCCGCCCAGGATCATGGTGGCCATCACGTTGAACGCGCGACGCGCCGGCGAGCAGCGGTTGCCGCCGAGGGTGATGTAGAGGTAGTCGCGCAGCCAGAACGACAGCGTCATGTGCCAGCGCCGCCAGAACTCGCTCGGCGAGAGCGCCTTGTACGGGCTGTTGAAGTTCTGCGGCAGCTCGATGCCGAAGAGCCGCCCGAGCCCGATGGCCATGTCCGAGTAGCCGCTGAAGTCGAAGTAGATCTGGAAGGAGTAGCCGAGCAGCGCCAGCCAGGCGTGCACGGCGTCGAGCGATCCGGCGTCGGCCAGCAGGGGATCGACGAGGTTGCCGAGGCGGTCCGCGATCAGCACCTTCTTGGCCAGTCCGATGCAGAAGAGGAACACGCCCGCGCGCCAGCGCGGGTCGATGCCCGCCTCCGCGATGCGCCCGAGCTGTGGGATGAGCTGGTGGTGGCGCGTGAGGGGGCCGGCCACGAGGTGCGGGAAGAAGCTGATGAAGCCGGCGAAGCGGACGAAGTTGCGCTCGGCGGGCGCCTGGCCGCGCCAGACGTCGATGATGTAGGCGAGGGTCTGGAACGTGTAGAAGCTGATGCCCGCGGGCAGGATCACCTCGAACCAGCGGAAGGCGCCCGTGGAGCCCAGCGCCTGCTCGACGGTGCGCACGATCAGCCCCGAGTACTTGAAGTACGCGAGCATGCCCAGGTTGCCCGCGAGCGAGAGGGCGAGCAGCCAGCGCCGCGCGCGTGGCCGCGTCTCGCGCTCGATGAAGATGGCCACCCAGTAATCGACGGTGGTGGTGACGAGCATGGGCACGATGAACCACCAGTGGCCGGCGAACGCGTAGAACACGACGCTGGTGAGGGCGATCCAGCGCAAGAGCGGCTGGCCGCGCAGGCGCAGCGCGACCACCAGCGTCAGGGGCAGGAAGAGGACGAGGAACTCGAGCGAGCTGAAGAGCATTCGTCGCGCGATGATACAATTCGCGCGTGACAAACGTCTACGTCGTGACGGGCGGCGCGGGGTTCATCGGCAGCCACGTCGTCGAGCGCCTGCTCGCCGACCAGCCTGGCGCCGTGGTGCGCGTCTTCGACGACTTCTCGTCGGGGGCCATGACCAACCTGCCGTTCGCGGCCGCCGCCGGCCACCGCCTGGAAGTCGTGCGCGGCGACATCCGCGACCTCGCGGCCGTGGAGGCCGTGGTGCGCGGGGCGGCCGTGATCTTCCACCAGGCGGCCATGCGCTCGGTGCCGCGCTCGGTGAACGACCCCCTCGGCGCCAACGACAACAACGTGAACGGCACCCTCCACGTGCTGGAGGCGGCCCGGCGCGCCGGCGTCAAGCGCGTCGTGTACGCGTCGTCCTCGTCCGTGTACGGCGACAACCCCGCCCTGCCGAAGCGCGAGGACCAGCCCATGACGCCGATCTCGCCGTACGCGGTGTCGAAGGCCGCCAACGAGATGTACGCGGCGGCGTGGACCAAGCTCTACGGCGTGGAGACGGTCGGCCTGCGCTACTTCAACGTCTTCGGGCCGCGCCAGGACCCCGCCTCCGAGTACGCGGCGGTCATCCCGCGCTTCATCCTCTGGGGCCTGCGCGGCGCGCCGCTCGAGGTGCACGGCGACGGCCGCCAGTCGCGCGACTTCACCTACATCGACAACGTGGTGGAGGCCAACGTGCTGGCCGCGCGGGCGCCCGCGGCCTCCGGGGAGTCCTTCAACGTCGGCGTCGGCACGCGGGTGAGCCTGCTCGACATCATCGAGCGGCTCGAGAAGCTGCTCGGCAAGCCCCTGGAGCGCCGCCACACGCCGAGCCGCGCCGGCGACGTGCCGCACACGCTGGCCGACATCGCCAAGGCCCGCCGCCTCATGGCCTACACACCGCTCGTGGACTTCGACGAGGGGCTGCGCCGCACCGTGGACTACTTCAAGAAGACCGCCTGACCGGGAGGGCTCGCCTCATGCGCCGAATCGCCGTGCTCGTCGTGCTCGCCACTCTCGTGGCCGCCGCCGCCTCCGTCCACGCCCAGGCGCCGGCGCGGCTGGTGGTGCAGAGCCAGACCGAGCCGCCCGGCCTCGACATGACGGCCACGCCCGCCACCGCCACCTCCGGCATCGTCTTCTACAACGTGCAGGAGGGGCTGGTGAAGGTGGACCGCCACGGCAAGCTCGTGCCCTCGCTCGCCGAGCGCTGGCACACCGCCGACAACCGCAACTACACCTTCTTCCTGAAGAAGGGCGTGCGCTTCCACAACGGCCGCGAAATGAAGGCCGCCGACGTGAAGTACTGCTTCGAGCGCGCGCTCAATCCGGAGACCAAGCACCCGTACGCCAGGGACTACGAGGCGATCGGGGACATCATCGTCAAGGACGACTACACCGTCACCTTCGCGCTCAAGAGCGTCAACGCGAACTTTCTCCAGAACGTCGCGCGGGCGGGGGCGGCCATCTATCCGCGCGAGACCGTGGAGACGATGAAGAGCCACCCCGTCGGCACCGGCCCGTTCCGGTTCGAGGAGTGGGTGCGCGGCGATCGCGTGGTGCTGGTGAAGAACGGCGACTACCACGTCAAGGGCCTGCCCAGGCTCGACCGGGTGACCTTCCGCTTCGTGACCGATCCCAACGCGGTGCTCGTCGCGCTCAAGGCCGGCGACGTGGACGCCTCGCTGTTCGGCCTCGGCCCGGAGCACGTGCAGGACCTCCAGAAGGACGCGCGCTTCCAGGTGATCACCGGCGACACCACCAACGACGTCATCCTGAGCATGAACAACGCGCGCAAGCCCTACGGCGACGTGCGCGTGCGCCGCGCCATCACCCACGGCATCAACAAGGCCGACGTCCTCAAGGGCGCGATGTTCGGGATGGGCAAGATCCTCGGCACCAACGTGGACCCGCTCAACCCGTACTACGTCGACATGTCCAAGGCCATGCCCTACGACCCCGCCAAGGCCAAGAAGCTGCTCGCCGAGGCCGGCTATCCCAACGGCTTCGACACCGTGCTGAAGGTGTCGCCCCAGTACGACTACACGATCCGCTCGGGCCAGGTCATCGCCGAGAACCTCAAGAAGATCGGCGTCAACGTGAAGATCGAGCAGATCGAGTGGGGCCAGTGGATCGCGCGCGTCTTCCGCGAAGCCGACTACGATCTCTCGATCATCGGCCACGCCGAGGCCTGGGACATCAAGAACTACGCGAACCCCAAGTACTACTACCGGTACGACAGCCCGAAGTTCCAGGCGCTGTTCGCCAGGTCGGAGGTCACGGTCGACGACAAGGCCCGCCGCGAGATCTACGTGGACATGCAGAAGCTCCTCGTGGAAGACGCGCCCGTCGTCTGGCTCTTCATGCACCCGCGGCTCGCGGTGACGAAGAAGGGATTGCACGGGCTGTGGAAGGACCTGCCCGCCTCCGCCAACGACCTCTCCGAGGTGTCGTGGGCGTCCGCCAAGTGACGCGCGCCTAGGACGTGCGCCGGTACGCCGCGCGGAGGGTCGCGGCGCTCGTCGCGACCCTCCTGTTCGTCTCGGCCCTGGTCTTCGTCGTCGTTCGCGTCCTGCCCGGCGATCCCGCCGCCATCATCATGGGCACGGAGGGCAGCCCCGAGGCCGTGGCCCGCCTGCGCGAGTCGCTGGGCCTCAACCGGCCGCTGGCCGTGCAGTACGTGGAGTGGGTGGGCGGCGCGCTCCGCGGCGACCTCGGCCGCTCGATCCAGTACGATCTGCCCGTCGCGCAGCTGATCGTCAGCCGCCTGCCCGTGACGCTGCCGCTCGCGCTGATGGCGACGTTGTTCATGATCGTGGCCGCGATCCCGCTCGGCGTCTACGCGGCCACGCGGCACCGCCGCGCCGGCGACTACGCGACGATGATCGTCTCCCAGATCGGCATCTCGATCCCGCAGTTCTGGTCCGGGCTGCTGCTGATCCTCTTCTTCTCCGTCACGCTGGGCTGGGTGCGCTCGGGCGGCTTCGAGGGCTGGTCGAGCGGCGTGGGCGCGGCCCTGCGCTCGCTGGTGCTCCCGGCCGTCGCGCTGGGGCTGTTCCAGGCCGCCGTGCTGATCCGCGCCACGCGCTCCGCGGTGCTCGACGTGCTGCGCGAGGACTACGTGCGCACGGCGCGCGCCAAGGGCCTGAGCGAGCGCGGCGTGGTCGGCCGTCACACGCTGCGCAACGCGCTCATTCCCATCGTCACCGTGGCCGGCGTGCAGCTCGGCCAGCTCATGGCGGGCGCCATCGTGCTCGAATCGGTGTTCGCGCTGCCGGGGCTGGGCCGCCTGGCCCTGGGCGCCATCACCGCCCGCGACCTCCCCGTGGTGCAGGGGGTGGGCCTCTTCGTGGCCTCCAGCATCGTGGTCATCAACTTCGCCGTGGATCTCGCCTACGGCTTCCTCGACCCGCGCATCCGGTACGACGAGCCATGATGCGCGGACGCCCGTGGCGCCACGCGACGTTCACCCTCGGCGCGGCCATCACGCTGGGCCTGATCGGGGTCGCCGCCCTCAGCTTCCTCTACACGCCGCGCGATCCGCTCGCCATGTCGCTCGCCGAGCGGCTGCAGGGCCCGTCGGGCGGCCACCCCTTCGGGACCGATCAGTTCGGACGCGACATCCTCTCGCGCGTCATGACGGGCGCGGTCACCTCGATCGCCGTCGGCGTCATCGCCGTCGGCATCGGCGCCGGCGCGGGCGTGCTGCTCGGCCTGCTCAGCGGGTACATCGGCGGCTGGCTCGACGAGACGCTGATGCGGCTGGTGGACGCCGTGCAGGGCTTTCCGGCGATCCTCTCCGCGCTGCTCTTCACGGCCGTCTTCTCGCCGGGGACGGCGGTGAGCATGGTCGCCATCGGCATCGCGTTCGGGCCCGCCTTCGCGCGCCTCACGCGCGGCAGCGTGCTCGAATTGCGCGAGCGCGAGTTCGTGGTGGCGGCGCGCGCGCTGGGCGGTCACGACGCCCGGCTGATGCTGCGCCACATCCTGCCCAACACGCTGGCGCCGCTGATCGTGCAGGCCACCACGAGCTTCCCCGTCGCGATCCTCGCCGAGGCCGCGCTGGCCTATCTCGGTCTCGGGACCCAGCCGCCCCACCCTTCCTGGGGGCTCATGCTCAAGGAAGCGCAGAATTTCCTCGGTATGAACCCATGGTTCGCGGTATTTCCGGGGGGGGCCATCGCGGTGGCTGTCCTCGGTCTCAACTTGTTAGGCGACGGCCTCCGGGACTTGCTCGATCCCAAAGTGGCTTAGAGTGGCTTAGGTTGACATTCCCGTGACGGTACCCGTATGGTATCGAGTGGTCCGGGCGCGGCCCCGCTGGCGCTTCCGCTAGCGAAAACAAGGTGATATCGGGGAGAGAGCGGATGAAGGTCTTCAACGCCTCGTTCACGCTGAACAGTGAGGAAGGCACCGAGGTCACCGACATCACCAAGCTCGTGCGGGAGGCCGTGCAGCAGTTCCCCGTGTCGGCCGGCATCGCCCTCATCAACACGCTCCACACCACCTGCGCGCTGTTCATCAACGAGTTCCAGAGCGCCCTCATCGACGATCTCAAGGGGCTCGTCGAGAAGCTGGTGCCGGAGCGCGGCGGGTATCGCCACGACGACCCGCGCTTCTCGGACTGCGAGCGCGGCAACGCCCACTCGCACCTGCGCTCGGCGCTGCTCGGGCGCTCGATCGCGGTGGGTCTCAACAACGGCGAGCTGGCCCTCGGCCGCTTCCAGTCGATCATCTTCGCGGAGTTCGACGGCCCCCGGAAGCGCGAGATCACCGTCCAGGTCATCGGGGCGTAACCACCCGTCGACGTCGTCGATCGCGCCGATCGTCGTGAAGTCCGAGGGGTCGGCGTCCAGGCTGTGATTTCCATCGTCCTCGCCACGTTCAACGAGCGCGAGCTCATCCGCACCACGATCACCGAGCTCCTGAAGGAAGCCCCGGCCGCCATGGAGATCATCGTGGTGGACGACGACTCGCCGGACGGCACCGCGTCGATCGCGGCCGGGCTCGACCTGCCCAACGTCAAGGTCATCCGCCGGCGCGGCACGCGCGGCCTCGCCTCCGCCTTCAACCGCGGGATCATCGAGTCCCGCGGCGACATCGTGGGCTGGATGGACGCCGACATGTGCATGCCGCCCGCGATGATCCCGAAGATGTACCGGAAGATCGTCGACGAGGGCTACGATCTCGTGATCGGCTCCCGCTACGCGGAGGGCGGCCAGGACGACCGCGCGCCGCTGCGGACGCTGTCGAGCCGCGCGATCAACGGCTTCGCGCGCCTGGTGCTGGGCTACGGCATCCGCGACTACGATAGCGGCTTCGTGCTCATGCGCCGCTCGGTGTTCGACTCCGTCACGCTGATCCCGCGCGGCTACGGCGAGTACTTCATCGAGTTCGTGTACACCGCGTGCCGCAAGGGCCTGAAGGTCGGGGAGATCGGCTACTACTTCCGCGACCGGACCGAGGGCACCTCGAAGTCGTTCCCCAGCCTGTTCGCGTTCTTCCGCACCGGCCTCAAGTACGTCGCGCGCATCGTCGCGGCGCGGCTGCGTCCGGGCGACTGATGGACGAGGTTGTCTTCGGTCTCGTGGAGGCCCCGGTGTTCGTCCGCGACGACGGGCGCGGCCGCTTCGAGGAGCTCCTGAACACGGGCCGCTGGGAGAGCGTCATCCACGCGCGCATGGGGCGCGGCGCGGTGATCGGCCACCACTATCACGCGCACACCATCGTGGCGTACTTCCTCCTCGAGGGCCGCGCCCGCGTCCGGACCGTGGACGTCAAGACGGGCGCGCGCCAGGAGGCCACCGTGACGGCCGGGCAGGGGTGGATCTTCCGCCCGTCGGAGGCGCGCGCCATCGAGCACCTGGAGGACGCGCGCTTCCTGCTCCTGAAGTCCCACCGCTACGACAACGCCGCCCCCGACCTCATCGACTACCGGGTGACCTGAGGGTGGAACCGGGCGAGTACCGCCGGATGTTCGAGGTCGAGGACGGGCTGTGGTGGTACCGGGGGCTCCGCCTGTTCCTGCACGACGCCGTGCGGCGCGCCGGGCTGCCCGGGCGGCCGCTCGTGCTCGACGCCGGCTGCGGCTCGGGCGCCACCAGCGCCTCGCTCACGCGCACGGGGGCGCGGCTGGCCTCCTGCGACATGTCGGAGGAGGCGCTGCGCTTCGCCCGCCTGCGCGGCGTGAAGCCCCTCGTCGGCGCCGACGTCAACGCGCTGCCGTTCCGCACCGGCGTCTTCGACGCCGCCGTCTGCGCCGACGTCTTCGAGTGCGTGGAGGTCGACGAGGCGCGCGCGGCCCGCGAGCTGGTGCGCGTGGTGCGCCCGGGGGGCCGGCTGATCGTCGCGGTGGCCGCCTACCAGTTCCTGCTCTCGGAGCACGACGCCGCCGTGCACTCGGTGCGCCGCTACACGAAGGCGCGCGCACGCGCCGCCTTCGCGCTGCCCGGCACGCGGCTGGTGCGCGCCGCCTATCTCTTCGCGCCGTTCTTTCCCGCCGTGCTCGCGTACCGGCTCGCGCGCCGGCTGCGGCGCTCCGCGCGGGGCGCCCCGACCTCGGACCTGTTCATGCCGCCGCGCGCCGTGAACGCGGCGCTGCTGGCCGTCGTCGCGGCGGAGCGCGCCCTCGCGCGCGTCGTGCCGATGCCGTTCGGCACCACGCTGCTCCTCGAGCTCCAGCGCGTGTGACGCGCCCCGCGCCCCCCCTCTGGTCGTTCGGCGGCGGCCCCGGCACCGCCGCGTATGCGTGTTTCGACGCCGCCCGGAACCGGCTCAACGTCCGGCTCGCCGCCTACCTGGACCGCCGCATGGCCGGCGCCTGGAGTCCCAGGCCGCGGACGCTGGAGGCGGGCTCCGGTCCCGGCCGCTGCTCGTCGCTCCTGGCGGGCCGGCGCCGCGGCCTCACGGCGACGCTGCTCGACTTCGATCCCGCGCCGCTGCGCCTGGCCACCGCGCGTGACGGCGATCTTCGCGCGGTGCGGGCGGACCTCGGCCGGATGCCGTTCGCCGACGGCGCGTTCGACCTCGTCTTCAACTCGAGCACCATGGAGCACCTGGACGACTTCGGCGGGGCGCTCGCCGAGATGGCGAGGGTCACGCGGCCGGGCGGCCGCGTCTTCGTGGGCGTGCCGTACCGTTTCGGGCCGTTCCTGCCCTTCGTGCTCCTGCCCCCCGGCAGCGCCGCCGCCGTGTGGATGGGGCGCCTCTACGGACGCGCGGCCCTCGAAGCGGCGTGCGCGGACAAGGGGCTGGCCGTCGAGGAGTGCCGCCGCTACTTCTTCGGATGCTTCATCGGGCTCCTGATGCGGCGGACCGCCCGGTGAGGCGCGCGGCGGCGGCCGGCGTCGTGGCGGCCCTGGTCGTGTGGCTCGCCGTCCTCGGCGTGGCCGCCCAGCCCGCCGTGCACCACGCCTACGACGCCCTCGCCATCCGCGACGGCGGCACCGTCTGGCCCTCGCTGAGCCTCCGGCCGAAGGACGAGAAATACTTCCTGCCCGTGGCGATCCTGAACCACATCGAGGGGCCGTTCCAGGTGCTCTTCCTCAACGCGTTCTACTTCGTGATCGGCGACGCGCTGCCGCTCGACCCGGCCGTGACGCAGGTGCCCAACACGATCTTCGCGCTGGCCTCGGCCGGCCTCGCCTATCTGCTCGTGCGGCGGCTGGTCTCGGCGCGCGCCGCCGTCTGCACGGCGCTGGCCTTCGCGCTGATGCCGTGGCTCGGCGTCACGATCCGCGTGCCGTGGGTGTTCAACACGGCGAGCTGCCTGTTCCAGCTCCTGACCCTCTATCTCTACGCCGGCTTCGCGCTCGAGCCCGAGCGCCGCCTCTATCGGATCGGCGCGCCGGCCGCGCTCGCCCTCTACCTCACCACCGGCCTCGACTGGCCGGCGTTCGTGCTGGTGCTCGCGGCCTTTCTGTTCCTCGCCGGGGTCCTCCGCCCCGCGCTGCGTAACCGCGCCAACGTCCTGCCCGCGGCGGTGATGGCCGCCTATCTCGCGTGGACGGTCGCGCTCTTCGCCTACGGCCGCTGGGGCGATCCGCGCCGCCGCGAGCTCTATCGCTCGACGATGCTCCTCTATCCCTTCGTGAAGGCCGGCGGCGCGGCGCCGTTCCCGAGTCTCGCCACCGTGGCCGCGTACGCGCGCGACACGCTGGGGCCGGCGCTGCTCGCGGCCGTGGCCGGCGCCGGGCTGGCCTGGAAGGCGTCGAGCGCCGTGGCCGCGCCGCGCCTGACGCGCGCCTTCTACGGGGCGATGGTGCTGTGGGCGGTGGGCACGGTGATCCCGCTCCTCCGGATGTCGACGTCGCTGACCTACGGCTACGTCGCCGCCGTCCCCGTCGCCGC
>DASYTM010000132.1:0-12144 GCA_036002345.1 Candidatus Methylomirabilota bacterium | reverse complement strand
CTATTCAACGTCGTATTCCCGCCCGGCCGCGAACAGGACGCCGAGGCTCATGAGCAGCGTGGCCAGGAGCATCACCACGATGATCGCGCTCGAGTAGCCGACATAGGTGTACGAGAAGCCCTGCAGGTAGGCGTAGAAGTTCGTGACCTCGGTGGCCGTTCCCGGACCGCCGCCCGTCATGATGAAAATGTGCGGGAAGGCCTTGACGCTGTCGATGAGACGGAACAATGCGGCCACCACGATGGCGGGCTTCAGCAGCGGCAGCGTGATATAGCGGAAGACCTGCCAGCGCGAGGCACCGTCGAGCCGCGCCGCCTCCAGGGGCTCGTTCGGCAGCATCTGCAGCGCGGCGAGCAGCATGAGCATCACGAACGGGAACCACTCCCAGACGTCGGCGATGATCACCGCCCACAGCGCCAAGCGCGCGTCGGCCAGCCACGCCGGCTGGGGCAGGCCGAGCAGGCCCAGCGTCCAGTCCAGGATGCTGATGTCGGGCGTGAACAGGATCTTCCAGATGAGCGCGACGACCACGGGCGGCAGCACCATGGGGATGATGAATGTTGCGCGCACCAGCTCCAGGAAGCGCATCCGGCCGTTGAGCAGCAACGCGATCGCGAAGCCTGCGAGCATCTGCAGCGCGACCGTCCAGAAGGAGAGCTGCGCCTGCACCCACACCGAGCCCCAGAAGCGCCCGTCGGCGGCGAGCTGGCGATAGTTGGTGAGCCCCGCCCAGCGCAGCGAGCCGGGCTTGGTGAGGTCCAGCGGCGTGAAGCTCGTCACGAGCAGGTAGAGCAGCGGCAGCAGCGTGACGAGCCCGAGCACGGCCACCGCCGGGACGAGGAACGCGACGAAGGTCAGCCGCCGGGTCCGGACCCACGAGGCGTGCGTCGTCGGCGCCATCGGCCACGGCATCACGCGCGCTGTTGCCGTCTCGAGCCGTCCCACTGGCACCCCCGATCGAGTTTGGGGCGCGATGATAGCGCGGTTTGCCCGGCTAGCGCAGCAGTTCGAGCACGCGACGCTGGGCCTCGACGAACTCCACGCTGAGCGGATCGCGGGGGCGGGGCAGCGGGACCTTCACCTCGGAGCGCACCGTGCCGGGATGCGGCGTCAGCACGACGATGCGGTCGGCGAGGTACACAGCCTCGGCCACGTTATGGGTGACGTAGACGACCGTCTTGCGCGTCTCGCGCCAGACGTCCACGAGGAAGCGCTGCATCTCGTCGCGCGTGAGCGCGTCCAGCGCCGCGAACGGCTCGTCCATGAGCAGCACGGAGGGGTTGTAGGCCAGCGCCCGCGCGATGGCGGCGCGCTGCTGCATGCCGCCCGACAGCTCGTGGGGATAGGCGGCCGCAAAGGCCTCGAGGCCGACCAGCTTCAGGAACTCGCGCGCCGTCGCCGCGCGCTCTGCGCGCGCCACGCCCTTCATCTCCAGGCCGAACTCGACGTTACGCTGGGCCGTGCGCCAGGGGAAGAGCTGGGCGAAGTCCTGGAAGACGATGCCGCGATCGAGCCCCTTGCCCGTCACCGCCTTGCCGCCGATCAGCAGGTCCCCCGACGTCGGGGCGAGGAAGCCGGCGAGGATGTTGAGCAGCGTCGTCTTGCCGCAGCCGCTCCGCCCCACCACGCAGACGAACTCGGAGTCGGCCACGCCGAAGGTGACGTCCTGCAGCGCCGGGACCGCGCGGCCCGCCCCGCCGTAGACGTAGGTGATGCGGCGGAGCTCGAGGTGCGACACGCGCTCAGGTCCGCGCGGTCCGGAGCATGCCCCACCGGCCCACCGTGCGGCGCTCCAGCAGCTGGAACACGAGGCGCTCGAAGCCGAGGCCCAGGACGCCGATCACGAACAGCGTGGCGAGCATCACGTCGGCGTTGAGATATTCCTTGGCGTCGAAGATGACCCAGCCCAGGCCCCAGTTGGTGGCCGCGATCATCTCGCCGCCCACCACCGCGATCCACGAGCGCGCGAAGGCCTGGCGCGCGCCGGCGATCACGAAGGGCAGCGCCCCCGGCAGCACGATCGAGCGGAACAGCCGGCCGCCGTCGGCGCCCATGGCCTCGGCGGCGCGGATCCAGATCCGGTTGACCGAGCGCACGCCGGTCCACGTGTTGAGGATGAAGGGGAACGTCGCCGCGTAGAGGACGAGGGCGATCGACGCCGCGTCGCCGAGCCCGAACCAGAGGATGAAGATCGGCACCCACGCCAGCGACGGGATCGGCGACAGCACGCTCACCAGCGGCACCACGAAGCGCTCCACCGCGCCGAAGCGGCCCATCAGCATCCCGATGGGCACGCCGATCACCGCGGCCAGCCCGAGCCCGAGCAAGATGCGATAGAGCGTGTAGAGCGTGTGCATCACGAGCGTGCCGTCCGCCACCATCCGGCCCAGCGCGGGCAGGATGGCCGCGAGCGAGGGCGTGAGCGCCGTCGAGAACACGCCGCTGCGCGCGAAGATCTCCCAGGCCAGCGCGGCCACGGCCGCGGACGCCACGACGCCGACGATGCCGCGCGCTCGCGTCCCGCTCATGCCGTCAGCATTCCCCAGCGCACGACGGTGTAGCGCTCGAGGCGCTCGAAGACGAATTTCTCGAGGCCGAGCCCGACGAGCCCGATGACGGCGATGCCCGCCAGCATCACGTCGGTGTTGAGGAACTCGCGCGCGCCGAAGATCAGCCAGCCGAGGCCGAGATGGACCGAGGTCAGCATCTCGACGGCGACCAGCACCCGCCACGCGCGGGCCAGCCCGAGGCGAAGGCCGGTCAGCACGTACGGCAGCGCACCCGGCAGCACGACCTTGCGAAAGAGCTGGCGCTCGCCGGCGCCCATCGAGCGCGCGGCTCGGATCCAGATCTCCTTCACCGCCTTGACGCCCGTCCAGGTGTTGACGGCGACGGGAAACGACGCCGCGAAACCGACGAGCAGGATGGCGGGCAGGTCGCCGAGCCCGAACCAGATCACGAAGAGCGGCGCGTAGGCGAGGCCGGGGATCGGGTTGCCGACGCTGACGAGCGGGAGCAACAGATCCTCCGCCCAGCGCGAGCGGCCCATCGCCATGCCCACCAGGACGCCGGCCACCGCGCCCAGGCCGAAGCCGGCGACGAGGCGGACGAGCGTCCAGAACGCGTGCACGGGCAGGATGCCGTTCACGATCAGCCGGAAGAACGCGGACACGATCTTGTCGATGCCGGGAAACAGCTTCGGGGGAAACGGGCCCCACCATGCGAACGCCTGCCAGAGCACCATCACCACGAGGAAGGGGAGGGCGAGCTGGACCGGGCGTTTCAGCGGGGCGCCATGGCCTTCTTGAGCAGGTCCTTGTTCACGCCCTTGGCGAGATCGGGAATCGCCCGGATGCGATCGCCCGAGGTGGCCGCGAGCATGTCCTTGGCCATGTCGGCGAGGTAGCGGTCCATCTTCGGCGTTATCTCGGGCTCCCACTTCATGCGCCGCAGCGCCTTGTCGAGGACGGGCAGTGGAACCTCGCGGCCGAGCGACTTGAGATCGTCGAGGTAGACCTGGGCGGCCTTCTCCGGCTCGTCCTTGAGGAGCCGCACCGCGCGCAGCCAGCCGCGCAGGTACGCGACGACGGCGGCGGGATTGTCGTTCACGATCTTCGTCGTCGCCGTGAGCATGAACGGCAACATGTCGTACCGGCAGAAGTCCTCGAGCGGGCGGATGAGGCCCTCGTGCTCCGCGATGGACACGAAGGGATCGCCGAGGGCCGCCATGTCCACCGCCTTCGCCACCAGGCTCGGCACGCGGTCCTTGGCGTCCGGGATGTTGGCGATCTGGAAGTCGCCGGGCTTGAGGCCGTGGGCCGGCGCCACCTTCGACACGAAGATGAACTCGGTGATGGTGCCCTTGGGCAGGCCGATCCGCTTGCCCTTGAGCTGGGCCACGCTGTTGATGTCGGACGACTTCAGCACCACGAGATGGTTCGAGCCGCAGAAGAGCGAGTTCACGCCCAGCGCGACGTAGGGCACGCCCTTGTCGAGCCCGATGATGAACGGCGTGGGCGCCGTGGCGTTGAGGTCGATGGCGCCCGCGATCATCGCGTCGCGCCCTTCCTTGCCCAGCGCGAACCGCCGCCACTCGACTTCCAGGCCTTCCTGCTTGAAGTAGCCCTGCCGCACGGCGATGACGTCGGGCGCGCCCATGAGCGAGGTGTGGATGGCCAGGCGCACCGCGAGCGGCTTCGACTGCGCAGCGGCGGCGGTGGCGACGGCGACGAGGATTGCCGCAAGGACGAGGATTCGTCTCATGGACGCGGATGATAGCATCTGGGCCGTCGTCAATCCCAGGCACAGGTGAGATCCGATGGCCACGATGCGCTTGCTCGCCCACCACTCCCTCGACGGCTTCGGCAACGTTGGCGAAGGCATGGCGATCCAGCTCACGCGCGACCGCCGGCGCGTGCTGTGGCTCGCCCACGAGTCGGCGCCCAAGAACGTCACCGCCGTCGACGTGACCAATCCGAAGAAGCCGAGCGTGATCGTGCAGACGGCGCTGCCGCACGACAAGATGCGCAGCAACTCGCTCGATCTCGTCGGCGACCTGCTCGTCGTCGCGTACCAGACGCGCGAGGTGGGCGCCAAGCCCGCGGGCTTCGAGATCTTCGACGTCGCCGATCCCGCCAAGCCGAAGTCGGTCGTGCTCTTCGACGCCTCGGGGCCCGCCTCGCGCGGCGTGCATCACCTGTGGTGGGTGGACGGCGAGTACGTTCACATGGCGTCCGGCGCGCCCGACTTCACGCCGAGGAACCAGAAGGACGACCAGTGCTTCCGAATCGTGGACGTGCGCCAGCCCTCGCGGCCCCGCGAGGTCGGCCGCTGGTGGCTGCCGGGCACGCGGGAGGGCGACGCCGAGCCCGCGCTGCCGCGCCACCCGGCCTTCGACACGGGCTATCGCGCCCACAACACCAACGTGTACCCGCGGCGGCCGGACCGCGCCTACGTCGGCTACATCGACGGCGGGGCCTGCGTGCTCGACGTCGCCGACAAGGCGCATCCGCGCCTGCTCGGGCGCTGGGACTATCAGCCGCCGTTCCCCGGCTTCTGCCACACCGTGGTGCCGTTCTTCGACAAGAACCTCCTGATCGTCAGCGACGAGTCCGTGCGCGCGGCGGCCGCGGACTGGCCCAAGCTCGTGTGGATCGTGGACGCGCGCCGCGAGGACAAGCTCGTGCCCGTGAGCACGTGCCCGCTGCCGCCCGTGAAGAAGTTCGCGAACCGCGGCGGCCGCTTCGGCGCCCACAACCTGCACGAGAACCGGCCGGGCGGCTGGATCTCGGAGGACGTCGTGGTCGGCACGTTCTTCAACGGCGGCGTGCGCGCCTTCGACGTGCGCGACCCGCTGCAGCCCAGGGAGATCGCGGCCTTCGTCCCGCCCGGCCCGCGCAAGTCGCCGACCAAGGCCATCCAGCTCAACGACGTCCTGATCGACGAGCGCCAGATCCTCTACACGGTGGACCGCATGATCGGCGGGCTCTACATCCTCGACTTCAAGGTGTGAGATGGGCGTCGAATTCGGCGTCCTGATCCCCACCCGCGAGGTCGTGATGTCCGGCCGGCCGGAGACGGCGCCGTTGCTGACGATGGCCGAGCGCGCGGAGGCCGCGGGCTTCGACTCGGTGTGGATCGGCGACTCGATCACGGCGCGGCCGCGCCACGAGCCGCTCACCCTGATGGCGGCGGTCGCCGCGCGCACGCGGCGCGTGCGGCTCGGCACCGGCGTGCTCCTGCCCGCGCTGCGCAATCCCGTCGTGCTCGCGCACGTGATCGGCACGCTCGACCGCGTGGCCGAGGGCCGCGTGATCCTCGGCGTCGGCATCGCAGCCGACACGCCGGCCATCCGCCGCGAGTTCGCCGCCACCGGCGTGCCGTGGGACCGCCGCGTCGGGCGCTTCCTCGAGACGCTGGCGATCTGCCGCGCGCTGTGGAGCCGCGACCACGTGTCGTTCAGCGGCAAGCACTTCACGCTGGAGGACGTCACGGTCGAGCCCAAGCCGCCGCGCGCGGGCGGGCCGCCCATCTGGATCGGCGGCAGCGGGCCGACGGCGCTCCGGGAGGCGGCGCGCTTCGACGCGTGGTTCCCGACGGGGCCGAGCGTGGAGTTCTTCGCCGAGCACTTCCCGCGCGTGCAGGCGGCGGCGAAGGCCGCCGGGCGCACGCCGGCCGACGTCCAGGGCGCCGCCTACCTGACGCTTGCGCTCGACCCCGACCGGGCGAAGGCCGAGGCGCGCATGGACCAGTTCCTCGAGACGTATTACGCGGCGCCCGCCAAGGTCATCAAGGCGCGCCAGGCGGGCTACGCCGGGCCGATCGAAGGCGCGGTGGAGTGGATCCAGCGCTGGATCGACGCCGGCGCGCGCCACCTGGCCCTGCGCTTCGCCGGCGGCGACCAGCTCGCCCAGGTGGACGAGGCCGCAGCGCGCCTGCTGCCGAAACTGAAAGGGAGGACGTGATGCCCGACGCCGAGGCCCTGATCAAGAAGATGAAGGAAGCGCGCGGCTACATCTACCCAGAGTGGGAGTTCGCGGCGCGGCAGGATCCCGAGTTCGTCGAGACCTACAACCGGATCTACGAGCTGGGGCTGGGCGAGGGCAAGCACGTCTCCGCGAAGGTCCGCGAGTTCGTCGCCATCGCGCTGCTCGCGTTCCGTGGCGGCGAGCGCGCCGGCCTCGTGGCGCACATGGAGCGTGCGATGCGCTTCGGCGCCACCCGCGAGGAGATCTTCGAGGTGCTCGAGACGTGTCTCATCCCCGGGGGCGCGCCGACGTTCCACCGCGGGCTGTCCGCGTTGATGGAGGTGAAGGGCGATGGCAAGAAGTGAGACCGTCCGCGCCGTCGTCCTGACCAAGCCGCGGACGCTGGAAGCGCGCGAGTTCGCGCGGCCGGTCGTCGGCCCCGACGACGCGATCTTGAGAATCGAGGCGTGCGGCATCTGCGGCAGCGACTACGAGCAGTACGAAGGCGCCCAGCCCCAGCACGAGGACTACACGCCGTACCCGGTGATCCCCGGCCACGAGCCGCTCGGCGTCATCGAAGAGATCGGCGGACGCGCGCGCACCCGCTGGGACGTGATCGAGGGCGACCGCGTGGCCGTGCGCTCGGGCTACGGCTGCGGCCGGTGCGAGGCGTGCGCGCGCTGGGAGCCGCGCCTCTGCCCCAAGCGCGGCGGCACCTACGGCTACACCGACGTCGGCAAGCCGCCGCACCTCTGGGGTGGCTACGCCGAGCGCATGTACCTCTCGCCGTACTCCGTGATGAAGAAGATGGACAAGACGCTGCCCGCGGGCGTCGCCGTGATGTTCAACCCGCTCGCGGCGGGCATCTCGTGGGCGGGCTCGATCCCCGGCACGGGATCGCGTGATCGCGTCGTGATCCTGGGGGCCGGGCAGCGCGGGCTCTGCTGCGTGATCGCCGCGCGCGCCGCCGGCGCGAAGCAGGTCGTCATCACCGGGCTCTCGCGCGACGCCGGGAAGCTCGCGCTCGCGCGCGAGCTGGGCGCGGACGCGGCCATCGACGTGGAGAAGAACGAGGTGGTCGCCGCCGTGCGCGACGCGACGGGCGGGGGCGCGGAGGTCGTCGTGGACACCACGCCGTACGCGCCGCAGTCGCTGAACCACGCCGTCGCCATCGCCGTGCGCAAGGGCCGCGTGGTCGTGGCGGGCCTCAAGGGCCTGCGCCCGGCGCAGGACTTCCCCGTGGACGACGTGATCTACAAGGAGCTGACGATCCGCGGCGTGCTCAGCATGCCGGTGGACGAGACGTTCCGCGCGATCGACATCATCGAGTCGCGCCAGTTCCCGTTCGAGAAGATGCACACGCGCTCGCTGCCGCTGGACCAGGCCGAGCACGCGATCCACATGCTCGCCGGCCACGTGAAGGGCGAGAATCCCATCCACCTCGCCATCGAGCCCGGCGCGTGAGGTGACCTATGTCGACCCGGCGATCTGGGCGATCGTCGGGGCCTCGACGGCGGCGGAGATCGTCGCCGCGCTGATCCTCGTGCGTCGCATGGGCTACCCGACGAAGGGGCTGGCGCGTGCGCTGGTCTTCATCAACGTCACGACGTGGGCGGGGTTCGCCGTGGCGTTGGACACCCTCCTGGGCCGGGAGTGGCGGTTCGTTCCCGCCGTGGCGTCGGCGGAGGTGCTCGTCGTGGCCGCCGAGACCGTGCTGATCCGGGCCGCGACCGAGCGCCGGTGGGCCGGCCGCCCGCCGCTGCCCTACGGCCCGGCGTTCGTCGTGTCTCTCGCCGGCAACGCCGTCTCCATCGCGGTGAGCGTCGGCCTGCTGTTCAGCGTCGCGCCGCACCTCTTCGAGTAGGCGGCGCGGCTCACCCGAGCGCGCGCAGGCGCCTGGACGTCAGCAGGAGCAGCGCGTTGAGCGCGACCATGGCCCCGCCGAACGCCACCGCGAAGCGCGCGTCCACCGCGGCCGCCAGCGCGCCGCCGATGAGCCCGCCCAGGGGGAGCAGGTTCCAGCAGAGCGAGTAGAGCGACAGCACCCGGCCGCGCAGCCGGTCGGGGACGTGCTGCTGGATGAACGTGCTCACCTGCGTGAGGTAGAAGGTGTTGGTGAAGCCGATGACGAGGAGCATCGGCAGCGCCACCGCCATCGAGGGCGACAGCGCGAACGCGATCAGCGAGAGGCCCATGCCCACGGCGGCGACGAGGAGCACGGGACCGGGACGGCGGATGACGTGGGCGATCGACGCGATGGTCAGCGTCCCCACGAACGCGCCGGCCCCGTGCGCGGCCTGGAGCAATCCGTAGACGACCGAGCCCCCGGCGAAGTACACGTCGGCGAAGATCGGCAGCAGCGTGACGTAGGACAGGCCGAAGACGGCGTTGAAGAGCGCCAGCGCGATCAGCGCCGCGAAGACGAAGTTGTGCGCGACGTAGCTGAGCCCCTCGACGAGCTGGTGCACCATCCGCTCGCCGCCGCTCTGCGAGGGATCGGCGCGCAGGCGCAGCCGGCTGTAGAAGGCGAGCGCGGCGAACGACGCGGCCGCCGCGAGCCCGAAGCCGACCGTGCCGCCGAACGCGGCGATGAGCACGCCGGTGATCGACGGGCCGATCATCCGCCCCGCCTGCCACGGCATCGAGCCGAGCGCGATGGCGTTGGGCAAGCGCTCGCGCGCGACGAGCTGGGGGATGAGCGACAGCCGCGTGGGCTCGTCGAACGCCCGGAACGTGCTGCTGAGCGCGGCCAGCGTCAACAGGAGCTCGACGCGGGGGAGCCCGGCCACGCTCAGGCCGAAGGCGGCGGCCAGCGTCAGCGCGGTCAGGGTCTGGGTGACGATCAGCAGCCGCAGCCGGTCGACGCGGTCGGCGAGGACGCCGCCGAAGAGCTGGAAGACGACGAGCGGCACGCCCTGCGCCAGCCCCAGGTAGCCGAGGTAGAGCGGGGCGCGGGTGACCTCCCAGACCATCCACGCGAAGGTGACGTACTCCGCGCGGTGGCCGAGGACGTAGAGGACCAGGCCGATCCAGTAGCGGCGGTAGTTGGGAGACGCCAGGGCGGCGAACGTCCCCTGTCGATTCGAGCGGTCCATCGGCGTCGTAATGGTGAGAGCCCATGACATCCTAAGTGCGAGGAGGCCCCATGCGCTACCTGCTGCTCATCGGAAGCTCGGACAAGACCAGCCGGCCGTCGGCGCCCGACAACGCGATGGTCCAGGCCCACATGAAGTTCGCCGAGGAGGCGCGCAACGCCGGCAAGACCGTGGTGGCCGAGCGGCTGCGCCCGGAGGACGAGGCGAGCCGCGTGCGCGTCAAGGGCGCGCAGCGCCAGGTCACCGACGGCCCGTTCGCGGAGACGAAGGAGGCGCTCGGCGGCTTCTACCTGCTCGAGTGCGCGTCGAAGGAGGAGGCGCTGGAGTGGGCGAAGAAGGTGCCGCTCGCCGAGGGCGGCTACGTGGACGTCCGCCCCGTGTGGCACATGTAATCAAGTACCATGTCGCTCCGTGGGAGCGGATCTCGCGGAGCTGTTCCGCCTGGAGTACGCGCGCGTCGTCGCCTCCGTGCTGCGGATCGTGCGCGACGTGGACGCCGCGGAGGAGGTCGTCCAGGACGCCTTCGCCCAGGCCCTCGCCCACTGGCCCGCCACCGGCCCGCCCGAGCGTCCAGGCGCGTGGCTCCTGACCACGGCGCGGCGGCGCGCGCTCGATCGGCTGCGCGGCGCGCGCCGCGCCGACGCCCGCGCCGCGGCGCTCGCGTATGAGACCGCGCTCGGCGCCCCCGACGAAGGTCCCGACGTGGCCGATCCCGAGACGATCGCCGACGACCGCCTGCGGCTGATCTTCACGTGCTGTCACCCGGCGCTGCCGGCGGACAGCCGCGTGGCGCTCACGCTGCGGCTCGTGGGCGGGCTCACCACCGTCGAGATCGCGCGCGCTTTTCTCGTGAGCGAGCCGACCATCGCGCAGCGCCTCGTGCGCGCCAAGCGGCTGATTCGCGAGCGCGGACTCCCGTACGAGGTGCCGGAGGGCGACGAGCGGGCCGCGCGGCTGCCCGCCGTGCTCGCCGTCGTCTATCTGATCTTCAACGAGGGCTACGCCGCGCACACGGGTGACGCGCTCGTGCGCGACGACCTCTGCGCGGAGGCGATCCGGCTGGGTGGCATGCTCGCCGAGCTGATGGCTGGCGAGCCGGAGGTGCTCGGGCTGCTCGCGCTGATGGAGCTGCAGGCGTCGCGCGCGGCCGCGCGCGCGGACGCCGGGGGCAACCTCGTGCTGCTTGCCGATCAGGATCGGGCGCGCTGGGGCCGAACGCGGATCGCGCACGGGCTCTCGTGCCTGGAGGCGGCCGGCCCCATCTCGGGCGCGGGACCGTATCAGCTCCAGGCCGCCATCGCCGCGTGCCACGCCCGCGCCGCGTCGTGGGCCGCGACCGACTGGCCCCGCATCGTCGGGCTCTACGCCACGCTGGCCGCCCTCACGCCGTCACCCGTCGTCGAGCTCAACCGCGCGGCGGCCATCGGCATGGCCGAGGGGCCGGCCGCCGGGCTCGCCGCGCTCGAGCGCCTCGACGCCGGCGCGCTCTCCGCCTATCATCTGTTGCCCGCGGCGCGCGCCGACTTCCTGCGCCGGCTGGGGCGCCGCGCGGAGGCCGCCGTCGAGTACCGCGCGGCGCGTGACCTGACCGACAACACGCGCGAGCGCGCGTTCTACACGGCGCGGCTCGCCGAGTGCGAAGCCGCCGCCGGCTGACCAGAGGGAGGCCTCATCGTGCTCACCCGCATCGACCACGTCATGATCTGCGTCTCGGACCTCGCGAAGGCCCTCGAGACCTACCGCCGCATCGGCTTCGACGTGAAGCCGGGCGGCGTGCACCCCGGCGGCGGCACCGAGAACGCCATCGCGTGGTTCAAGGACGACTACCTCGAGCTGCTCGGCGTGCGCGCGGGCGAGCAGCAGGCCGCGGGCGCCGCGCTCGTGGACTTCATCGCGCGCGGCGGCGGCCTGCGCTACATCGCGATCCAGAGCGACGACCTCGCGGCGGACGTGGCCGCCATGCGCCAGCGCGGCGTGGACGTGGGCGACCCCACGCCCGGCGGCCGCAAGACCCCGGCGGGGCAGGAATTCCGCTGGACGGCCGCGCGGCTCGGCCCGGGTAACGCGCTGCCGATCTTCTTCATCCAGCACCTCACGCCGCAAGCCGAGCGCCGGCGCGGCCACACCGGCGATCATCCCAACGGCGCGCTCGGGCTCGAGCGCGTGTACATCGCGGTGACCGACGTCGCCGCGGAGGCGGCCACCTACGCCCGGGTGCTCGGCATCCCGCACAAGCCGATCGTGCGCGGCCAGGTCATCAAGGCGGACATGGCGGTGTTCGACCTCGGCGCGACGGGGCTCACGGTGGCGCAGCCGATGGAGCCGGGCCCCGCGTCGGAAGCGATCGCGCGCCGCGGGCCCGGCCCATTCCAGGTGCTCTATCCCACGCGCAGCATGGACGCCGCCGCGAAGTGGATGGCCGATCACGGCATGCCGCCGCCCGCGCGCGGCATCCGCAACACCGGCGAGCAGGCGATGCTGGTGGAGCCGCCCCAGGCGTGCGGCGTCTACGTCGGCCTCTTCGGGCCGGCGTAGAGCCGGTGGTCGAGGAGCGCCACGGCTTTGCCGGGGCGCTCCGAGCG
>DASYTM010000131.1:0-15085 GCA_036002345.1 Candidatus Methylomirabilota bacterium | reverse complement strand
CTCGCAAACTCTTTGGGTGGGTAGAACATCCACAGGATAGCGCGCGCTTCTCTCGATAAGGAATCCCCACCCCTGCAGCATGACCTCACCAGGTTGAGGCGGGGCCGGAGATGGCCCTTCGGTCTGAGCAAGAGATGATGCGGAAGTCGCTAGCAGAATCGTGAGCGCTATCAGCATCGACCGCATGACGTAGCCTCCTCGCCGCCGGTCCACGGCTATTGGCTCCGATTCAACTTGAAGGCGGTGCTGGTGGATAATCTTCACCGGCGTTAGGCCACCGGTTCGATCGCTCGTGGGTCGGGGCTCAGGAGACCGCGTCAGCAATCGTCCCGCTGAGCCCCGATGGCCAATCGCTACTGTGAATGGTGGAGGGTAAGGGATTCGAACCCTCGACCTCGGCGTTGCGAACGCCGCGCTCTCCCAACTGAGCTAACCCCCCGAAAGCATTCGTATCCTACATGCGAACCGGGCCGCGACCAACCCGTTACTTGCCGCTGTCCTTGCCGACGTTCTGGAACAAGTGGCCGAGCAGGTCCATCGGCAGCGGGAAGAAGGTGGTCGTGTTCCGCTCCGAAGCGATCTCGCGCATCGTCTGGAGATATCGGAGCTGCACGGCCACGGGAAAACGCATGAGCACCTCGGCCGCCTCGCCGAGCTTGGCGGCGGCCTGGAACTCGCCCTCGGCGTTGATGACCTTGGCGCGCCGCTCGCGCTCGGCTTCCGCCTGCTTGGCCATGGCGCGCTGCATATCCTGGGGCAGGTCGATCTGCTTCACCTCGACGTTGAGCACCTTGATACCCCACGGCTCCGTGTGCTCGTCGATGATGCGCTGGAGCTGCTGGTTGATCTTGTCGCGCGCGGAGAGGAGATCGTCCAGCTCGACCTGGCCCAGCACGCTCCGCAGCGTCGTCTGCGCGATCTGCGAGGTCGCGTAGAGGTAGTCCTGCACGGCGATCACGGCCCGCACGGGATCCACGACGCGGAAATAGATCACCGCGCTCACCTTCAACGAGACGTTGTCGCGCGAGATGACGTCCTGCGGCGGAACGTCGAGCGCGACCGTCTGCAGGCTGACCCGTACCATGCGGTCGATGAAGGGCACCAGGATCACGAGCCCGGGCCCGTTGCCGCTCCCGCCCGGGTTGAGCACGGCGCGCGCGTTGCGGCCGAGGCGGAAGATCACGCCCCGCTCGTACTCGCGCAGGATCTTGGCGTACGAGCCGATGAAGATGATGACTGCGATCACCACCACGAACACCAGCGCGGAGTCCATCGAGATCATCGCGTCCCTCCCCCGGAAGCGTCATTCCCTACCACGCGCAGCGTGAGCCCGTCGACGTCCACCACCTTCACCGGCGCGCCCTCCGGCAGCGGGCGGTCGGCCACCGCGCGCCAGATCTCGCCCTGCACGACCACCTGCCCGGCCGGGTCGAGCGCGCTCCGCGCCACGCCCGTCTGCCCCAGCAGGCCCGCGCCGTCGAGCATCGGCCTGCGCCGGAACGCGCGCATGCCCAGCGTCAGCGCGAACAGGAAGAAGCCAGCGGTGAGCGCGACGGTCGGCACGAGCACCCGCCACGAGACCCGGAAGCCGACCTCGGGCGCGTCGTAGAGCATCAGCGAGCCGAGCGCCATGGCCACGATGCCGCCGATGGCGAGGACGCCGTGGCTCGTCACCTTGACCTCGGCGATGAACAGCACGATCGCGAAGAGGATGAGGAGCAGGCCCGCGAAGTTGATGGGCAGGCTCTGGAAGGCGAAGAACGCCAGGATCAGCGAGATGCCGCCGATGACGCCGGGCAGGATGGCGCCCGGCGTCGAGAGCTCGAAGATCAGCCCGAGCGTGCCGAGCATCATGAGCACGTAGGCCACGTTGGGATCGGTGATCACGGCCAGGACGCGGTCGCGGAAGCCGATCTCGATGGGCTTGGCCACCGCGTCCTTCGTGGCGAGGGTGACCGTGCCCTGGGTGGTCTTCACGGTGCGGCCGTCGAGCTTGGTCATGAGATCGGGGATGGAGTCGGCGATGAAGTCCACCACCTTCAGCTTCACCGCCTCCCGCTCCGTCACCGACACCGACTGCCGCACCGCCTTCTCCGCCCACTCCCCGTTGCGCCCGCGCTGCTCGGCGATGGTGCGGATGAAGGCCGCCGCGTCGTTCTCGACCTTCTTCATGCTCTCCTTGTCGACGCCGCCCCCGATGGCCACGGGGTGCGCGGCGCCGATGTTGGTGGCAGGCGCCATGGCCGCGACGTGCGCGGCCATGGTGATGAACACGCCCGCGGAGGCGGCGCGCGCACCCGTGGGTCCCACCCACACGACCACGGGCAGCTCGGCGTTCAGCAGCCGCTGGCAGATGGCGCGCATCGAGCGCTCGAGCCCGCCCGGGGTGTCGAGCTGGATGATGAGCGCCTGGGCGCCGCCGGCCTTGGCGCGCGCGATCGCGCTCTCGACGAGGCGCAGGGTGACGGGGCTGATCACGCCGTCCAGGACGACCGTGGCCACCGGCGCGGGCGCCGCGGAGGCGGGCGCGGCGGCGAGGAGGACGGCGGCGAGCAGCGCGAGCGTGATCCCGCGCCTCATCGCCCGAGCGCCAGCACGCTCACCAGCTCGAACATGAGGTTCGCGGCCAGCAGCGAGGTGATCTGGCCGGGGCCGTCGTAGGGCGGGCACACCTCGACGACGTCGGCGCCGACGAGCGTGTGCCCCGCCAGCGACCGCACGAGCGAGAGCGCCTCGTACGACGTGAGCCCGCCGACCTCGGGCGTGCCGGTGGCGGGCGCGTACGCCGGGTCCACCGCGTCGATGTCGAACGAGCAGTAGACGGGCCCGCCGCGCAGCCGGGCCAGCCGCTCGGCCGCCCACGCCGTGCCGTGCTCCTTGACCGCCTCGATGCGCAGGACCTCGAGGCCGCGCTCGTCGTGGAAGGCGAAGTCCTCGGGCCCGTAGAGCGGGCCGCGGATGCCGACCTGGATCATCCGCCGGCCGTCCACGGCGCCCTCCTCGATCGCGCGGCGGAACGGCGTGCCGTGGAAGAACTTGCTGCCGAAGTACTCGTCCCAGGTGTCGGGGTGTGCGTCGAAGTGGACGACGCCGAGCGGGCCGTGGCGCCGCGCGAGCGACCTCAAGATGGGCAGCGAGACGGAGTGGTCGCCGCCCACGCAGATCGGCCGGGCGCCCGCCTGGACCACCGCGTCGATCCGGCGCTCGATGGCCTCGAACGTCCGCTCGATCGAGATCGGCACCACGTCCACGTCGCCGCAGTCGGCCACGCGCAGCCGCTCGAAGGGATGCACCTTGAGCACGGGGTTCCACGTGCGGATCAGTGACGACTGCTCGCGCACGGCGCGCGGGCCGAAGCGCGCGCCCGTGCGATACGAGGTGCCGCCGTCGTACGGGACGCCGAGCAGCGCCACGTCGAGCCCGGCCAGGTCGGTGGCGGCGGGCAGCAGCATGAAGGTCGCGATCTGGCCGAAGCGCGGCGACTGGAACGGGTTGCGCGGCGCCGGGGTGGTCATGGCGTCAGGGCGCGGCGCCCAGCCCCGCCACGGTGTGGGCGAGCAGCGCGACCTCTTCCGAGGAGTTGAACACCGAGAAGCTCGCCCGCGTCGTGCCGACGACGCCGCACCAGCGCATCAGCGGCTGGGCGCAGTGATGGCCGGCGCGCACGGCGATGCCCTCGGCGTCCAGCGCGGCCGCGACGTCGTGCGGGTGCCAGCCCTCCACGCTGAAGGCCACCACCGCGCCGCGCTCGCGGCGCGGGCCGTAGACCCTAACGCCGGGAATCGCGCTCAGCAGCTCCACCGTTTGGACCGCCAGCGCCTGCTCGTGTTCGCGGACGCGCTCCATGCCGAGCTTCTCCAGATATTCGATGGCCGCGGTGAGCCCGACGGCCTCGGCGATCGGCGGCGTGCCCGGCTCGAACCGCCAAGGCAGGTCGTTCCAGGTGGCCCGGTCGACCCAGACCTCCTTGATCATCTCGCTGCCCCCGCGCGCGGGCTCGAGCGTCTCGAGCACTGCCCGCCGCCCGTACAGGACGCCGAGGCCCGTGGGGCCCAGCATCTTGTGGGGCGAGAAGGCGTAAAAGTCGCATCCCAGCGCCGACATATCGAGCGAGAGATGAGGCGCCGCCTGAGCCCCGTCGACGAGGCTCAGGGCACCCACCCGGCGCGCCCGCGCGGTGAGGTCGGCGACGGGGTTGATGGTGCCGAGCACGTTGGAGACGTGGGCGAACGCGAAGACCCGCGTGCGCTCCGTGAGCAGCCGGTCGACGGCGGCGAGATCCAGCGTTCCCTCGCCCACGAGCGGGACCGAGCGGATCCGCGCGCCGCGGTCGCGTGCCGCCACCTGCCAGGGCACCAGGTTCGAGTGGTGCTCCATGTCGGTGACGAGGATCTCGTCGCCGGGCCGGAGCGTCCGCCCCACCGTCTCGGCCACGATCGAGATCGAGTCCGTGGTGTTCCGCGTGAAGACGATCTCCTCCCGCGCGGGGGCGCCGATGAAGCGCTGCACGCGATCGCGCGCCGCCTCGTAGAGCTCGGTGGCCTCCTCGCCGAGGGTGTGGATGGAGCGATGGACGTTGGCGTGCGACGTCTCGTAGTAGCGCGCCATCGCCTCCAGCACGCTGCGCGGCTTCTGGCTGGAGGCGCCGGAATCGAGGTAGACGAGGGGCCGGCCGTTGACGACCCGCCGGAGGATCGGAAAGTCGCCGCGCGTCTGGACGTCGAGGGTCACGCCAGCGCCTTCCCGAGCACGCTGATCGGCAGCGTCACGCACCGCATGCGCGTCGGCCGCACGTCGGCCTGGAGCACGCCCAGCACGTCGGCGGCGCCCAGCCCGACGGCCTCCGCGCGCGTGCGGCCGTGGATGAGCTCGGACAGCACGTCGGCCGACGCCGTGCAGATCGCGCACGAATCGCCCATGAAGCGCGCGGCGCTCACGCGGCCGTCGGTCAGGGTGACCTGCATCCGCACGCGGTCGCCGCAGAGCGGGTTCACGTCCTCCGCCGTGGCCGTGGCGGAGGCGAGGTCGCCGCGGAAGCGCGGGCGGCGCCAGCGCTCGCGGATCGCGTCGCTGTAGAGGGCGGGGCGCGTGACGCTGCTCACTCGAGCTCCCCGCGCGCGGCGCCGGCGCGGTACGGCGGGAACCGGTACGCCATCTCGCGAGAGAGCAGGCCGCCGTGGCCCAGGGCGGCGATCTCCGCGTTGCCGATGGCTTCGCCGGCGAGCAGCCGCGGCAGCACCAGGTCGAACGTCGTGGCCTGCGAGAACATCCCGCACGTCGGCATCCCGAGCACGGGCAGGTCCTGCCAGCGCGCCAGGAAGAGCAGGCTGCCGGGATGGGCGGGCGCGCCGTGGCGCTCCATGCGCGCGCCGAGCAGCGTGAGACCGCCGAAGACCGGGTCGAGCGGGTCGAGCGCGCTGGCGCCCGCGACGATCAGCACGTCGGCGCCCTCCGCGCGCAGCGCGCTCATCTCGTCGGCGACGGCGAGCGCCGCCGGCCCCGCGTAGCGCACGGGCAGGCGCTTGCCGCCGAACCAGTCGATCTTGGTCTGGAGCGCGCCCTCGAAGCGCGCGCGCTGCTTGGCCTCGAGGCTCTCGCGGGCGACGGTGCCGACGGCGGCCGGCCGGAACGCCGCCACCATCACCGCGCCGTCGCGCGCGGCGTCTTCCACCGCCGCCACGGTGTCGCCGGGAATCACGAGGGGTGTCACCTTCGCCTTGGCCACCGTCTCGCCGCGGTCCACCGGCTGGCGGTCGAAGAGCGTGAAGACGGCGATGCCCTCGTGGAGGTTCACCGCGCCGAGCCGGGCCGTGTCCACGCGCAAGAGCCCACGGCGCGTCGCCGCCAGCGTCCACTGCCCGCCCGTGTAGCCCTTCACCTCGACGCCGTCGCCCGTCACCGCGGCGGCCAGGCGCCGGCCCGCGTCCTCCTCGTGGAGGTCGCCGGGCTCCAGCGCGAGCACGTGGACTTCCTCCCAGGGCAGCGCCAGCAGCGCGCGGGCGGCGTCCGCGTCGAGCCGCGCGCCTTTGCCGAGCGCCACCTTGCCCGCCGCGTCGCGCACGTCGTGGCAGAGCACGCGGCCCACCAGGAGATCCGCGGTGGCGCCGCTGCGCCGCTGTGCAACCGCCTTCACGCGGTCGATCCGCCGTCCGGGGGCCGCGCGCTCAGCGACCGGCCGGTGCCGCCGCCGCGCAGGGCCTGGATCTCGGCGAGGATCGCCAGCGCGATCTCGGGCGCCGAGCGCGCCCCCAGGTCGAGGCCGATCGGCACGTGGACCCGCGCCAGCGCCTCCGGGGTGACGCCGTCCTCGGCGAGGTGGCGCAGAATGGTCGCGCCGCGCCGCGAGGAGCCGAGCATCCCGATGTAGCCGACCTCCGTCCCCAGCGCGTGCTTGAGCACGGGAAGGTCGTATTTGTAATCATGCGCCACGAGCACCAGGGCCGTGGAGGGCACGAACGGATAGTCGCGGATCAGCTCGGAGGGGATCCCGACCTTCAGCTCGTCCACGTCGGGGAACCGCTCCTTGGTGGCGAAGCGCGGGCGGCCGTCCACCACCACGGTCCGGTAGCCGAGCGTGCGCGCCAGCGTCGTGAGCGGCATGGCCACGTGCCCGGCGCCGACCACGAGCAGCAGCGCGGGCGGCGCGATGACCTCCACGAAGCCGCGCACGGCCTCGAGAAACAGCGCGCGCGAGCTGCCACGCGCCATGGCGTCCCGGGCCTCCACCGCGAAGCGCTCGTCGAGGAACGCGTCGCCCAGGGTCCCCTCGGTGGTCCCGTCGTCGAGCACGAGGAGCTTGCCGCCGGGGGTGTCCAGGCGCGTGACGATGGCGCCGTGGCCGCCGCGGCGGGCGTGCTCGCGCACGCGCTCGTACATGCGCGCGCCCACGTCCGGCGAGCCGTCGAGCGCGATCGGCTCGACGAAGACCTCGATGGTACCGCCGCACGTGAGCCCAATCTCCCACGCGTCCTCGTCGCCGAGGTTCAGCTCGAGCAGGCGCGGGCGCATGCTCGTCAGCACGTCCTCGGACTCCTCGATGACCTGCGCGTCCACGCAGCCGCCGATGGTCACGGAGCCCAGCACGCGGCCCCCCTCGCCCACCAGCATCTTGGCGCCCTCCTTGCGCGGAGTGGTGCCGCGGGTGTTCACGAGGGTGGCGACGGCGACGCGCCCGCCGGCGCGCCGTAATTCGTCAATGTGATCGAAGATTTCCGCCACGGTCCTCAATCATACGCGCACCGGGCGGAAAACGAAATCGGCGGGGCGCGGAAGCGATCTCAGCGAGCGCGGCCGCGGCCGACCGAGGACAGACCGATGAGGGCGAGCCCCGTGAGGACGAGCGTCCCGGGCTCGCTGGCGGCGAGCGGGAACACGTTCGGGAAGAGCGACGAGACGAGGGCCTGTGCGTTCGTGGGCGCGTGCAGCACCGCGAGCAACAGGAGCAGGGCCGGGGCGATGACCTTTCTCATACCGCCTACCCGGAGGGTGCAAGCCGGACGCCACGCACGGGGCCGGATTTTCGCGGCGTTGCGCCGCCCCGAACGGGCCGACGTTGCAGGTCGTTGCAGAACCCCCGCAGCCCGTCGCGGGGTCTCGGTGCCCGGCTGCGGAGGCCTACAGATCGAGCGAGCCGGCCAGGTCCCGGAGGGCGGCGAGGTTGTGGGCCGCCGCGAACCGGTCCACGAGCGGCAGGGCGGCGGCCATGCCGCGCGTGAGCGGCTCGTACGACGGATTACCGAGCAGGGGGTTGAGCCAGATCACGCGTCCCGCACGGCGCTTGATGCGCAGGAGCTCCGCGGCCAGCACGTCGGGATCGCCCGTGTCCCAGCCGTCCGACAGCACGATGACGATCGTGCGGCGGTCCACCAGCGAGGGCCAGCCGCGGTTGAACTCCGCGAGCGACTCGCCGATCCGCGTGCCGCCCGACCAGTCGCGCACCGCGGTGAGGCGGCGCAGGACCTCGCGATACGAGCGCGCGCGCAGGTAGTCGGTGACGCGCGTGAGCCGCACGGAGAACGTGAACGTCTCGACGCGCGAGAACGCCGACTGGAGCGCGAAGAGGAACTGGAGCAGGAAGCGGCTGTAGAGGTCCATGGAGCCGGACACGTCGCACAGGAGGACGAGGCGGACCTTCTTGCGCTTGCGCCGGCGGAAGCGCAGGTCGATCAGCTCGCCGCGCGTGAGGTTGGCGCGGAGCGTCCGGCGCAGGTCGATGCGCCCGCGGCGCGCCGACGGGCGGCGGCGCCGGCTGATCCGCCGCGCGAGCCGCTTGGCGATCTTCAGGGTGAGCCGGTAGACCTCCTCGAGCTGGTCGGGCGTGAAGGTCGAGAAGTCGCGCGCTGCCACCGCCTCCAGCTCGGAGGCCGCGGGCACGCCGATCGGCTCGTCGCCGCTGTCGCCGTCGCCCGCCTCCTGCCATGCCTCGAGGGCCAGCGTCTCGCGCTCCGCGCGCTCGAGGCCGGGCGGCGCGTGCTCGGGCGGCGCGGGCGGCGCGAGCGCCTCCGCCACCTCGTCGGCCTCGGTGGCGACGCGCCAGAAGGCGTCGAACGCGTGGTCGAAAGTCGGGAAGTCCTCGGGGCGGCTCACGAAGACGGTGCGCAGTCCCGTGCGCACCTCCTCGCGATCGGCGAGATCGAGGTGCTCGAGCGCGCGCACGCCGTCGGTGACGTGCCCGGGGGTGACGGGCAGCCCGTGGCGCCGGAGGAGCGCCGAGAAGCGCACCATGGCGGCGCCGAGACTGCGGCTCACGTCAGGGCGTGGCGAGCAGCGGGCCGAGCCCGGACTTGGCGACCTCGGCGCGGAAGCGCTTGATGTCGTCGGCGTCCTTGAGCACGGCGCCGATGGTCTCGCTCACGATCGCCTCGTCCAGGTGGTCGGCGTGGAGCGCGACGAGCGCGTTGGCCCAGTCGAGCGTCTCGGCGACGCCGGGCACCTTGGCCAGCCGCATGCGGCGCAGCGACTCCATGAAGCGCGCCAGCTCCGCGGCGAGGCGGTGGTCGACGCCGGGCACCTTCCGCTCGACGATGCGGACTTCCTTGTCGAAGGCCGGGTAGTCGATCCAGAGGTAGAGGCAGCGCCGCCGGAGCGCGTCCGACAGCTCGCGCGTGCGGTTGGACGTGAGCACCACGTAGGGCGGGTGCGAGGCCTTGATGGTGCCGATCTCGGGGATGGTCACCTGCCAGTCCGAGAAGACCTCGAGCATGAACGCCTCGAACTCCTCGTCGGCGCGGTCGACCTCGTCCACGAGCAGCACGGGCGCGGCGTCGGGCTGCGAGATCGCCTGCAGGAGCGGCCGCCGCAAGAGGAAGTCCTCGGAGAAGATCTCGCGCTCCTCGTCCGTGAGCGAGCGGCCGGACGTCTCGTGCAGCTTGATGTGCAGGATCTGCTTCTGGTAGTTCCACTCGTAGAGCGCGGCGGCGGCGTCGAGCCCCTCGTAGCACTGCAGGCGGATGAGGTTGGTGCCGAGCATCCGCCCCATCACCTTCGCAACCTCGGTCTTGCCGACGCCGGCATGGCCCTCGATCAGGAGCGGCTTGCGCAGCCGCGTCGCGAGATAGACCGAGGTCGCCACCGGCGCGTCGGTGACGTACTCGGCCGCTTCCATCTGCCGCTGGATCTCGCGGATCTCGTTGCGCACGAGCGCTTATTGTACATGAAGGCGCGCGAAGTCCTCGGGCGTGTCCACGTCGGCGGGCATCGCGACGTCGAGCGCGACGGTCTCCACGCGCTCCGGGCGCGCGTCGAGGACCGCGCGGGCGCCCGTGTCGCCCGCGAGCGCGCGCAGCTCGGGGAAGACGTCGGCACCGAAGAGCACCGGCGTGCCGCGCGTGCCGCGGTACGAGGGCGCCACGATGGCCTTGCCGCCGCGCGTGCGCGCCGCGAGCAGCGCGGGCACCACGCTCGCGGGCGTGCGCGGCTGATCGCCCAGGACCACGAGGGCCGCCGCCGTCCACGGCTTGAGCGCGGCCGCGCCGGCGGCGATCGAGGACCCCTGCCCGTCCTGCGGCCGGGGATTCACGACGAAGCGCACCGCGAGGCCCTCCAGCGCGGCGCGGACGGCGGCGTCGTCCTGGCCGGTGACGACGACGCAGTCGGCGACGTGGGGCAGCACGGCTTCCACGCTCCAGCGCACGACGGGCTTGCCGCCGAGATCGAGGAGGAGCTTCTGGCGGCCCATGCGCCGGGCGAAGCCGGCGGCGAGCACGATGGCGGCGATCACGGCGATGGATCGAGCGGGAGCCGGCTGGCGCCGGCCCCCGCCCGACTCCGGCTAGGCTTGCGCGCGCTTGACGGCGGCCTCGATGGCGCGCCGGGCAAAGACGCGGCAGAGGTGCGCCTTGTACTCGACGGAGCCCTGGAGGTCGGCCTGCACGTCGACGCCGTCGGCGGCCTTGGCGGCGGCGGCCTCGATGGCGGCGGCGTCGAGCCGTTTGCCGGTGAGGGCCGCCTCCACGCCCTTGGCGCGCACGGCCTTGGTGCCCGCGCCGGTGACGCCGACACCGGCCTTCGTGCACGTGCCGTTCTTGTCGAGGGTGACGACGGCGGCCACACCGACCACGGCGAAGCGCGAGGCCGGGTGCGGGAACTTCAGATAGGCGGCGCCGGTGCCCTTGCCGAGCGCGGGCACGCGGATCTCGACGAGCAGCTCGTCGTCCTTGATCGCCGTCTCCATCAGGCCCTTGAACCAGTCGTCCACCTTCACGGTGCGCTTCTTCTTGCCCTGGCAGACGAACTCGGCGCCCAGCGCGATGACGGTGGCGGGCATGTCCGCGGCGGGATCGCCGTGGGCCAGCGAGCCGCCGATCGTGCCCTTGTTGCGCACGGCGGGGTCGCCGATCATGGCCGCCGTCTCCGACACGACGGCGCACTTGGCCTTCAGCGCCTTCGACGACTCCACCTCCCAGTGGGTGGCCATGGCGCCGATCGAGATCATGCCGCCCGACTCCTTGATCCCACTCAGCCCGGAGATCCGGCCCAGATCGATGAGGTTCTTGGGTTGCGCGAGACGCAGCTTCATCATCGGGATCAGGCTGTGACCGCCGGCGAGGATCTTGGCGTCGTCGAGCTTGTTCAGGAGCTTGAGCGCGTCGTTGACCGTCTTCGGCGCGTGGTACTCGAACGCGGCTGGGTACATGTCCCCTCTCCTATCGCTTGGCCGAGGCGGCCTGAATGGTCTTCCACACGCGCTCGGGCGACAGCGGCATCGCCTCGATGTGATCGACGCCGAGCGGACGCAGCGCGTCCACCACCGCGTTCACCACCGCGGGCGTGGCCGCGATCGTCCCCGTCTCACCGGCGCCCTTGATGCCGAGCGGGTTGACGAGCGTCGGCGTGACCGTGCGATCCGTCTCGTAGAGCGGCAGCATGTCGGCCTTGGGCACCGCGTAGTCCATCATCGTGCCCGTCACGAGCTGGCCGCTGCCGTCGTCGTACACCGCGCCTTCCCAGAGGGCCTGCCCGACGCCCTGGGCGATCCCGCCGTGCACCATGCCGTCCACGATCATGGGGTTGATCACGTTGCCGACGTCGTCCACGGCGAGGTACCGCAAGATCTTCACCTTGCCGGTATCGCGGTCGACCTCGACCACGCACGCGTGGGCGCCGAACGGGAAGCAGAAGTTCGACGGATCGTAGAACGACGTCTCCTCGAGGCCGGGCTCGAGGCCCTCGGGGTAGTTGTGCGGCACGTACGCGGTGAGCGCGACCTGCCCGAAGGGCACGGCCTTGCCCGGGAACCCCTTCACCTGGAACTGGCCGCCGGAATACTCCATGTCCTTCGGCGAGGCCTCCAGCAGGTGGGCGGCGATCTTCTTGCCCTTCTCCTTGATCTTGTCGATGGACATCTTGATGGCGGTGCCGCCCACGGAGGCCGAGCGGCTGCCGTAGGTGCCCATGCCGAACGCGATGGCGCCCGTGTCGCCGTGGACGATCTCCACGTCCTCGATCGGCACCTGGAGCTCGTCGGCGGCGAGCTGACTGAACGTCGTCTCGTGCCCCTGGCCGTGGGAGTGCGAGCCGGTGAAGACCGTGACCTTGCCCGTGGGGTGCACGCGCACGATGCCCGACTCGTAGAGGCCGGCCTGGGCGCCGAGCGAGCCGACGACCTTCGACGGCGCGATCGAGCAGGCCTCGATGTAGGTCGAGAAGCCGATGCCGACGAGCTTGCCCTGCTTGCGCGATGCCTCCTGCTCGGTGCGGAACTTCTTGTAGTCGAGCATGGTCAGCAGCTTGTCGAGGGCCGCCCCGTAGTTTCCGCTGTCGTAGTTGAGGGCGACCTTCGTCTGGTAGCCGTTCTCGAACTTCGGGATGAAGTTCTTCCTGCGGATCTCGACCACGTCCATCTTCAGGGCGGCTGCGCCGGCCTCGATGATGCGCTCGAGGAGATAGGCGGCCTCCGGCCGTCCCGCGCCGCGGTAGGCGTCCACCGGCGTGGTGTTGGTGAACACGCCCGTGACGTCGGCGTGGATGGCGCCGATCTCGTACACGCCGTTGAGCAGGGTGCCGTAGAGGTAGGTCGGGACGGCGGGCGCGAACGTCGACAGGTACGCGCCCATGGCCGCCACCGTCTTCACGCGCAGGCCGAGGATCTTGCCGTCGCGCGAGAGCCCGAGCTCCACGTCGGTGACGTGGTCGCGGCCGTGAGCGTCGGTCTGGAACGCCTCGCGGCGCGTGGAGGTCCAGCGGATCGGCCGCTTCACGCGGCGCGTCGCCCACGAGCACACCGTCTCCTCGTTGTAGAGGAAGATCTTGGAGCCGAACCCGCCGCCGACGTCGGGCGCGATGACGCGCACCTTGTGCTCGGGGATGCCGAGCACGAAGGCCGTCATGAGGAGCCGATGCACGTGCGGGTTCTGCGAGGTCACCCACAGCGTGAGGTCGCCGGTGGCGTCCTCGTAGCGGGCCACGCACGCGCGCGGCTCCATGGCGTTGGCGACGAGGCGCTGGTTGACGATCCGCTTCTTCACGACCACGGCGGCGCTCTTGAACGCCGCGTCCACGGCCGCCGCGTCGCCGATCTGCCACTTGAAGGCCACGTTCGACGGCGCCACCTCGTGGATCTGCGCGGCGCCCTTGTCGGTCGCCTTGGCGGTGGAGGTCACGGCTGGCCGCACCTCCCAGTCCACCCGCACCTTCTCGGCCGCGTCGAGCGCGGCGTCCTGGCTCTCCGCGATGACGATGGCGACGGGATCGCCGACGTAGCGCGCGGCCTCGGTGGCGAGCGGCGGGTGCGGCGGCACCTTGAGCTCGGGCAGGAGCCAGCCGCAGGGCAGCGAGTTCACGCCCGTGAGGTCCGCGCCCGTGAAGATCGCCACCACGCCCGGATGCGCCTTCGCGCGGGCGACGTCGATCTTGCGGATCTTCGCGTGCGCGTGCGGGCTGCGCACGAACGCCGCGTAGGTCATCCCGGCCAGCTTCAGGTCGTCGGTGTAGTTGCCCTTCCCCGTGATGAAGCGCGGGTCCTCGCGACGCTTGATGGACTTGCCGAACAGGCGCGTGTCGGTGGCCATGCTGCCCCCCTACTTCGCCTTCGCCCCGGCCATGTTCTCCGACGCCCACTGGATCGCCTTGACGATGTTGTGATAGCCCGTGCACCGGCAGAGGTTGCCCTCGAGCTGGTGACGGATCTGGTCCTCCGAGGGCTTGGGATAGCGCTCGAGCATCTGGCAGGCGGCCAGGATCATGCCCGGCGTGCAGAAGCCGCACTGCAGCCCGTGCTTCTCCCAGAAGCCCTGCTGGATGGGATGCAGCTCACCGTTCTTCGCGAGCCCCTCGATCGTGGTGATCTTGGCGCCCTCGGCCTGGACGGCGAACATCGTGCAGGACTTCACGGCCTGGCCGTTCAGGAGGATCGTGCACGCGCCGCACTGGCTCGTGTCGCAGCCGACGTGCGTGCCCGTGAGGCCGACCGTCTCGCGGATGTAATGGACGAGCAGGAGGCGGGACTCGACCTCGTGGCTCTGGGTCTGTCCATTGATCGTCATCTTGACTGAATGCTTCACGGCTGGACCTCCGTTCGAGGATTAGGGGCGCGCGACTCTCGGATCCCGGGCGCGTCAGAGGGTAAGACCGGGGCTCCGGGCTGTCAATGGCCGCGCTGTGACATAATCCCGCCCGTGCCGTTCCCTGCGGATTGGGATCTGTCGAACGTCCGGGGGCCGGGTCTGGCCGCGACCGCGGATCTCTTCCACCCCGCCTATCCCTACGAAGAGGACTGGACCAACAACACCCTGAACGCGATGATCCCGATCGCGGGCCGGTATCTCGATCGCGTCAAGAGCGCGCTCGGGCTGCCCTCGCTGTTCGCGGCCAACACGACGAGATTCACGGTGCCGCTCGCCTGGCTGCCCTTCGACGCCGCGACGCCGGCGAAGCCGCTCCGCTCGTTCCGGGTCACGCACTACAACTTCGCCCAGCCCCCCGCGCCGGTGGCGCGCACGCTCGTGTTCCTCGCCGTCCAGTCGTGGCAGCCCGACGATCCCACGACGGTCCTCGGAAGCCGCTTCGGGATCCGGATCTTCGGTCACGTCACGGCGCGCGGCGGCCCGCCGCGGCGGGTCCGGATCACCGGCGTGTCGCGCTCCGCCGGGCTGCCCGCGGCGTTGGGCGGGTACAGCCCCGGCGCGAACCTGTTCTTCGGCCAGATCCTCTCGCACGTCGCGGCGTTCAGAAATGCGCTCAAGGCGAGGATCCTGGAGGATGCCGGACTGCCGGCTGCGACGTCGTCGTGGCTCGACGGCATGCGCATCCGCGCCGTGGCCGGCGCCCAGACCGTCCTCGATCTCTATGTCAACACGTCGCGACCGGCGGGCCGTCCCAACGAGCCGGCGTATTCGGTGATCGCGCGGATCTCGCTGGACAACGCGGGCGCGCCGACCACGATCGCGATCGAGAAGATTCCGCTGGTCGCCCACGCGGTGCCGAAGCTGCCGGCGAAGCTCTTCCCTCACGATCCGGCCTCGCTCGCGGGGCCCGGGAGCCTCGTGGACGCGCGACCCAGCCGCGGGCCCCTGCGCCTGAAGCGGTACTGGAAGAACGGCTCGTTGCCGGGCCTCGTGAACGCCGATCCGAATCCGACGCCCCTCCT
>DASYTM010000130.1:0-27945 GCA_036002345.1 Candidatus Methylomirabilota bacterium | reverse complement strand
GCCGTCGCGGCATCGAGATGGGCGGAGAGCTCGGCGATCTGGTCGCCGAGGCGCTCGAGCTCGTCAAACGGCGGATTCATCGGCGCATCTCCTCTGTCTGTTGCGCCGACTCTCCACCGCGATTTTCAAGGCCTCGTGACGGCCGCCGGATGCGCGATCGCCGTGCGATCCAGGATTTTCAAGAGGTCGAGTCGCTTCGTGAATCTGAGGCCCAATTCGTGCCGCTCAACCGTACATTCCCGGCCGTTCGGTCGCGCGCCGCGAGCGCACGCGCCAAACGCTGTCATAGCAGAGTCGAAAATCAGATACACCGCCACCGATAGGCGGAAACGTTACGCCGCCGTGACGCCGCCGTCGACGGGCAGCGCGGCGCCCGTCACGAAGGACGCCTCGTCGGAGAGCAGGAAGAGCGCGGCGTTGGCGACTTCCTCGGGCCGCCCCGTGCGGCCCAGCGGCACCGCGCCGCCGCCGCGCTTGCGGATCAGCTCTTCGGGGTCCAGGCCCGCCGTCGACTTCTGATCGGGCCGGGCCACGAACACGCGCAGCATCGGCGTGTCGATCGGCCCCGGACACACGGCGTTCACGCGGATCTTGTCGGGGGCGAGCCGCAGCGCGAGGCTCTTCACGAAGCCGACCACGCCGAACTTGCACATGGAATAGACCGGGCTGAACCCGGAGCCCACCAGCCCCGACGTGGAGGCGGTGAACAGCAGGCTTCCGCCGCCGCGCGCGCGGATTTCCGGGATGGCGGCCTCGGTGGTGATGAGCACCGTGCGCAGATTCAGGTCGAGGGCCAGGTCGAACGCGCTCATGTCGATGCCTTCGACGGCGGCCGGGCCCGGATGCCCGACGTGGTTCCAGACGAAGTCCAGTCCCTTGAAGCGGCTCACGGTGTCCCATACGATGCGGCGCGAGTCCTCGTCCTTCGTGAGGTCGGCGGCGAGGCCAAGCGCGGTGCCGCCCGCCGCCGTGATCTCGCCCACCACGCGCTCCACGCCCGCCTTGTCCACGTCCACCACGGCGACCTGCGCGCCCTCGCGCGCGAAGCGCAGGGCGCCCGCTCGTCCCATGCCCGAGGCGGCCGCGGTCACGATGCCGATCTTTCCGGCCAGGCGCATCGCTCGCGATTCTATACCGTTCCTTGACAGCCCGAGCGGCGGGACCTAGGGTGTGGACCTCACAGGAGTTGCGTCATGCGGCTCAAGACGGCCAACGGAGACCTGGCAAAGCTCGCCGCGACCGGCGATGCCCGGACCTCCGGGCTGTCCGAATTCCTCGTCCGTGACACCCCCGTTGCCTACGCCTTCATCGGGCCGGCCTTCTTCCTGCTGCTGTTCCTGGTCGCCTATCCCTTCGTCCTCTCGCTGTGGTTCAGCCTGAGCGACGCGCGCGTGGGCGAGACGGGCAGCTTCGTGGGCCTCGAGAACTTCCAGCGACTGCTGCGGAGCGGCATCTTCCTCCAGACGCTGCAGAACTCCATCATCTTCACGACGGCCGCGCTCACGCTCAAGACCGTGCTGGGCATGATCCTGGCGCTGCTGCTGTTCCGGCTCGTCCACTTCAAGCGCCTCATTCGCGGCGCGGTCCTCCTGCCCTTCATCGTGCCCACGGCGCTGAGCACGCTCGTCTGGTGGTGGATGTTCGAGCCGCTCTACAGCGTGGTGAACTGGACCCTCAAGGCCCTGCACATCGTCAACCGCGACATCCCCTGGCTGCCCGATCCCTATCTCGCGATGTTCACGGTGATCCTCGTCAACACCTGGCGCGGCCTGCCGTTCTTCGCGATCACGCTCCTGGCGGGGCTCGTCGCCGTTCCGAAGGAGATGTACGAGGCCGCGGAATCGGACGGGGCGGGGCCGATCGGGCGCTTCTGGTACATCACGGTGCCGCTGCTCAAGCCCGTGCTGGCCGTGGTGATCCTCTTCTCGGCGATCTTCACGCTCGCCGATTTCAACATCGTCTACATCCTCACCAAGGGCGGCCCCATCAACATGACGCACCTCTTCGCGACGTACTCCTTCGCGCTGGGGCTGCAGAGCGGCCAGATCGGGCAGGGCGCCGCCGTGTCGCTGTTCCTGTTCCCCATCCTCCTCGCCGTGGTCTTCGTCCAGCTGCGGCTGGCCCGGCGGGCGGCCATGTATGAGTAGCGGGCTCGGGCGCATCCGCCCGCTCTTCACGCTGTACATGCCGCTGGCGCCCTTCGTCCTCTTCGCGCTGTTCCCGCTCTACTTCATGGTCGTCACGTCGTTCAAGACGAACGCCGAGCTGTACGACGTGAACGCGGTGCCCTTCTGGATCAAGCGCGGCGTGACCTTCGGTCACTACCAGCTCCTCTCGCAGGACACCCTCTTCTGGAGCTGGTTCGTGAACAGCCTGCTCGTCAGCGTAGCCGCGACCATCATCTCCGTGGTCATCGGCATCCTCGCCGCCTACCCGCTGGCGCGCCTGCGCTTCCCCGGCGGCGATTCCTTCGGCGTGGCCATCTTCATCACGTACCTGGTGCCGCCGTCCCTCCTGTTCCTGCCCCTGACCACGGTGGTGAACCGGCTCGGCCTGTCGGACAGCCTGTGGTCGCTCGTGGTGACCTATCCGACCTTCCTCGTCCCCTTCTGCACGTGGCTGCTGCTCGGCTACTTCCGCACGGTGCCGAAGGAGATCGAGGAGTGCGCCATGCTCGACGGCTGCAATCGCCTCCAGACGCTCCTGCGCATCCTGCTGCCGGTGGCCGTGCCCGGCGTGATCTGCGCGGCCCTCTTCGCCTTCACGCTGTCCTGGAACGAGTTCCTGTACGCGCTGGTCTTCGTCTCGCCGGCGGAGCTGAAGACGATGACCGTTGGCGTCTACTCCGAATTGATCCGCGGCGACATCTATTACTGGGGCGGGCTCATGGCGGGGGCCTGCATCGGCTCGCTGCCGATCGTGATCGCCTACGTGTTCTTCCTCGACTACTACGTCTCGGGTCTGACGGCGGGGGCCGTCAAGTAAGGAGGAGCGTCATGAGCCAGGTCAGTCGACGACAGTTCCTGCGCACGACCGCGGCCGGGGCCGCCGGCGCCGTCGCGCTGGGCCGGGCGCCGGCCCACGCCCAGGCGCGCGAGCTGACCTTCCTGAGCGTCGCGAGCTTCGTGCCCGACACGGACAAGGAGCTGAAGCGGCAGTTCGAGGAGTGGGGCGCCAAGAACAAGGTGAAGGTGCGCCTCGACATCATCGCCCACTTGCAGCTGCAGACCAAGAAGGCCGCCGAGGTCCAGGCGCGCTCGGGCCACGACCTCACCGCGCTCGGGCCGGGGCTCGGCGACGCCGACCTCTACTTCGATTACCTGGCCGACCTCAACGACGTAGCCACCGACGTCGCGCCGAAGAACGGCGGGTGGCTGAACCCCGACGACTACCTCATCCGCGGCAAGTGGAAGCTGCTGCCGTGGTGGATGCCGCCGTTCCCGATGGCGGTTCGCACCGATCTCCTCGAGAAGCTCGGCGAGAAGAATCCCGACACGTGGGAGGATTGGCTGCGGATCGGCAAGAAGGGCAAGGCCATGGGCCATCCGTTCGGGACGGCCATGGGCCACAGCGCCGACGCCAACGTCACGCTGCTGTCGATCTTGTGGAGCTATGGCGGCACCTACATCGCGAAGGACGGGAAGACGATCACCCTCAACTCCAAGGAGACCCGGGCGGCCCTGGACTTCGTCAAGCGCCTCTATACCGAGGCCATGGACCCCGAGGTGCTGGCGTGGGACGACGCCAGCAACAACCGCTGCCTCAACGCCGGCAAGTGCATCGGCATCCACAACCCGATCAGCGCCTACGAGTCTGCCAAGCGGGACAAGGTGCTGGTCCCGGGCACGCAGCGGGAGATCTCGGAGGTCATCGACCACATCCACACGCCGCGCGGGCCCGTAGCCCGCAAGGCCACCACGGGCTACTGGTGCGTGGGCGTCTGGAACTTCTCGAAGAACGTCGACCTCGCCAAGGACTTCCTGCGCTACCACTTCCAGCCCGACAACCTGGGGAAGTGGGTGGAGGCCGGCCGCGGGTTCAACATGCCGTTCCTGGCGAATCTCACGAAGCACGCCGTGTACAAGAGCGACAAGCAGTACCGGTTCATCCCCGAGGTCGCCAAGGTCTCCGTGCCACCCTCGTGGCCGGGGCCGACGACGGCGGCGTCGCAGCAGGTGCTCGACCTCTACATCATTCCGGACATGTTCGCGCAGCACGCCACGGGGAAGATGACGGCCGACCAGGCCATCGCCTGGGCCGAGAAGGAATTGCAGGAGATCTACGCGGGACGCAAGCGCAAGCCCTGACGCCGCGGTCTAGCGGACGGAGAGGCGGCCGGCGACCGCGAACCGGCCGCCGCTCTGCGGCTCCATCTGCTTCACCTGTCCGGCGCGCGCCTCGGGACGCCCGAAGACGCCCGGCGTGGTGACGGCGTGGCGGATCATCACGACCTGGCCGCCGCGCTCGAGCAGCGTCCAGAGCGCGTCGTCGGAGGCCGGCGCGGCAGCCGGCGAGCAGCGCGCGTCTCACCACCACCACCGACACCGGCACCGGCAGGTCCATTGCGCCGTGCCCGTGTCCCACCAGTACGTGTCGCCGCAGCGCCCTGCGATGACGGGACAGAAGCGCCCGGGGCTCACGCACAGGGTCCCGCTCTGGCAGGCGGGCGGCGGCGCACCGGGCGGCGTCTTGCCGAACTGATAGGCTCCGCTCGGCAGCGGCGACGCGGCGGCGTCTCCGGCGATGCCCGAGACCGGGCACGCCCAGAAGATCACGAACGCGATGGCCGCGAGCACGATGCCGATCGCGACGACGACGATGCTCTCGGTGATCGTGATCCCGCGCTGACCCTGGACCGCGCGCACCCGCAGCGCGACGGCGCAGGCGGCGAGCGCCGCGACCACGCCGCCGAGGAGGACGACGAAATCAACCGGCGCGCACACCCCGGTCGCTCAGACGGCGCGCTGGCAGAGCACGTTCAGCACGGCGGGCCGGCCCTCGCGCACCGCCGCCAGCCCGCGCTTGAGCGCGGCAGGCAGCTCGCCGGGGCTCTCCACGCGCTCGCCGTACCCGTCCACCGTCTTCGCCATCTCTTCGAAGCGCGGCGACGGCGTGAGGTCGCTGAGCGGGAAGCGGCCGCGCGTCTTCGCCGCCCCGGCGGGATGCACGGCGAGCGTTCCCGACTTCACCGCCTCCCACTGCTGGTTGTTGTAGATCACGGTGAGGATCGGGACGTTGTGCGCGCGCTGCACGAACAGGCAGGAGAGCGGCTCGCCGAAGAAGTACGCGCCGTCGCCGACGGTGGCGATGACCGTCGACTGCGGGCGGGCGAGCCTCACGCCGAGCGCGGCGCCCAGGCCGAAGCCGAGGCCGCTGGAGTGCGGTGAGCCGAAGTAGCTGCCCGGCCGCGTGAAGGCCGCGAAGCGCCGGTCGAGCGGGTACTCGTTGACGATCGCGGTGCTCTCGTCGAGCAGCTCGCCGATGCAGCGCGACGCCCACGCGAAGCCGATCGTGGAGGCACTCGCCTGCTTGACGGCCGTCTCCTCCCACGCCGCCTGGCGCGTCCGGTGCTCGGCGGTGATTCGCTCGCGCCGGCGCGCGACGGCCTTGGGATCGGCATGACGCCGGACAGCCTCGGCCAGGAGCGGCAACGCGGCGGCCGGCGTGGCGGCGAGCGGCACGTCGCACGGGTAGCTCCGCATCGGGTAGCGCGAGAAGAACGGGTCCACGCCGAGGTGGATGATCGGCGCGCCCGGCTGCGGCTTCTTGAGATGCGGGTACCAGGGCACGTCGGCCTCGACGACCAGGATCGCATCGGCCTCCGCGAGCGACGGGTTCGTGGTGCCGGAGGCGTTGTAACCCAGGTGGAGGTCGTGGCGGTGCGAGAGATTCATGTAGATCGGGTCCGCCTCGACCACGCCGATGCCGCCGGCCTCCGCGAGCTCGGCGAGGCCGGCCACCGCGCGCGGGTCGATCCCCGCCGCGGAGACGAGGATCAGCGGCGACTCCGCCCGCGCCAGGATGCGCGCCGCCTCGTCGATCCGCGCGGGATCGGGGAACCGGTCGCCGCGCGGGTCGCGCCGCGCCGGCGAGGTGATGGTCATGGGCCCGGGCCGCGCCGCCAGGACCTCGCGCGGCAGCGTCAGGTACACGGGACCGCGCGGCTCGGCGTGCATCAGCTCGACGGCGCGGTCCACCACGGACTCGATCTGCGCCGGCGTCCGCAATTCGTAGTCCCACTTCACGTACTCGCGGAGCATGGCCGCCTGGTCGAAGCTCTCCTGGGCCCAGTGGATGTGCAGATCGCGCGAGCCCGTCAGCCCCTGCTCCGTGACCGGCGTGCGCCCCGCGGACATGAAGACGGGGACGTTCGCGCGGGCGGCGGTGATGATCGCGGTGGCGGCGTTGCCGGTGCCGACGTTGACGTGCACCATCACGGCCGCGGGCCGGCCGCCCGCCGCGTAGTAGCCGTGGGCCATGGAGACGGCGACGAACTCGTGCGGCACGACGAGCGGCCGCGGCGCGCGCCCGCCCTCGGCCTCGATGCGCGCGAACGCCTCGACGAGCGACGCGAAGTCGGTGCCCGCGTTGCCCAGGAAGACGTCGATGCCGCGGTCCTTCAGGAGCTCGAGGTATGCCTCGGCCGTCGTCTGGGGATCGAGCGTGCGGGAGCCCATCGGCGATCTCCTCCTCTATCGGGACGTGCTGCAGGCGGAGTATCGCACGGGGCAGGCGGGCGGCGGCGGCCATGGGGCGGCCGCCGCCGGGGCCGTGCCTACTTCGGGGACGCCGAGGGGCTCGTCTCGACTTTCAGCTGATTGTTCACGTCGCGGACGCCGCTGGTCCGGCGCGCGATCCGCTCCGCTTCGAACTTGTCGTCGACCGTCGGAACCTTCCCGAACAGGCGGACGATCCCGTCGTTCGTCTCGACCCCGACATCGACGAGGTTCTTCGCCCGCTCGACGGTGAGCTTGGCCTTGACGGACGTGGTGATCTTGGCGTCGTCGATCTTCTCGCCGAGGCTCCGGTCCGACGCCGGCGCCGGACCGGCCACCACGGCCAGGATCACAAGGATCGACACGAACACACCGAGCAGTCGCTTCATCGCGGGGCCCTCCTGAGAGGCGCCGAGCGAATCTCATGCCAGCGACTGCGGTCAGCCGATGACGCGGCCGCCCATCACGCGGATCGAATCACCCGTCACGTAGGACGACGCGTCGGAGGCCAGGTACACGCACGCGTCGGCGATGTCCTCCGGGCGGCCGAGCCGGCGGAGAGGGATCTGCTTGACCTGCTCGGGATCACCGGGGGGCCGTTGCTTGAACTCCGGGTACCACTCCGCGTAGCGCCGCTCGGTGTCGATGAAGCCGGGCACGACCATGTTGGCACGGATGCCGAACGGGCCGAGCTCGGCGGCGAGGGCGCGGATGAGCCCGAGGAGGCCCGACTTGGCCGCGGTGACGGCCGCGGTGTTGGGGCGTCCGGTGATGGCCGACTGGCCGCCGAGCGCGATGATGCTGCCGCGCCGGCGCTCCTTCATCCCCGGGACGACGGCGCGCGCCAGGTAGAACGCGGAGTGTAGATCCACCGCCATTACCCGGTGCCAGTCCTCCAGCGACGTCTCGGTGATGGCCTTGTGTGGGCGGATCGCCGCATTGCAGACCAGCACGTCGAGGGCGCCGAGGGCGGCCAGACCCTGCGCCACCAGCTTCTCGACCGCCGCCGCGTCGCCGATGTCGGCGAGCACGGGGACCACCCGCACGCCGGCCTTCCGGCACTCGGCGGCGACGGCCTCCAGCTCGTCGGCGTTGGCGCGCGTGTTGAGCACGAGGTCGGCGCCCTCGGCGGCGAAGGCCAGGGCGATGGCGCGGCCGATGTTCCGGCTGGCGCCCGTGACCAGCGCGACCTTCCCCGCGAGGCTCACCCGGCTGTCCGTCATGCGGGAGGTATCATACGCGTTTCTGAGCGCTTAGAGCCCGACGGGAGTACCGTAGAGGTCATGGAACCCTACGAGCGCAATCCGGTGACCGCATTCCCGACCAGCAGCACCGCCGCCGCCGAGCGGGTCACGGCCTTCCTCCGGCTGGTGTATGGCTGGATGTGCGTGGGGCTCGCCGTTACGGGCGTCGTGGCTTACACGGTCTCGAGCTCGCCGGCGCTGGTCCAGGCTCTCGCCGGGAACTTCATCCTCCTCATCGGGCTCTTCGTCGGGCAGCTCGCGCTGGTGTTCTTCCTGTCGGCGCGTGTCGACCGGCTCGCGCCGGGCACCGCCACCGCGATCTTCCTCGGGTACGCCGGGCTGACGGGCGTGACGCTGTCCGTCCTCGTGCTCGTCTACACGGGCGCGTCGATCGCGACCACGTTCATGGTGACGGCGGGGATGTTCGGCGCGCTGGCGTTCTACGGCACGACGACCAAGCGCAGCCTCGCCGGTGTGGGCCAGTTCATGTTCATGGGGCTGATCGGCCTCGTGCTGGCGTCGATCGTGGGGATGTTCTGGCACAGCGACGCGCTGCAGTTCCTGATCTCGGTGGTCGGCGTGATCGTGTTCACGGGCCTGACCGCGTGGGACGCCCAGCGGTTGAAGGAGATGGCCCTTCAGATCTCGCCGCAGCAGATCGGCTCGTACGCCATCGTCGGCGCGCTGGCCCTCTACCTCGACTTCCTGAACCTGTTCCTCTTCCTGCTGCGCTTCTTCGGCGACCGCCGCGACTGATTGATCGCTCGCCCCCCCTCGGGTCCGCGTGAGTGGCCCCGACGGCCTGGCGGGGGTCGAGGGAACGCGGCGGCGCGAGACTGCGATGAACTACCCGCGCACCGTCAACACCGGACACGGCGCCGTCGCGATGACGCGTGCGGCCACACTGCCCAGAAGCAACGCCGACAGCCCGGTGCGGCCGTGCGTGGCGATGACGATGAGGTCCGCCCGCACGCGGCGGGCCGCCGCGACGATGCTGTCGTGCGTGGCCACGCCGCTCAGGACGAGGCTCGTCGCGCGGACACCGCCCGCTCTCGCGGATCGCACCAGACGGTCGAGCTTCGTCTCCGCCTCGCCCCGCGCGAGTGCGCGTAGCTGACCGCGCATCTTCGCCGGGAGCCCGGGCGCAACCGGCGCATGGACGACATGGGCGATGATCAACTCGCTCCGTTGCGCCTTGGCCATCCCGAGCGCGATCCTGAGCGCCGCCCGAGACGGTGGGGAAAAATCAGAGGGATGAAGAATGCGGCGTACGCGTCTCATCACCTCAACCAGCGAAGCGCCGGCGTCAAGAAGAGCGCGGACGCGAGCGCGATCTGCGCGAGCGGCGACCACGTCGCGAGCGTGGCCGCGGTGGCGCCGTTGACGCCGACCAGCGTGATGAGGCCGCCCGCGAGGCCCGCGTGGCAGCCGACGAGCCCCGTGGAGCTCGCTGCCGCCGTCGCCACCAGCGCCAGCACGATCCCGGCCGTGACGCCCGCCCGCGGCCCCGGGCGCAGGGCCGCGAGCAGGTTCGCGCCGATGGCGGCCCCCAGCACGAGCGAGAGCATCAGCTGCCCGACCGTGAGCGTGAACATGTTCGCGACGGGCTGGCCGCTCGTCATGTTGGCCGCGAAGAGCGGCGCGTGAAAGATCGCGGTGGGATCGAGCGCGCGCAGCGCCTGCGCCAGCTCCTCGTGCGGCACGTACCACGTGAAGCGGAACGCGTCGAACCGCCACCACGCGAGCCAGCCGAACAGCGCCGGCGGCAGCACGAGCACCGAGAGCACGGCCAGGCCGAGCACGCTCGCCGCGAACACGGCCCCTAGACCGACTCTTTCGAGAAGTCGTGGCGCGGCGGGAAGGCCTTCTCCACCTCCGCGGCCGTGACCACGTGCTTGACGTGCAGCTCGCCGTTCTTGATCTGGCTCATGCGGAAGTCGATCACGGCCTTGTGGTCCGTGGGCCGGATGTACTTGGCGCCCTGCGGGTGCTCGAACGACTCTTCCACGCGCATGCCCTCCAGGGCCTGCATGAAGGGCAGCGTGTCGCTCTTCGACTTCCAGCCGCTCTTCTCGACGGCCTTCTGGATGAAGAACACGCTCTCCCAGATGGCCCAGTAGTGGCTGCCGGCGATGATGCGGGTCGAGCCCTCTTCCTTGCCGTCGACGGCGTCGACCTTCAGGAGCTCGCGCACCTTCTTGTTGTGCGGCGTGTTCTTGAAGTTCAGGTTGCGCGGGTGGTACTCGAGGAGGTGGATGCCTTCCGACGCGCCGCCGAGGTCCTTGGGCGAGATCGCCTCGTGCGTGCAGATGACCGAGTACCGGTTCATCTTCGCATCGAGCCCCATCGACTTGGACTGCGTGTAGAAGGCCACCGACGACGAGCCGAAGAAGATCGAGTAGAGCTGCTGGGTGTCGGCCGGCACCTTCGCGAGGTACGGCAGGAGGTCCTTGGCGTCGAGCGGCACCGCGATGGGATCGTTGATCTTCGCCCCCACGCGCTCCAGCACCTTCTTGTGCTCGTTGTAGTGGCTCCAGCCCCAGCCGTAGTCGAGGAAGATGAAGGTCCACGTCTTGCCGAGGTTCTGATGCGCCCACGTCGCGCCCGCCGCCGCCTGCGAGTACGTGTCGCTGCCCACGCGGAAGACGTAGCGGCTCCCCGCGGAGCCGGTGATCTCCTCGGCCATCGCCTGCGGGATGTAGATGGTCTTCAGCTCCTTGGCGATCGGCGTGGTGGCCAGACACACCCCGGAGTGGACGGAACCGATGATGAAGTCGGCCTTGTTGCGCTGGACGAGCGAGCGGAACTTCCGCGCGCCCGTGGGCGGGTTCGACTCGGTGTCCTCCACGACGTACTCGACGGGCCGCCCCGCGATGCCGTTGTTCTGGTTCAGGTAGTCGACGGCGGTGCGCGCCGCCTTGTCGCACCAGTACCCCCACGACGAGAAGCCGCCCGTCAGGTCGCACTGATGCCCGATGACGATCGGCCGGCCGCTCGGCTTGGCGTGCACCCATCCAGCGAGTGCCAGGTTGAGGCCCTGCGTGGCCACGGTGCCGGCGAGAGTCCGACGAAGGAAGGTTCGGCGCGTGAGAGCCATGACGGTCTCCTTGTTGTCGCGTGCGCGTCGGTCAGATCGAAACGCCCAGGTAGCGGTGGAGCGCGTCGGGGTTCGCGCGCAGCTCCGCCGCCGTGCCGCGGTAGGATATCACGCCCTTTTCCATGATGTAGACGCGGTCGCACACCGCGAGCGCGGTGCGAACGTTCTGCTCGACGAGCAGGATCGAGACGCCGCTCGCGTGGATCGACCGGATCTCGCGGCGGATCGCCGTCACGAGCCGCGGCATGATCCCCTCCGTCGGCTCGTCCAGCAGCAGCAGCTTCGGTTTCATGGCCAGGCAGCGCGCAATGGCGAGCTGCTGCTGCTCGCCGCCGGAGAGCGTGCCGCCGGCCTGGCGCAGCCGCTCCTTGAGGACGGGGAAGCGCTCGAAGATGTGCGCCAGCGCCGCCTGGTCGGGATCGCGCGCGAGCCCGAGGCAGAGGTTCTCCCACACGGTGAGCCGCGGAAAGATCCGGCGCCCCTGCGGCACGTACCCGACGCCGTGGCCCGCGATGCGGTCCGGCGCCACGCGGTCCAGGCGCGCGCCGTCGAAGGTGATGGCGCCCCCGGTGGCGGGCGTCAGCCGCATGATCGTGCGCAGCGTCGTCGTCTTGCCCACGCCGTTGCGTCCCAGGAGGGCCACGGCCTCCCCGTCGCCGACGGTGAGGTCCACGCCCTGCAGCACGTGACTCTTGCCGTAGTGCGCGTGGACCTGCGCGAGCTCGAGCACGCTACGCCTCCTCGCCTTCGCCGAGATAGGCGTCCTGGACCCGGCGGTCGCGGCGCACCTCGGCGGGGCTGCCGGCGGCGAGGATCGCGCCCTGGTGCATCACGGTGACGCGATCGGCGATGCCGAACACGACCTCCATGTCGTGCTCGATCAGGACGACGTCCACGCGCCGGGCGAGCTCGCGGATCTTCGCCGTGGCGCGCTCCGTCTCCGACGGGCTCATCCCCGCCACGGGCTCGTCCAGGAGCAGGAGCCGCGGGTCCGTGGCCAGCGCGATGGCGATCTCGAGCAGCGCCACGTCGCCGTAGGAGAGGTTGCCGGCGAGCTCCTCGGCGTGGGCGGCGAGCCCGACCTCGGCGAGGAGCCCGCGGACCTTGGCGTCCGTGTCGCGGTAGGCGCGCGCCGGGCGCAGCGGGTGGAGGAACCCCTTGCGCGTCTGGGCGGCGATCCACACGTTGTCGTAGACCGAGAGCCCGTTGAAGACGCTCTTCACCTGGAGCGTGCGGGCGATGCCCAGGCGCGAGATGCGATGGGGCGGCTGGCCGGAGATGTCGCGCCCGGCGAAGATGATGCGTCCGGCGTCGGCCGGGAGCAGGCCCGAGATCAGGTTGAAGACCGTCGTCTTGCCGGCGCCGTTGGGCCCGATGATCGCGTGCAGCTCGCCCCCGGGGAGGACGAAGTCCACGGCGTTCACGGCCGTCAGCCCGCCGAACCGCTTGGTGAGGCCCTCCAGACGGAGCACCGGCTCTTTCATTGTAGCGGGGTCCGCGAGGCCGGGTCGCGGCGTGGGTGGCCTGTTCGAGATGCGTGTGGCTTCATCTGCCCGCCCACTTGCGCAGCAGGCCCATGATGCCGTCGGGCGCCCACGTGACGACGAGGATGACGATGGCGCCGACGAGGAGCAGGTGGTGCTCCCAGTACACCGACAGCTCCTCGCGCAGCACGATCAAGAGCAGCGTCCCCAGCACCGGGCCGATCAGCGTGCCGGTGCCGCCCACGATGGTCCAGATCACGCCCTCGCCCGACACCGTCCAGAACATGTACTGCGCCGACACGTAGCGCGAGAACAGCGCGAAGAGGACGCCGGCCACGCCCGCCAGGAACCCGGACAGGACGAAGGCCGCGTAGCGGATGCGATAACAGTCCAGCCCGACCAGCGCGGCCCGCGCGTCGTTCTCCCGCACGGCGACGAAGGCGCGGCCCAGCGGGCTCGCGAGGACGGCGCGCATGAGCAGGAAGCAGAGCGCCACCACCACGAGCACGAAGTAGTACTGGAAGGTCGCGTCGAGCACGGACCACTGCCGGCCGCCCCACTTCAGCACCGGCGGCGGCGTGAAGTTGAGCCCGTCGTCGCCGCCCGTGTAGCTCTTCCAGCCCACCGCGACGAAGTAGAAGATGAGCGAGAAGACGACGGTGATGATCGCGAAGTAGTGCCACGTCAGCCGCACCGCGAAGATCCCGGCGGCCGCGGCCGTGACCACGGCCACCGCGACGCCGAGCCCGAAGGCGGGCCAGAAGCCGAGCCCGTACGTCTGCACGCCGAGCGCCACCCCGTAGGCGCCCATGCCGAAGTAGAGCGCCTGGCCGAAGGAGAGCAGCCCGACGTAGCCGAAGAGGAGATTCACGCTGGCCGCGAACAGGCTCCAGAGCAGGCTCTCGGCGAGCACGGTGACCCAGAACGGGTCGAGCACGAGCGGCACCGACCACGGCGCGGTGACGAGCACGCCCCCGGCGAGCACGGCCAGCGCGTCGAGCATCCGCGCGCGCGCGCTCAGGAGCGTCCCCGGGCCGCCAGGCGCTCGGCCAGTCCCCAGAGGCCGTCGGGGGCGACGCGGATCACGATGAGGAGCAGCGCGGCGAACACGAGGATCGACTGGCGCATGACGTCGGAGAGCATCTCGGCGGTCAGCATGTAGGCGGCCGTCCCGAGGAAGGGGCCGAACAGCGAGCCCGTCCCGCCCAGCACGGCCATGACGACGGCGCGCCCGGAATAGGTCCAGTCGAAGAACTCGAGGTTCGTGTAGCGGGCCAGGAGCGCGTAGAGCGCGCCCGCCAGCCCGGCCACCGCCGCCGCCAGGACGAACATCGACCAGCGGAGCCGGTTGACGTCCAGCCCGATGAGGGCGGCGCGCGACTCGTTGTCGCGCTGGGCGAGCAGCGCGCGGCCCCACGGCGACTGCACCATGGTCCAGGTGACGGCGAAGGCGAGCGAGACGACGGCGAGCGTGAAGTAGTAGGCGACGAGATCGTTCGCATAGGAGAGGCGCACGACGCCGAGCGGCACCTCGGGCACGAACGTCAGCGAGCGCGTCACGTAGGGCCCGGCCATCCAGCGCCAGTGGCCGGAGGAGAGCACCGCGGACACGAGCACCGAGACGATGACGGTGACGATGAGGAAGTGATGCTGGCGCACGCGCGTGGCGATGTAGCCGATGGGAACGGCGAAGACCGCCGCCGCCGTCATGGCCAGCGCCAGGGCCCCCCACGTGTTCCACTGCAAGAGGAACGACGCCACGTTGTAGCCCCAGCAGCCCCAGCCGAAGAAGACGGCCTGCGCGAAGGACAGCATGCCGCCGTAGCCGTAGACCATGCCGACCGACATGGCGAAGAGCCCCCAGATGAGGATCTCCGCGACGAAGAGCCGGTGGTAGTCGGCGATCAGCCACGGCAGTGCGCCGAAGAGGGCGCCGAGTCCCAGCGCGGTGCGCGCGGCCGTCACCGTCCGGCTCGCGCGAAGATGCCCTGGGGACGGAGCAGCAGGACTCCGCTCATCAGGATGAGCGAGATGATCCGCGCCGTCGTCGGCTCCGTGAAGCTCGTGATGAGCCCCTCCAGCACCGAGAGCAGCACGGCCGCCGTCGCCGTCCCGGGCAGGTTGCCGAGCCCGCCGATGATGACGGCGATGAAGCAGATGGGCAGCACGTCCAGGCCCAGCCGGAACTCCACGGAGGTGATCGGCGCGGCCACCACCCCGCCGAGCATGGCCATGGCCATGCCCAGCCCGAACGTCGCCATGAACACGCGGTCGGCGGGCACGCCCATGGCCACCGCCGTCTCGCGATCCTGCCGCACCGCGCGCATCCACGTCCCGAACTTGGTCTTCTGCAGGAACAGGAAGAAGAGCAGCAGCGCGACGACGGCCACGCCGGCCGCGAAGATCCGATAGAGCTGGTAGTTGACGGTGAAGACGTGGAAGGTGACGCCGATGGGGTCGAGGATCCGCTTCGGCGTGGCGCCGAACGTCGCGCGCACGCCCTCCTGCAGGATCAGCGACAGGCCGAAGGCCGCCACGATCGACAGCGACGCGGAGTTCTCGACCGGACGGAGGATCCCGCGCTCGATGGCAGCGCCCGCCACGAGCCCGACGAGGGGCACCACGAGGAAGGCCAGCCAGAAATTGCCGAAGAGATCGATGGTCGACCACGCGAGCACGGCGCCGACCATGAAGAAGTCGCCGTGCGCCACGTTGATGAAGTCGAGCAGGCCGAAGATGATCGAGAGCCCGAGCGCGATGAGCGCGATGATCAGGCCCCACACGAGGCCGTTCAGCACCAGGACGATGACCAGATCCACGGGGCCGGAGAATCGCCTCGGGGGGCGATGCTGTCAAGCGGGCTGGAGCTTCACCTCCACCGTGCGCGGCGGCCGGAACGTGACGGCGATGGCCACCGCCCCCAGGCCGATCCCGAACGAGCCCATGAACAGCCAGAAGTAGCTGCCGAACGCGTCGAACAGCCAGCCGCCCGCCCATGGCCCGAGCGCCATGCCGAGCGTGGACGCGAAGGCCACCGCGCCGAAGGCGGTGCCCATGATGCGCGCGCCGAAGTACTCGCGGATGAGGATCGGATAGAGCGGCATCACGCCGCCGTAGGCGAAGCCGAACACGAGCGCGAGCAGGGAGAAGCTCGCGAGCTCGCGCGTGCCCAGGTAGAGGCTGACGGCGATCGCCTGGATGGCGAGCCCGATCAGCAGCGTGGGCTTGGCGCCGACGCGATCGGCCACGAGCCCGCAGACCACGCGGCCGCTCAGCGAGGCCAGCCCCGCCGCGCCGAACACGGTGGCGGCGGCCATGGTGGCGATCCCGTGGTCGATGGCGTTGGCGACCATGTGGAAGATCGGCCCCGAGTGGGCCGCGCAGCACGCGAAGTGCGTGAGGGCGATGGCGGCGAACTGCGGCGTGCGCAGCGCTTCACCGGCCGTGAATTCCCGGCCCCCGGCTCCCGCCGTCGCCGCGCCGGCCGACGCCGGCGTCGCGGGCGGGTTGCGCACGAGCAGCGCCAGGGGAATGACCACGAGCCACGCGAGGTCGCCGAGCAGGAGCATGGCCATGCGCCATTCGTAGGTGGTGATGAGCCAGCGCGCGAGCGGCGCCACCGTCATCGAGCCGAGCCCGATCCCCGCCGAGACCAGGGCGACGGCGAGGCTGCGGTTCCGCGTGAACCACCGCGTGGTCGTCGCGGTGAGCGGCGCGTAGAAGCTGCCCGCGGCGAGCCCGACGAGGATGCCGAACAGGAGCTGGAATTGCAGCAGGGTGGCGGCCTGGCTCGCCGTCACGAGGCCGAGGCCGAGCAGGACGCCGCCGCACAGCACGACCACGCGCGTGCCGTAACGGTCCGACAGCGCGCCCCAGGCGAAGGAGCCGACGCCCATGCAGAGGAACGCGATGGTGGCGGCCGTCGAGATGCCGGTGCGCGACCAGCCGAGCGCGCCCGCCATCGGCGTGAGGAACACGCCGAGGCAGAGCGCCGTGCCGAGGCCGATGCAGGTGATCAGGATGCCGGCGCCGACGATGACCCAGCCGTAGAAGATCTTCACGCTCTAGCCTCCCGCCATGGCGCCCACGACCAGGAGCGGCTCCGTGCCCTTGGCGACCGCGTCGGGCAACGGCGCGTCCGGCGACTCGTGTGACAGGTCCTGCTCGCACGCGAAGAGCCTCAGGAACGCCCGGCGCTGCTGCGTGACGTGGTCGCGAATCGTTCCGCGCAGCATCGGATAGGCGGCTTCCAGCGCGTCCAGCACCGCGCGCTGCGTGACCGGCCCCTCGACGTGGATCTTCACTTCGCCGCTGACGTGGGCGAGCGTGCGCAGATGCGCGGGCAGCACCACGCGGATCATGGCAGGGTCTGGGCCTCGACGGACACGACGGACGGCAGGTCGCGGACGATCGGCGCCCAGTTGTTCCCGGCGTCGGCGGAGCCGTAGACCTGCCCGCCCGTGGTGCCGAAGTACACGCCGCACGGATCGAGCGCGTCCACCGCCATCGCGTCGCGCAGCACGTTGACGTAGCAATGGCTCTGCGGGAGTCCCTTCGTGAGCGCTTCCCACTCGGTGCCGCCCGTCCGGCTGCGGTAGACGCGCAGCTTGCCCTCGGGCGGATAGTGCTCGGAGTCGCTCTTGATCGGGACGACGTAGATCGTCTCGGGCTCGTGCGCGTGCACGTCGATCGGGAAGCCGAAGTCGGTGGGCAGGTTGCCGCTCACCTCCCGCCACGACTCGCCGGCGTCGTCGCTGCGCATCACGTCCCAGTGCTTCTGCATGAACAGCACGCCCGGGCGCGACCGGTGCATCGCGAGCCGGTGCACGCAGTGGCCGACCTCCGCGGTCGGGTTGGGGATCTGCTCGGAGCGCAGGCCGCGGTTGATCGGCTGCCACGTCTTGCCCGCGTCGTCGCTGCGGAACGCGCCGGCCGCGGAGATGGCGATGAACATCCGCCCCGGCGTGCTCGGGTCCAGCAGGATCGTGTGCAGGCACATCCCGCCCGCGCCCGGCTGCCACACGGACGCCGAGCCGTGGGTGCGCAACCCGGGCAGCTCCTGCCACGTCTGGCCGCCGTCAGTCGTCTTGAAGAGCGCGGCGTCCTCGACGCCCGCGTAGACGGTGTCGGGATCCGTGAGCGACGGCTCGAGGTGCCACACGCGCGCGAACGCCCACGGGTGCGGCGTGCCGTCGTACCAGAGGTGCGTGCCGGTGGGGCCGTCGTAGGCGAACTTGTTTCCGACCGCCTCCCACGTCTTGCCGCCGTCGTTGGAGCGCTGGATCAGCTGGCCGAACCAGCCGCTCGACTGCGAGGCGTAGAGGCGATTGGGATCGGCGGGCGATCCCTTGAGGTGGTACATCTCCCAGCCCCCGAAGTGCGGGCCGCTGACGTCCCACCGATCGCGCTTGCCGTCCGCCGTCATAACGAAGGCGCCCTTGCGCGTGCCGACCAGCAACCGAATCCGGCTCATACCTTGCTCCTTCCCGTTTGCCAACGGTACTATGCCGGCCCGTCATGCTCCACGTCACGACGGTGCGATCGCCCTCGGGCCGGAACGTGAACTCGGAAGTCCGACGGCGCCAGCCGCCAGCGGCCCACCGCCACGAACACCAGGAGCAGGCCGACCACGAACGGCATCAGCGCCGCCCCGATCCCCATCGGGAGCGAGACCACCGCCGCACCGATCATGATGATGGTGAGGCCCAGGGCCGCCAGCGGCGTCAGCCCCGGCGCGATGCGCAAAAGCCCGGGCAGGACCAGCCCGAGCCCACCGAGCAGCTCGGCGACCGAGATGAACCGGATGAACCACGCGGAGAATCCCGTCTGCTTGGTCAGCTCCGCGATCGGCATCATCAGCAGCTTGAAGCCGCCCGCGAAGACGAAGAGGCCCGCGAGCAGCACCTGAACGATCCACAGTGCCACGTTCACGACCGGTTCCCTCCCTGCCCGAGTGTGATGCCTCCCGGGCGAAGATCGATGCGGCACATCACGTCGGCTGCCCCTCCCGTACCGGCCGGATCTCGATGGTGCTCGTGCGGGCCAGGGGGATGCGGCCCGCGATGGCGATGGCTTCGTCGAGGTTCTTGACGTCGATGATCATGTAGCCGCCGAGCTGCTCCCGCGTCTCCGCGAACGGGCCGTCGGTGACGAGGCGCTTGCCGTCGCGCACCCGGACGCTCGTCGCCGCCGATGAGGGATGCAGCGGGTTGCCGCCCAGGTACTGCCCGCGCGCCGCCAGCTCCTCCGAGAGCTTGAAGGTGTCGGCGTAGATCTGTTGCCGCTCGGGCAGGCTCATCGCCTCCCAGGCCGGCTCGTCGCGGCAAATCAGGAGCATGTATTTCACGTGTGCCTCCATCAGTGAGTCGAACGAGCGGTGGCCGGATCGACACCCGGCGTAAATTATCTCCCGTGGTGCACGCGACGAACGCCGACGCGGCGGTTGACGTTGTTTATCGCGGGGATTGGGGCCGGATCGTGGCCACCTTGATCCGGCTGGTCGGAGACTTCGACGTGGCCGAGGAGGCGGCCCAGGAGGCGTTTGCCGCCGCCGCCGAGCAGTGGCGGGTCTCCGGGGTTCCGGAGTTTCCGCGCGCCTGGATCATCCAGACCGCCCGTCACAAGGCCATCGACCGCATCCGGCGCCGGGTGCGCTTCGACCAGAAGCTCGAGGGGTACGCCGAGTCCGAGGGTCCGGTCGCCGTCCCGCCGCCGGAGTACGACCCCCGCGAGATCTCCGACGATCGCCTCCGGCTGATCTTCACGTGCTGCCACCCGGCGCTGGCCCCCGAGGCCCAGGTCGCGCTGACGCTCCGCATCCTGGGCGGCCTCGAGACCGACGAGATCGCGCGCGCGTTCCTCGTCCCGACCGCGACGATGGCGCAGCGGCTCGTGCGCGCCAAGGGCAAGATCCGCGACGCGCGCATTCCCTACACCGTGCCCGACACGGCCGAGATGCCGGCGCGCCTCGAGGCGGTGCTGGCCGTCGTCTATCTCGTCTTCACCGAGGGCTACGCGGCGACGCGCGGCGAGGCGCTCGTGCGGACCGATCTCTCGGGGGAGGCCATCCGCCTGGCCCGGCTCGTCCGCACGCTGATGGCGCCGCGGCCGCCCGCCGAGGCGACGGGCCTCCTCGGGCTCATGCTGCTCCACGACTCGCGGCGGCAGGCGCGGCTCGACGCCGCCGGCGATCTCGTTCTGCTCGAGGACCAGGATCGCGGCCGCTGGGACCAGGTGGCGATCGCGGAGGCCCTGCCGCTCGTCGAGGAGGCGCTGCGCGGCGGCCCCGGGCCGTACGCGCTCCAGGCCGCCATCGCGGCGCTGCACTGCCAGGCGGCACGCGCGGAGGACACGGACTGGTCGCAGATCGTGCGGCTCTACGGAGTGCTCGAGCGGGTCGAGCCGTCGCCGATCGTGTCGCTGAACCGCGCGGCGGCGGTGGCGATGGCGTACGGCCCGCGGGCGGGGCTGACGCTGATGGACGCGCTGGCCCGCGACCTCGACCGCTACCACCTGCTGCACTCCGCGCGCGCCGACCTGCTGCGGCGGCTCGGCGCGAAGGCGGAAGCCGCGGAGAGCTACGCGCGGGCCCTGGGACTCGTCACCAACGACGCCGAGCGCCGGTTTCTCGAGCGCCGGCTGCGCGAGGTACGGCCCGGTACAATCGCGCCGTGAGCGAGCCACGGCAGAGCTACGTCGGCGCGGCGCTGAGCCCACGCGAGACGCGCAAGCTCTGTCTGGGGCGCGGCGGCTACATCGGCGATCTGACCGCGCCGGGCCTGCTGCACGCCGCCTTCGTGCGCAGCCCCCACGCGCACGCGCGCATCCGGCGGCTCGACACGGGATCCGCGCGGAGGGCCGCGGGCATCGTGGCGGTGCTGACCGGTGCCGATCTCGCCCGACTGACCTCGCCCCTGCGCATCGCGCCGCCGATCGAGGGGCTCCTGCCCATCGAGATGCCGGCACTGCCCACCGGCAAGGTCCGCTTCGTCGGCGATCCCGTCGCCTGTGTCGTCGGCGAGGACCGATATCAGGTCGAGGACGCCTGCGCGCTCGTCGACGTCGTGTACGCGCCGCTGGCGGCCGTCGTCGATCCCGAGCACGCCGGCGATCCCGGCCTCCCGCTCGTCGACGAGACGATCCCGGCCAATCGCGCGTACGGCGGGGTGTTCGCCCATGGCGACGTCGACGCCGCGCTCGGCCGCGCCGACCGCGTCGTCGAGGCCCGCTTCCACCAGGGCCGCCAGACGCACGCGCCGCTCGAGCCCCGCGGCTGCCTCGCCCACTGGCTGTCCGGCGACGAGACGCTCACGTTCTGGCACTCGACCCAGATTCCGCACCCGATCCGCTCGGCGCTGGCGGCGCGGCTCGGGATCCCCGAGAGCGCCGTGCGCGTGATCACGCCGGACGTCGGCGGCGGCTTCGGTCAGAAGATCCCGCTCTACCGCGAGGAGCTCGTCACGGCGGCGGCGGCGCGGCTGCTCGGGCGCCCCGTGCGCTGGATCGAGACGCGGCGCGAGAATCTGCTCGCCTCGCTCCACGCCCGCGAGGACATCGTGGACGTCCGCGCCGCCGTGAGCGCGGACGGCACGATCCTCGGCATCGACGCGCGGATCCTCGCCGACTTCGGCGCCTACGCCTACTTCCCGGCGAACTACATGGCGCGCGTCGTCGGGATGATGATCCCGGGCGCGTACCGGTTGCACGACTATCGCTACGCGATCAGCGCCGTGCTGACCAACAAGTGCCCGTCCGGTCCGTATCGAGCGCCGATGCTCATCTGCAGCTGGGTCACCGAGGGCACCATCGACGCGGTGGCGCGCGCGCTTTCGCTCGACCCCGTCGAGGTGCGGCGCCGCAACATGCTCACGGAGTCCGACCTGCCGTACGCGACGGCCACCGGGCTGACGTATCGCTCGGTGTATCCGCGCGACACGCTGGAGCGCGCACTGTCGGCGTTCGGCTACGTGGAGCGGCGGCGCGCGCAGGCGCACGCCCGCTCGGCAGGACGTCTCACCGGCATCGGCGTGGCGACGTACGTCGAGCCGAACACGTACGGCTCCGAGTTCTACAAGACGGCCGGCATTCCCGGATCCGGCCACGACGCGGCGATCGTCCGCGTCGAGCCGAGCGGCGCGGTGTCGGCCCAGATCGGCGTCGTGAGCCAGGGACAGGGCCACCTGACGACGGTCGCCCAGGCTCTGGCGGACGCGTTCGCGATTCCCATCGAGCAGGTGCGCGTCCACGCCGGCGATACGGCCGCGGCGCCGTACGGCATGGGCACCCGGGGGAGCCGCGGCGGCGTGGTCAGCGCCGGCGCCGCGCTCGGCGCCGCGCGCGGGCTCAAGCAGAAGATCCTGACCATCGCCGCGCACCTCCTGGAAGCGCCGGCCGAGGACCTGGAATTCGCCGGCGGGCGGGTGCAGGTGCGCGGGGCGCCGGCCGCGGGCTTCACGCTCGCGCAGATCGCGCAGAAGGCGTACCTGGCGCCGACGGAGCTGCCGCCGGGGATGGAGCCCGGCCTCGAAGCCACGCACGCGTTCGACCCGCCGGCCCTGACCTTTTCGAGCGGAACGCACGTCTGCGAGGTCGAGATCGACGGCGAGACGGGCGTCGTGACGATCCCGCGCTACACGATCGTCGAGGACTGCGGGCGCCTGCTCAATCCCCTCGTCGTGGAGGGCCAGCTCCACGGCGCGACGGCGCAGGGCCTCGCCGGCGCGCTCTTCGAGGAGGTCGTGTACGGCGCGGACGGACAGAATCACAGCGCCACGTTCCTCGACTACGCGGTGCCCACGGCGGCGCAGCTGCCCCCCTTCGCGGTCGAGCACCTGGAGCGGCCCGATCCGGGCACGCCGCTCGGCATGAAGGGCATGGCGGAGGGCGGCGTGATGGGCGCCTCCGCGGCGATCTCGAACGCGATCGCCGACGCCCTCGCGCCCCGCGCCGCCGGCCGTCAGCCCTTTACTGCGCCGCGCCTTCGCGCGGCTATTGAGTTGGGGGCCCCGACATGGCCCCCAAACCCCCCGCGCTCGGAGGCGCCCCGGCGCAGCCGTGGCGCCCCTCGATCTAGCGCGCCACGGAGGCCACGAGCCCGCTCGTGAGATAGCGGCGGAGCACGACGGCGAGAATGGCCGGCGGCACGATGGCCAGGATCACGCACGCGGCGAGCAGCGCGTGGCTCACGGCCGGGTTGGTGGCGACCGCCGCGAGCAGCACCGGCATCGTCTGCGCGGCGATCGTCTGCGTCAGCAGCAGCGCGAAGAGGAACTCGTTGTACGCGGTCATGAACGCGAAGGCCGCGGCGGCCACCAGCCCGGGCACCGCGCACGGCACCACCACGCGCAGGAGCGTCTGAAAGCGCGTGCAGCCGTCGAGGAGAGCCGCCTCCTCGACCTCGGCGGGCAGGTACCGGAAATACACGGAAAGGAAGTAGACCGTGAAGGGAAACGTGAACGCGAGGTAGACGAGGACGAGCGCGCGGTAGGTGTCGAGCAGCTCGAGCCGCTGGACGATCGCATAGAAGGGAATGGCCACGGCCACCGCGGGCAGGAGCCGGCTCGTGAGGATGAAGACGTACGCGGAGCGCCGGCCGTGGAAGGCGACGCGCGCGAAGCTGTAGGCGGCCAGGGCGCCGAAGACGACGTTGGCCGCCATCACCGAGAGCGCCACGATGAAGCTGTTGCGAAGGGCGGGCAGCAGCAGCCGCACCTCGTGCGAGGTCTGCCACACGAAGATCCCGTGCCGCGTCCGGTCCGACGGCATCTGCCCCGTGAAGATGAACGCGTAGTTGGCCAGCGTCGGCGGCGCCGGGACGAAGACGGGCGGCCGCCGTGTCAGCTCGGCCTCGCCCGCCACGCTGCAGATGAGCATCCAGGCGAACGGCGCGAGGATGAAGAGCGCGACCACGACGCACGCGAGATTCAGCGCGAGCGACTCGAGCCGGCGCGCCCGGGACCGCCCGCGTCCCGCGCTCACGTGGCCTCCTCCGCGCGGAGCAGGCGCAGGTAGACCATCACGAGGCCGAGCAGCAGCACGCCGAGGATGATGGCCAGGGCGGCGCCGTGGCCCAGGTTGAGGAAGCGGAAGATCTCCGTGTAGGCGTACCAGCCGATGATCGCGGTGGCGTCCGCCGGCCCGCCGCCCGTCATCACGTAGACGAGATCGAAGGTGGCGACGGCGACGATCGTCTCGTAGATGAGCACGAGGGCCAGCGTCGCCTTCAGATACGGCAGGGTCACGAAGCGGAAGCCGTTCCAGCGCCCGGCGCCGTCGATGCGGGCGGCGGCGTAGAGCTCGGCGGGGATGACCTGCAGCGCGGCCAGGAGGAAGACGGCCGCGAGCGGGCCCTGCTTCCACACGTGAGCGACCACCATGCAGAGCCGCGCGCTGAACGTCTGGCTCATCCAGGGCACGTAGCGCTCGACGGCGCCGGTGACGAGGAGCAGGCCGTTGAGCACGCCGTAATCGCCGTCGAAGATCCAGCGCCAGATGATGCCGCTGATCACGGCGGGAATGGCCCAGGGCAGGAGCACGACGATCTTGAGGAGCGCGCTGCCGAGCACGGCCTGGTCGAGGAGCAGCGCCACGCCGAGGCCGTAGAGGGTCACCGCCGCCACCGCCATCACCGCGAACACGGCGGTGGACCACAGCGACCGCCAGAAGTAATAGCCGGTGACGACCTCCCGGAAGTTCTGCAGCCCGACGAAATCGTTGTCGAGCGGCCGCGTGAGGACGTTCTCGTGCACGCTCAGGTACACGCTGTGGAGCAGCGGGTAGACCGTGAAGACCGCGACCACCAGCATGACGGGCAGGATGGTCGCGTAGGGATAGAGCGAAGGCTTGGTCACTTGGCCTTGGCTTTGAGCTCCTCCCACTTCTTGGCCATGGCCGCCAGCGTGTCCGCGGGCTTCTGCTGGCCGAGGTACGCCTTGTGCAGCTCGGCGCGGCTGAAGACGTCCCACGTCCCGTAGTAGGGCGTCATGCCTTCCTTCGCGCGGGCGAGCTGCGCCTGCTTCTGCAGCATGTCGACGTCGGCCCACTTGCCGAAGGCCGCGCGGATGTCCTTGTCGGCGAAGAGCGCGGTCTGCGCGAAGCCGAGCCCCTTCTCGAGCGACCAGCGCTTGGTCACCCGGTACTCGCCGTCGGTCTTGCCGCCGAAGTAGTCGAGGAAGTTCCAGGCCGCCGTCATGACGTCCTTGCCCCGGCGCGGGGCCTGGGCGGTGATCGCATAGAAGCGGATGAAGCCGACGGTGGCGCGGCTCTCACCGGGCATCAGGCCGATCTTGAACTTGCCGGCCTGCTGCGTCTGCCCCGGGTCGTTGAGCACGGCCAGCGAGTACGACGGGATGAGCCCGAAGGTGGCCGCGCCCGACTGCAGGGCGCGGATCTGATCCACGTTCGCGGCCTGGAGCGAGGTCGGGCTGAGGATCTTCTTCGTCCCCAGCGCGTCGGCGGCCCACGTCACGACCTTCTCGGCGGCGCTGCCCGGATTCTTGAAGACGGGGTTGAGATCCTTGTCGAAGAGCGAGCCGTTGCGCTGCGCGAAGACGAGGCCCGTGAAGCTCTCGATCGAGAACGGATCCTGCTGGCCCCAGGCCAGCACCACGGGAAACTCCGCGATGCCCTTGGCCTTGATGGCCTCCGCCTGCTTCGTCAGCTCCTCGAGCGTGCCGGGCGGCGCGGCGAAGCCGGCGCGCTTGAGGTGATCGGCGTTGTACACGAAGATGAACGTGTCGGCATAGTACGGCGTGCCGTAGATCCGTCCCTTGTAGGTGAGCGCCTCGCGCACGAACGGCGAGTACTCCGTCAGGTACTGGCGGACCTGGGGGAACGACTCGTCGACGGGCACGATCCAGCCCGCGGCCGCCCATTCCTGCAGCCAGTGGTCCGACGAATAGAGGACGTCCGTCGGCGTCTTGCTCACGAAGCGCGCCACCATGGCGTCGTGGTACGTCGCCCACGAGAAGTCGCTGTAGTTGACGGTGACGCCGGGATACTTCTGCTGGAACTTGCCGATGTTGTCGCGCACGATGTCGACGCCGTAGCTCCACGACACGAGGTTCAGCGTGACGGGCGCCTGCGCGCGCGCGGACACCGCGAGGACGAGCGAAAGACCGAGCAGGACGACCAGCCACCGGGCGCGGGTTGCGTCGATCATGAGCATCTCCCCTGTTGACGTCGGGTTGCTTCAGGGCCAGAGCGGCTTGGGCACCGTCCAGGTCGGCCGCTGGCCGAATCGCTCGATGAAGGTTACCTCATGGGCCGCCTTCCGTGGCGCCACCCCCCACCGGCCCGTCGGGTACCCCAGGGCCACGATGCTCGCCAGCATCCACCCGTCGTTGTCCGGCACGCCGAGGCGCGGAAAGATCTCCGCCTGGTGTCGCGCCAGGCTCCCCACGGGAACGCTGCCGAGCCCGTGCGCCCGCGCCGCGAGCTGGAGGCTCCACACGGCGGGATAGATCGAGCCGCCGGGCCAGATGGCGTTCTCGCCGGATTGAATGAGCGGCGCGACGAGCAGCGGGATCTCGGCGAAGTGGGCCGAGAGGTGGAGCATGGAGCGCACGAAGGCGGCGTGCGCGTCGAGCCGCTCGCTGCGCTCGCCGCGCGCGATGGCGTCCTCGAGCGGCTTGTAGCGCCCGGCCCGGGCGGCTTTGATGTCGCCTTCGAACAGCGTGCCGAGCCAGGCCTTCATCTCGCGGTCGCGGATCACGATGAAGCACCAGTTCTGGAAGCCGCCTCCGCTCGGGGCGCGGACCGCGGCGTCGAGGAGGCGCGGAATCAGCTCATCCGGGATGTCGCGCGGCTGCATCCGGCGCATCGCGCGGGTCGTGTAGAGCGCCTCGAGCAGGTCCATGGCGTCACCTCGGTGGGGCGCGCCATTGTCGCACGAGGCGTCAGGGCCGGATGGCCTCGGCGACGGCCCGCAGCATCGCGAGCGTGTGCGCGTCGTCTTCCCGGGGCGCGAAGAGGTGGTCGGGACCGATGGCGACGAGGTTGATGCCGCCGGGCCACACGGTGTCCGTCAACAGGACCGCGCCGTCATTGGGCCCGTGGCGGCGGAGCACGCTGTAGCCAAACCACACCGCGGGACCGACGGTGCGCGAGAGCGGCACGGCCACCACGTTGACGACCGCGATCGACTCTGGGATGCGGGCGCCGCGCAGCCGCTCACGGCTCGCGTCCGTCGCCATCGACACCATGCCCGCCCAGTTCCATCCCCGGAGCCAGAAGACCCCACGCGCCACCCAGGACGTCGGCGGCCGCAGCGCGGTGTCAGCGAGCGGCGAGCCGCCCAGCGCGCCCACGATGTTGATCCACGCAACGACCGGAGCGGCCTCCTCCGGCGCCAGCACGCGCGAGAGCGCCAGCGCGGCTTCGGCGCCGGACTTGCTGGCGCTCACCACGATCAGGCCGTTGCCGTCACGTGCGTGGGCCCGGATCGCCGCAGCGATGGCCACGGCGTTGTCCTCGACCGACGCATCCTGGCGGCTCGGGATGAGCCGGTTCTCGACGCCGAGACGGTCGAGGATCCGGCGCTGGTGCGCGAAGTCGGCGCCGGTCTCGGGGTGGCTTCGATACATCCACGACGGCGCGAACAGCACCGTGTACGGGAAGGCGCCGGGACGCCGCAGGCTCTGCTCGGCCTCCACCACGCTGTCGGCGAGGAACCGGTGAAAGGACGCCTGCGCCGCCCGGCTCGGTCCGTCCGCGCTCACCGCGCGGGCGAACGAGAGCGCCGCGAAGTCGAGCGACACGTCCTGCGCCAGCTCGCGGAGCCGCGCCTGGTCGCGCACCACCGAGACGTCGGTCTCGATGCCCGTGCCGATCTCCTGGACGACGTCGGGACGGGAGGCGAGCGCCGTGAGGCGGGGATCGCTCGAGCGGCGCGCGAGCAGATCGGCGAGGAGGTCCCGCGCCGGATCGGAGTCGACCAGCGCGCCGAGCTCGGCCGCGGGGAGATCGTGGCGGAGGAGATACGTGCGGCCACCACAGCCGAGCGCCAGCAGCGCGGCGAGAGCAAGGAGGAGCGTCCTGCTCTTCACGCGCTCCTCCGTCGCAACACGGATGCCAAAGCGCAAATGCGCGCCACGGCACGCGTGTTCGGCCGGGGATCGCTACCGCACTGTCAATTCAGCCCGGCCTCCCATGCCAGGCTGACTCACCGTCCCTCGTACGCTGTCGAACCACAAGAACGGGGTGATTCGTTGCATCATGCCTCCCCCATCAGCGCAGCGTGCCGGCGATCTGTCGAATCTCCGCGGGCGTCTTCTCGCCGCCGAGCGGCGTTCCGGGCACCAGGTGCTTGCCCATGGCGAGCCCGCCGACGAGCACCGGCTCGAATCCGATCTTGCGAATAAGGTCCTGGGCGACCGCGATGGCCTTCGCGTCGTCGCCCGCGATCG